>CAZQCR010000216.1:0-5430 GCA_964591745.1 uncultured Anaerolineaceae bacterium
ACGGGCACCAGATCCGCTACCGCCTCGACGGCGAAGGGCCGCTCGCCGTCTTCGGTCACGGCCTCATGGGCTCGATGGAGCAGATCGAGAACAACCTCTCCGTCCTCGACGATCTCCTCGGCTCCATCCGGCTGCTCACCTACGACGCGCGCGGCCACGGCCAATCCGGCGGCCCCGAGACGCCAGGAGGCTACACCTGGGAGATACTCGGCCGGGACATGAGCGCCCTCGCCGCCCACGCCGGCGAAGAGCGCGCCTTCTTCGGTGGTGCATCCATGGGCGCGGCGACCGCCCTCTGGGTGGGCGTCGAGCAGCCGGAAAAGGTCCGTGGCCTCGTCCTCATCATGCCGCCACCCCTTGGCCAGCAGACCATGCGTGCGGCAGAAGAGCGCCAGGCTCTTCAGGCCCTCGAGATGCTCTCCGCCGCCGTCGAGAACTTCGGCGTCGAGAAGACCGTCGAGCTGGCCCGCCTCTTCCCCGGCTTCGCCACCAGCCCCGAGGAGGCCGACCAGCGGGCCAAGGCCATTCTTAGCCAGAACCCCCTCGCCCTGGCCTACGCCATCCGCGGCCTCATGCAGGCGCCGTTTCACGATCCGGAGGAGTACCGCCGGATCACCGCGCCCACGCTCATCATCGCCCACGAAGGTGACGGCCTCCACCCCGCCCGCGCCGCCCACCTCCTTCACGACCGCATCGCCGGCAGCCACCTCCGAATCGCCCCGGACCCCGCATACTGGCGCACCCACCCCGAAGAGTTCCTCGGCGAAGTCGCAGACTTCCTCGCCGCCTGCGGTTAGCCGCTTCCCTCGCGACCACAGGACGCACTGACCACCGGCACCGACTACCGACTACCGACTACCGACTACCCGATCATTCTCCAGCCAGGCCGCGTCCGTCAGCGCCATCAACCCGCCGCTCACCAGCGAATGGCCGCCAAGCAGCACCGGCTTCGGCGCGCCCGCCGCCGCCGCCGTGAATTCCCGTAGGAACGGATCGAGGATCGCACTGGCGTTCAGCAGGTCGCTCTGGAAGCGGTCCTCGCGCGAAGGCTCGATCCCGAGGTGGGCCTCGATCACGCGCGTATCGATGACGATCGCATCGCCAAGCGCGCAGACCCGTTCGAAGAACCCCGCGATCCCCACCGCCTCCAGCAGGAAGCCGAGGACCGAGCGCGCACGATGCTCGCGGCCAGCGGCCGCCAGGCCGCGCTCCTCGCTCAGCATCCGCACGCGGCAGGCCGTCTCCGTCTCCAGGTAGCTCCAGGCGGCGCTGCCCACCCGGCCAGTGACCACGAGTTCGGCCGCCGGGTCGCAGAGGATGCGCATCACCCGCCGGTAGGGCGCCAGCGGCAGCGGCGTCTCGCCCACGGCGGCGGCCAGTTCCGGCGCCAGGTTCTCCTGCAGGGCCAGGACAGCAAGGTCGCACGGTGTGTCCAGGTCGAAGTGCAGCCTCGTGGAGCGGGGCAGCGTAACCGGGCGCAGCCCAGCCTGGTCGCGCAGGCGGCGCGGCAGGACGTTGTCACGGGCCACGTTCGTGAGGCTGTGGAACGCCTCGCCGGGCGTCCACGCCGTCAGGTCGCTCGAAAAGAAGTTGTTGGTCACGACGACCCCGTCCGCCCTCGAGACCTCGGCGGCGAGCGCCGCAAAGTCCGCCGCCGTCGCCAGGGGGAGCGCGCCGCCCCCCATCACCGCCGGCCGCTCCAGGCCAAACCGTGTCACCAGTTCGCTCACCCGCGATTGAAAATCGAAGGCTCGGCCCGGTGCGTCGGGGTCGACGATCAGGCCGGGCCACGGTTCGAAGGCGCTCGGCCTGTCCGTCGCCACGATCACCGCCTCGAATCCGCCAGCAATGGCGTGCTGTACCGCGGCACGAGCGGCGGCGGTTCGGACGCGCGCGACCGCCCCTTCGGCCGCGCCTGAGCCCGCGCCACCGTGGAGGATGATCAGGACAGGACGCGAGGGGTTCACCGCTACAGGGTACGGCCCCAGAGGGTGGGGTAAATCGCACCCCTTCCGTTGTAGGCTTCCGCCATGGCACGTAAATCCACAGGCAACCCCCGAGGACGACCGCCCTATGCGACCCCACTGACGCCCGCCGAGACCCGCGTCCTGGCCTACGTTCGTGAGGGCAAGCACAACGCGGAGATTGCCGTGCGCCTGGGCATCAGCAACGACACCGTGAAGTACCACGTGAAGAACATGCTTGGAAAGCTCTCGCTTACATCCCGCGACGAGCTGGCCCAGTGGAAAGAGCCGCGTGAAGGGACCGCCAGGCTCGCCCGCGTGGCCGGGTGGCCGCTCCTCCTCAAGCTCGGAGTCGGCGCGGCCGCGGTCGGTGTCGCCGGGTTCGCCGCCGGTATCCCCTTCCTCAGCCGGGAACAGGCCTCACTCCCCGACAGCTTCGACGAGGGCGAAGTCATCACCGTTGGCTACGACGGCTCGCCGGCGAATGGCCCCTCAGGCGCTCCCAGCATCTCCGCAGACGGGCGGTATGTCGCCTTCTCGTCGATGGCGACCAACCTCGTCCGCGACGATCGCAACGATGTCTCCGATATCTTCGTCTACGACCGCCAGGCGAAGACCATGCAGCGAATCTCCATGGGCCTGCGAGGTGATGAAGCGAACGAAGGTTCGTACAGCCCCGTCATCTCCGCCGACGGCCGCTTCGTCGCCTTCGTTTCCGCAGCGGACAACCTGGTGAACGGCGATACGAACTGGCCCGGCGGTGTGGCGATGGACGCGCTCATCGCCGCCGACCGCGCCGCCCGGCCGGACTGGGGCGATCCGCTCGACGCTACCGCGGAGCAAGGGTTCCGCATCGGTTTCTCCAGCGATGTCTTCGTGTATGACCGCGAACGCGGGACGACGGAGCTGGTCTCCGTTTCGAGCGGCGGCACCCAGGCCAACCTCTTGAGCAGTTCACCCAGCATCTCCGCCGATGGGAGCGTCGTCGCGTTCACCTCGCTGGCGACGAACCTCGTGGATAGCGACGAGCTGCCCCCGCCAGTCCACAACTCCGAGCCCACGCTCGGCACAGGCGATTACTTCCGCGGCTGGCATGTGTACGTCCGCAACCGGTCGGCTGGCACGACCGAACGGCTGACGACGCACGGGGAGGCGGTCGGCAGCATGGCTTCTGTCTCGGCGAACGGGCGGTACGTAACACACCAGGTCTATCTCCCACGTTCCGAACCCGCGGTACTTCGGAACCCACGGCCAAACGTCTCCATCGGCGATCCACCCATGTATCAGGTCATGCTCAAGGTGTTGGACCGCAGGACGGGGAAGGTCGTTGAGCTTTCCCGTGACACCTACACCGAGCTCTCCGCGGTCGCCGTGAGTGATGATGGCGACACGGTCTTCGTCGCGGACGGGGCGCTGGAACAAAACCTCGTCCATACGTCGGCCGCCGCTCTGAATGTGCTGGCTGTCGCCGATCACGGCGGCAGTGCTCGTCTGTGGTCGCCCGTCATGACCAGGAACGGGCGCTTCCTCGCTTACACGATCGCCGGGAAGGACCCGTCGATTGGCGTGATCGACACCGTAACCGGTGAAGAGGTGAACGTCCCACGTGGCGTAGGGTGGGAGGTCCCGGGAGTTGGTGGACTCGCCATCGCCGGCAACGGGCGGACAGCGGCCTTCGGAGTACGGCTCCCTGACGACTGGCAGGGCGACCGGCTCGCGATCTACGTCGCCCAGCGCTGAGTCCACCCCGTCCCCTTTCTCCCGCCGCCGCCCGCCCGCCGTGTAAAGTGTCCCCAAACGGCGAGGCGCGGGCGTCCGCGCGGCAAGGAGCCCGAGATGGTGAACCTGGAAGCGGCACGCGAGACAGCGGCGGCGGCGATCGAAGGGGCAACGAAGGAGCTTGAGGCGATCAGCCTGAGCATCCACGCTCGCCCCGAACTGAACTTCGAAGAGCACCACGCCCACGCCGTGCTCACGGATTTCCTCCAGGCGAAGGGCTTCCGCGTCGATCGCGGCGCCTATCGCATGCCTACCGCCTTTCGCGCCGTTGCCGGCAGCGGCGGCCCCCGCATCGTCGTCCTCTGCGAATACGACGCCCTCCCCGGCATCGGCCACGCCTGCGGCCACAACCTGATCGCCATCTCCGGCCTCGCCACCGGCCTGGCCCTCAAGGCCGCGCTGGGCGAGGGCAACGGTACCATCGTCGTCCTCGGCAGCCCGGCCGAAGAGGGCGGTGGTGGCAAGATCGAGCTGATCAAGAACGGCGCCTTCGAAGGGATCGACGCCGCCATGATGCTCCACCCCACGCCCCGCGATGCCGCCTACATGAACGTCCTCGCCATCGAACAGGCCGAGGTCGAGTACCGCGGACAGAACGCCCACGCCGCCGCCGCCCCCTGGGAGGGTGTGAACGCCCTCGACGCCATGATCCAGGCCTTCGCCTCCATCGGGCTCATGCGCCAGCAGATCCTCCCCACCGACCGCGTCCACGGCGTGATCACCAATGGCGGCCTCAAGCCGAACATCATCCCCGACCGCACCAACGCCGCCTTCTACCTCCGTTCCCGGACGCGCGAAGAGCTTGCCCGCCTTCGCCCCAAGATCTACGGCTGCTTCGAAGGCGCGGCAACCGCCACCGGCTGCACCGTCACCATCAGCCAGCCCGAAGGCGAACAGCCCTACAGCGACATGATCCACAACGATGTCATGGCGGACGCCTACACAGCCCACTTCGAAGCCAATGGCCCCCGCCTGCCGACGAAGCAACAGGTGCTTTCCGGGCCGGGCGGCAGTACGGACATGGGCGATGTGAGCTACGTCGTCCCTTCCATACACCCCTGCTTCGCCATTCCCACGGAACCCGGGACCGGCAACCACACCCCCGGCTTCACCGCTGCCGCCGCCACTCCCCAGGCCCACAGGGCCACCTTCAAGGCGGCCACCGCGTTGGCCTTCACAGCGCTCGATCTCTTCCTTGAACCCGGCAAACTCGAAGCCGCGAAGGCAGAGTTCGCCGGGCGCGTGACGAACTAACGGCCGCCCGGAGTAGACTCCCCCGGTAGCCCGTGGCGTTCGCGCCCGGGCCGAAGACCGTGGGAGAACTGCCTGTGACATGGGACGTGGAGATCGCCGAGCTTGAGCGCCGGCGCGAGCTGGCGCGGGGCATGGGCGGCGCCGAGGGCATCGCCCGCCAGCACGCCAACGGCAAGCTGACCGTCCGCGAACGGATCGACCGCCTTGTCGATCCCGGTTCGTGGCGCGAGTTCCGGAGCCTCGTCGGCGCCGGCGTCTACGGCGAGGATGGCACGCTCGCCAGCTTCACGCCCAAGGGCGCCGTCGAAGGGGTCTGCACCCTCGATGGCCGCAAAGTCGTCGTCTCCGCCGGTGACTTCACCGTGCGCGGCGGCTCCGGCGGCTCGGACCGCGGCGGCCTCGGCCACGCGATCCCCTCCACCCTCCCCGCCCC
>CAZQCR010000217.1:0-5419 GCA_964591745.1 uncultured Anaerolineaceae bacterium
CGCCGCCTCCGCCTCCTGGGCGCGTCGGACGAACGTTCCCCCGGGCACGCCAGCGCCATTGGTCCAGAATTCGACTGCCATCGCCTTGACCTCCCTCGGATGCGTGGCGCGAGCCTGCGCTGCGAGCCGGGTCCCCGTCAACCGCTCTCCGCGGCCCCGCCCGTGAGCGCCGCGAGTGTCGGAAGCGCGTCAGCCAGCCGGTGGACCCGATGCACCCGCTCCGCCGTCAGCCAGCGGTTTCGCCACCAGTCCACCAGGAAGACCGCCGGGATCTGTTCGGCCACCCAGACAGCCGTGTGCGGGTCGTCCTCGAAGTGCGCCAGCGGTCCAAGCTCGTTGACTTTTCGCACCTTGAAGGCCGCCGGGGATTCCTCCCAGCCTGGCCGAAGGTGCACCGTCAGCTCCACACCGCCCATCCACCGCCTGAGCCACGCCTCCGTGATCTCCCGCGCATGCTCTGCCCGCGCGGAGAGGACGTGACACTCGTAGGACTGCGAAAGCAACTCCAGGCCTTCGCGCGCGCCCTGCATCGGCCGTCGGCCCGCGTACCGCATGCGCTCCGTCCGCCAGAGCAGGCCCCGCTTGCCCTCGGTGCGGCGCAGCTTGCCGATGTTGCGCCCGGGATTGATCCCGAACGGCGGGCGGCAGAGGACGCCATCCATGTCGAAGGTGAGCAGCGGTCGCGTACGGGTCACAGCCCCAACTCTACCCCACGCCGTCCTCTGCTTCCTTCTTGGCGGCGCTTCCGGCACGATGCCCGGCGAGACGGGCGCATGGGGCGCCCGCGCAGAGAAGGAGCACGAGCATGAAGGACTTCGCGGGGAAGGTCGCGGTCGTCACGGGTGCGGCCAGCGGCATGGGCCTGGCGTTCTCCCACCGCTTCGCGGAGGCGGGGATGAACGTAGTCCTCGCTGATATCGAAAGCGAACCCCTGGCGATGGCGGAAGCCGCGTTGAGCGCGAAAGGGGCGAAGGTCCTCGCCGTCCGCTCCAACGTTATGTCCGAAGACGACGTCAATCGACTCGCCGACGCCGCCTTCTCGCGCTTCGGCAACGTTCACATCGTCTGCAACAACGCCGGCGTCGCCGCTTCTGCCGCCACCCTCCGCTCCCGCGCATGGGAGTCTTCGATGGCGGACTGGGACTGGACGCTCGGCGTCAACTTTATGGGCGTCCTTTACGGCGTCCGCGCCTTCGTCCCGCGCATGCTGGAGAACGGCGAAGAGGGCCACATCGTCAACACCGCCTCGATGGCCGGCCTGCTCACCGGCGCCAACCCCTACAACGTCTCCAAGCACGGCGTCGTCTGCCTGACCGAAGGCATCTACAAAGACTTCAAGGCGATGGGTGCGAAGATATCCGCCTCCGTCCTCTGCCCCGGTCTTATCCGCACCGCCATCCTCGATGCCGAACGCAATCGCCCGGCGGAGCTCGGCCCGGCCACCGATCGCGCCTCCCTCCGATCGGAAGTCCGCGAGTGGAGCGCCCAGTTCGAAGCAGCGCTCCAGGCCGGGATCGAGCCCGATGATGTCGCCGAGATGGTCTTCAACGCCATCCGCGACGACCATTTCTACATCTTCCCCGCCCAGGAAGGCGTCCTCGAGATCGTCAAGGCCCGGATGACCGACATCATCGAGCAGCGAAACCCAACCCTCCCCGCCTGACCCGCTCAACGCTCTTCGGGTGTGGCTGCATTCTGCCGATAGATTATCCATGAAACCTCGCCGCCCAGGTCACCATGGCGCCGAATGGCGCCCCGCAGTGCTCGTGGGGCTCTTCGGAAGCTCCGCCATCCTCCTCTTTCTCGTGTTCTCCGGGGCCATCTTCGCTCTCACCAACGGCAGCGAGATCGGCCTCTTCCTCACGATCGGGATGGTCTTCGTCGCAGGGCTGCTCGATTTCGCGGGGATCATGGTGGTCGTTCGCGGCATCCAGCGGCGCTCACGCCACGCCGCCACCATTCACCAGTGGCGCCCCCGCCCCGAACTCGCTGACCGGACGCACGAAGACGTCGTCTAGCAATCGGTCAAGAATTCGGCGTTGGATCGTGGGTCTGGCAACGGTGGCTCCCCTCGCCCAGCGCACTGGGAGATGGTCAGAGGTGAGGGAAGATGCCAGGCAACGCCCGCTAACCTGCTCGACTCTGTGCTAATCCCGGTAGTTCAGGTAGTAGCGGCTCGGCGTCGGCCCGGCCTGCCCCTGGTACTTGCTGCCCGCCGCCTGCGAACCGTACGGGTGCTCCGCCGGTTCGCTCAGCCGCAGGAACGAGATCTGGGAGACCTTCATCTCGTGGTAGAGCGTGATCGGCAGGTTCGCGATGTTCGAAAGCTCAAGCGTCAGCGCGCCATCCCAGCCCGGGTCAACGTACCCGGCGGTTGAGTGGATGATCAGCCCCAGCCGGCCCAGCGATGACTTCCCCTCCAGCCGCCCCACGATGTCATCCGGCAGCTTCACCCGCTCAAGCGTCACCGCCAGGGCGAATTCGCCCGGGTGGAGGATGAACGGATCGTTGCCGCCGATCTCAACCAGCTCCGTCAGGTCCGGGTACTCCTTCTTCACGTCGATGAACGGTATGCGCGAGTTGCGAAACACCCGGAACTGATGGCCGAGCCGTAAATCGACGCTGGCCGGCTGAATTGCGCCGGGGCCGAGCGGGTCGATGATGATCCGGCCAGCGTCCAGTTCCGTGCGTATCGTGCGATCACTGAGGACCATGTGTGCTCCCGCGTGGGCCGGGTGTTTGGAAACTCGCGCCGTCCACGTTCCCCAGCCGGACCGCTACGAAGCCTATCGCCCCGCCCGGTTAGAATCGCGCAGTGACCTGGGACTTGATCATCTTCGATTGCGACGGTGTCCTCGTTGACAGCGAACGTGTGGCCAACCGCCTCCTGGCAGAGGTGCTGACGACCGCCGGCTGGCCGATGACCACCGCCGAGAGCATCGCCACCTTCATGGGCCTTTCCGAAAAGTCGAGCCAACACATCATCGACGAGCGCCTCGGCAGGCCCATGCCGGCCGTCTTCAAGCGCTTCTACGAGCGGCTCTACGGCGCCTTCGAAGCCGAACTAACCGCAATCGCAGGTGTTCGCGCCGCCATCGAAAAGATCGACGCGAGCGGCTGGCCGACGTGCGTCGCCTCCTCCGGCTCCCACCAGAAGATGGCGATCACCCTCGGGAAGACCGGCCTCCACACGCACTTCGCGGGCCGCATCTTCAGCGCCCACGACGTGGCCCGCGGCAAGCCCGCCCCCGACCTCTACCTCCACGCCGCCGCCTCGCTGGGAGCGCGTCCGGAACGCTGCGCCGTCATCGAGGACAGCCCGCACGGCGTTCGCGGGGGCATCGCGGCCGGTATGACGGTCTTCGGCTTCAGTGACCTCGCGGAGGCGTCGACCCTCGAGGCGGCCGGGGCCCACCCCTTCACGCGCATGGAAGACCTGCACGCCCTTCTTGAAGACCGCCGGCCCGCCTGAGCTACGCCCGCGGCAGGCCCAGCCCGCGCGTAGCCACGATGTTCCGCTGGATCTCGCTCGTGCCCCCCTCGATCGTGTTCGCGATCGCACGAAGGTAGGCGTATTTGAACCGCCCGAACGCCTTCGCGTCGACGCCTTCCGTCTTCGTGTCCAGCTGGCCGTAGAGCCCCAGCATCTTCATCGCCGTCCGCGAGATGCGCTGGTTCAGCTCCGTCCCGTACATCTTTGCGACGCTCGCTTCGTGCCCTGGCGCGATCCCCTCCTTCGCCTGGATCGAGACGATCTTGTAGCTCATCTGCGCGGCAACACCCGCCTCGACGAAGCGATCAACCAGTTCGTGCCGGAGCTGATGGTTGTGGCCCAGGGTGCTCACGTCCTTGTCCCGGTTCTCCCGCGCGAACGTGATCATGTCCTCCACGTTCTGGCGCGCGCCAACCGAGGCGCCGATGCTTGACCGCTCGAAACTCAACGTCGTCTGCGCCAGGTACCAGCCGCGGTTCTCATCGCCGATGATGTTCGCCTTGGGGACCCGCACGTCCTCGAAGAAGACCTCGTTGAATTCGTGCGAGTCCGCCATGTTGATCAGCGGCCGGACGGAGAGACCGGGCGACTTCATATCCACGATGAAGTAGGTGATGCCACGATGCTTGGGCGCGTCGGGGTCGGTTCGAGCCAGCAGGATCATCCATTTCGCCACGTGGCCACCAGACGTCCAGATCTTCTGGCCGTTCACCACGTAGTCGTCGCCGTCACGGACGGCGCGTGTCTGCAGGCTGGCGAGGTCGGAGCCCGAACCCGGTTCGCTGTACCCCTGGCACCAGATCGTCTCCCCATCGAGGATCTCGGGCAGGTACTTCTGCTTCTGCTCCTCCGTGCCATGGACGATCAGCGTCGGTCCCGCGAATCCTGTGGCTATTCCGCCCGGGCGGGGCGCCCGCGCCTCCGCCATCTCGGTGTTGAAGATGAACTGCTCCATCACGCTCAGCCCGGCCCCGCCGTACTCGGTCGGCCATGCGGGCGCAATCCACTTCCGCTCGGCCAGCTTCGCCACCCACTTCTTCCAGGTCTCTCCGCCAGCGTTGAAGCCGCCTTCGCCCCTCCCGAGGCCAGCGCCCTTCGGCGCTTCGGCGGCGATAAAGTCACGGACGACGATGCGGAACGCCGCCTCTTCGGGCGTGTCGTGGTAGTTCATGAAGGCACCTCAGGAGCGGATCAGTTTGCCAGGCAATCGTACCGGCGCCCGGCCTTGCCCGCACGGAGGCTTCTCGTCGCCGTGCATCGTCGGCTCCGGCATATACTGGGCGTATGCGTCCCATCAACGCCCCCGAGCCCCGACCGGTAGGGAGGGCCCGGCCGCCCTCCGCCAGCGGTGACGAGCGTCGCGAGAAGGCCGGGTACGTTCGTGCCTACCTGCAACAACCTCAGACGGACGAGGAGTTCGGGTACTCGGATATCGTGAGCATCGCCAGCCTGACCGAGGTGCCCTGGGAGGAGTGAGAACGCCCGAGGGGACTGGCCCTCCGACTCCCCACTCCCTGCTCCTCGCCTGACAACCCGCGTACAATCGTTCCATGCATCGCATCTCCCGCCGCGCGCTCCTCGGTTCGCTTGCGGCAACCGCGTTGGCCGCCTGCACCTCGCCCGAGAACGGCTCGCGCCGCCCCGCAGGCGCCCTGGCCGCTGATGAGCCCTCCGTTATCCGGCGGACCGTTACCCCGGACATCGCCAGCGACGGCCTTCCTCCGCCACCACCGACGCCTACGCCTGTCCCCGTACCACCCGCTGGCGTCAGCGAGCGTGTCCTCGTCCCGGGCACCGCATCCGAAACCCGTGCGGTCATCCACCACAGCGGCGTGCGCGGGCCGGCCGTCGTCGTCCTCGGCGGCGTCCACGGGAATGAGCCCGGCGCATGGCTTGCCACGGATACGGTCGCCACCTGGACACCGG
>CAZQCR010000218.1:0-5329 GCA_964591745.1 uncultured Anaerolineaceae bacterium
GCAGGACGTCGCCGGCCAGGGGGGCGAAGAAGAGGCCGGCCCCAATCCCGACGACGGCTGCCAGGGCGAGGAACCCTACGACCTTCATCAGGAAGCCTTCGTCTCCTTTGGGGCCGGTGGCTTTGGCTTCGGCGCGGGGGGAGGTGGTGGAGCCGGGGCCGTGGCCGGGGCTGGTGGTGGAGCGGCTGCCGGAGCTGCCGCCGGGGCTACGGCTTTGGGCGCCGCAGGTGCGGCTGCGTCAGGGTGGCCGCAATAACCGATGCTGCTTTGTTCATGATCTTCTCCCCTGGCCCAGCTGAGCCGCTCCCCGGAAAGAGCGGTCTGTGTCCTGGCAGCCTCCGACGAGGCTGCTCTCCTGGGTCCATCTGCCCTTCCAGCGCCCGGCGGCCGTCCGGCAATACGGCTCCGCGTCCGGGATCTCCGTGTTTGCGAGGCCATTCGCCCGTGAAATCGCCCGATTCACAGGAACCGCGAAGGTCGCTCTCATCTGGTTGAAATGTTGGGTTGGCTGGCGTGGTCTCGGCGTGCCGATGCTTCCCGGGCGCGGCCGGCCGCGTGGAGAGAGGCCGCTCCGGAGGATTTCGCCCGACGGTTCCGTCCCCTGCGTCCAGCGGGCATACTGAGCGCGTGACCTATAGCCCGGACGACCTCACCGACCTGGAAATCGCCCTCCTCGGGGTGATGTGTGTGGGGTTGCCGCCTTCTAAAGCGGCGGGAGACGACACCCTCCGCGTGGACCACGTGACGGCCGTGGTAGCCGGGCTCAAGACTGAGGGCCGGGGGGATGCGTTCCTCGCGCCAGAGGGCACGGAGGTTACGCCGGAGTTCCGGCGTCAGCTTCGGGCCGCGATTGTCGGCCTGACGGAGAAGGGGATCGTGGCCAACCAGCCGACCGATATGCCGGCGGCCCCCGGTGGCTTCGAGGCGGGCCTCGCGATCGACATGGTGAACCCGGACGAGCACCCCGCCGTGATGGACGGCTACCTCGCGCAGCTCTGCATGGAGACGCTGTTTAATGTGAAGGCGGTCTACCCGTACTTGATGGACCGGTATGCCCAGAGCGGCGAACACTGGCGGCGGCTCCGAGAGGGCGGCTACGCCCAGTAGGGGCCGGCCGTGCGTCATCACCACGGTAAGTCCGGTGCGTTGCCGGGCATCTCTCCCTCACCCCTGACCCTCTCCCACCGCCGTGGGCGAGGGGAGTCATCGGGCTCCGGGGTCTGCGCCAACTATCGTGGACTTTGTTCTGGTTCGTACTATTGGGCGTCCGTGATCCCGGGCACGGGGTAGGGGCGGGCGAACTCGGCGACCTCGCGCCGTACCGTTTCGCGAACGCCATCGCCGTCGGGGTCTTTGAGCACGCGGCAGATCCAGGCGGCGACGGTCCGCATCTCGTCCGCGCCCATTCCGCGCGATGTCAGGGCCGGCGTGCCCAGGCGCAGGCCGCTGCCGACGAAGGGAGAACGGGTGTCGTAGGGGATCGTGTTCTTGTTGGTGATGATCCCGGCGCCCTGGAGGGCGTTTTGCGCTTTCAGGCCGCTAATCCCGAGTGAGTTGCAATCCGCGAGGATCAGGTGGTTGTCCGTTCCGCCGGAAACCAATCGCAGGCCGCCGGCCACCAGGGCCTCGGCCAGGACGGCCGCGTTCTCGACGATGAGTCGGGCGTACTCCTTGAACTCCGGCTTCAACGCCTCGCCGAAGCAGACTGCTTTGGCGGCGATGGTGTGCAGGTGCGGGCCGCCCTGGGTTCCGGGGAAGACGGCCTTGTCGATCGCTTCGCCGAGCCCGGCTTTCGCGAGGATCATCCCGCCGCGCGGCCCGCGAAGCGTCTTGTGTGTGGTAGTCGTGACCATGTCGGCGAGGCCCACCGGCGAAGCGTGCTGGCCGCCGGCGATCAGGCCGGCGATGTGCGACATGTCGACCATCAGGAGCGCGCCCACCTCTTTGGCGATTTCGGCGAAGGAGGCGAAGTCGATCTTGCGGGGGTAGGCGGTGTAGCCGGCGACGATGACCTTCGGCGAGCACGCTCGTGCCTGGTCCCGGATGGCCGCCATGTCGATGACCTCTGATTCCCGGTCGACGGTGTAGGGCACGAAGTTGTACAGCCGGCCGCTGAAGTTGACGGGGGAGCCGTGGGTGAGGTGGCCGCCCTGGTCCAGGCTGAGCCCCATCACGGTATCGCCCGGCTGAATGGTGGCGAAGTAGGCGGCCATATTCGCTTCGGCCCCGGATGAAGGCTGGACGTTCACGTGTTCGGCCCCGAAGAGCGCCTTCGCCCGGTCGATCGCGGCTGTTTCGACGCGGTCGCTGTGTTCGTTGCCGGCGTAGTAGCGCTTGCCCGGGTAGCCTTCGGCGTACTTGTTGGTGAAGACGGAGCCGGTCGCTTCGAGGACTGCCGCCGAGGCGTAGTTCTCGCTGGCGATCATCTCGAGCGTTTCGACCTGTCTCGTTCGTTCATCCGCGATGATGGCGGCGATTTCAGGGTCGCGTTGTGAAAGGGCGGACATCGGGCTCTCCTCTGGCGGGCATGGAGCGTCTGCGGTCCGAACAGGTTAGCAGCGCGTCGTGATAGGTGGGGCGGTGTCGCGGGGGGGCGCCCGCTGATCGTCCGTTGACGGCCGTCCGGGTTGATCCGAGGTTCGTTTTCTTACCTGCCACACGGGGTTCCCCTTACAGGCGCGTACCCCTCCCTGTGGTACGGTTCCGGAAGGTGATACGGGTCTGCGGGCCCGCTCCCCATTCAGCGTCCTGCCTGGCCGAACGCCGGGAGGATCGGAGGCTCGGTGTCCGTCGCACGTTCCAATGACTACGGTGACCTCAAGAAGCTGGTCACCGCAGAAGGTCTCCTCGACTCACAGCCCTTCTACTACGTCCTCAAGACCGTTGCGATGATCGCGACGGTCGCCCTCGCGCTCGCACTGCCGCTGGTGTTTCACCACTGGGCGGTCCTTGTCCTTTCCGCGGTCTTCGCGGGTTTCGCTTTCACGCAGGTTGCGCTCCTCGCGCACGATGTTGGCCACCGCCAGGGATTCCGCGGCCGGCGGACGAATATGATGGCCCGAATCCTCTTCGGCAATGTCCTCCTCGGTGTGAGCCATAGCTGGTGGACGGTGAAGCACAACCAGCACCACGCCACGCCGAATCACATCGACGAGGACCCGGACATCCAGTTCCCGATGATCGCCTTCTCCGTGAAGCAGATCGAGGGCCGGTCCCGGCTGATGAAGGTGATGATCGCGTTTCAGGCGTTCATCTTCGTCACCCTTCTGCCGCTGCAGGGCGTGAACATCCGAATCAATAGCATTACGCACCTCTGGAACCGGAACGCGAAACGCCCCTGGCTGCAGGCGGCGGCCATGGGTGTGCACTTCGCGGCCTACGGGCTCTTCCTCTGGGCACTTCCCAGCTGGCAGATGTCGATCACCTTCTTCTTCGTGCACCAGGGTGTCTTCGGGTTGTACAACAGCTCGATCTTCGCCACGAACCACAAGGGCATGCAGGTTATCGACGCCGACGCCCGGCTCGATTTCCTGCGTGAGCAGGTGTTGACGGCGCGCGACGTGAACGGCAACTGGTTCTCGGACTTCTGGTACGGCGGCCTGAACTACCAGATCGAGCACCACCTGTTCCCGACGATGCCGCGGAACAACCTGAAGAAGGCCCAGCCGATCGTTCGCGATTTCTGCCGGGAGCTGGGCGTGGACTATCACGAAGCGGGCGCCTTCGCCTCCTATGGGGAGGTCTTCGGGCACCTGCATCGCGTGGGCGCTGCCCTTCGCCGTCGTGGCCGCGGCCCTACCGCGCTTCCGCAGCCCGTCACCGAATCCTGAGTTCGCGCCGCCCTGGCGGCGTGTCACGAATCCAGTGAAGGGGCCCCGGCCAAGCGCCGGGGCCCTTTCAGATCTTCAGGCCGAGCAGTTCACGCGAGACCACGCCGTCCTTGACGGTCACGTTCACCCAGGTGATCCGCAGCTTCGTTCGCTCGCCGTTCACCTCCAGCCAGACTTCGTCGCCCTTTTCCCAGCGGTAGTCGCTTTCGATGGTGGCGTAGTGCTTGCCCTTGCCGCCGCCGAAGGGGTCGGCCTCGAAGAATTCGGTCTTCATCGTTCAGTCCGCCGCGGCGAGCTCGGCGAGGCGGAGGCCGTTGCTGTACAGGCCGGCGGTGATGCCGCCATCCGGGAAGATCGTGGTGCCGTTGACGTACCGGGCATCGTCACCGGCGAGGAACGAAGCGACGGCCGCGACGTCCGCCGGCGCCCCGATGTACCCCACGGGCGTCTTGTCACGAAGGTAGTCGCCGAACTCCGGAAGCTCTTTGAGCATGGCGGTCATCGGCGTTTCGATGAATCCCGGGCCGATCGCGTTACAGGTGACACCGTGCGGGCCGAGGGCGATGGCGAAGGACTTCACGAGCTGTTTGACGCCGCCCTTGCTCGCGCAATACGCGGGCGAACCGGCTGAGCCCCACTCGCCCATGATGCTGGAGATCGCGATCAGCCGCCCACCCGTGCCCTGGGAAACCATCCGGTTGGCGGCAGCCTGGAGGGTGAAGAAGACTCCCTTGAGGTTGATGTCGATTGTCCGGTCCCATTGCGCTTCGGTCATCGTGAGGCAGTCGCTATCGGTCTCGGCGACACCGGCGTTGGCGACGACGACATCGACGCGGCCGAAGCGCGCGACGGTGGCGGCGATGAGGGCGTCCACGTCGGCCTTCCGTGAAACGTCGCAGCGCTGGGTGAGCGCCTGGCGTTCCTGTTGTTTGACCTGGCGCGCGGTCTCTTCCATGCCCGCGTCGTCAAGGTCGGCGATGACGATGTCGGCGCCGTCTTCGGCGAAACGGATGGCCATGCCCCGGCCATTCCCGGACGCTGCCCCCGTGACGACGGCGACTCTTCCATCAAGTTTCCCCATGTCGGTACCTCCTGCATGCTGTTGGCGCGAAGTCTAGCCGACGGGCGGCGCGCGCGGGAACACGCGGCGCGCCGGGGGAAGCGTTGCGTTACGTCCGGCGGGCCTCCTGCGCACGGGCCATTGACTTCCACCTCAGAAGCGATAAGAGTGGCCGGGCTTTGGCGGTTCCAGCAAATCGCCAGCAACGATCGGGGACAGAGTGAGACGCAAGTCAACGTGGTGGGCGGGGGGATGGCTCCTCGCGGGGCTGGCCGTTTTCGGGGTCGGTCTCGGCCTGGCTGCCGCTGGAGGGCGGGCCGAGGCCGATGGCGACAAGGAGTTCGAGGTGTGGGCGCTCGACCAGTCCAATAGCCCCGGTGTGAGCTTCGGAGGCGTCCTCCATATCTACGATGGGGAGGAGGTCGTGAAAGACCCGGGA
>CAZQCR010000219.1:0-5170 GCA_964591745.1 uncultured Anaerolineaceae bacterium
AGCGAGGAGCGTGCGCATGTAGGCGGGAAGGGCGAACGCACCGGGCGCTTCGTCACTAACGTTGGCGGCGACGTTATCAACGATCGCCTGGTGCACGTCCCAGCCGACGAGGTCGATCGTCGCCAGCGGGGCCATGGCGCGCCCGGTATAGGGTCCGATAAGCGTGTCCATGAGCTGGACGCCGTGGACCTGGGCGAGGGTGGCGACCTCGTTCAGGACCTTGAAGCCGACACGGTTGCCAGCGAAGGCCGGGGTGTCGGCGGTCTGGACGACGTTGCGGCCGAAGCGGTCCGCGAGGAGTCCGTTGAGCTGGGAAACGACTTCGGAAGGCATGTCGGGATGCGGGATGACCTCGACGCCGGTCATCACGTGCGGCGGGTTATAGAGGTGGATGCCGGCGAAGTGGGAGCGGAAGCCGGCCGAGCGGTCCTCGGCCATCGCGCGGATGGAAAGCCCGGACGAGACGGTCGCGACCAATGCGTCCGGAGGGCGGACTGCATCGACCTTCGCGAAGATCTCCCTCTTCAGGGCGAGGTCTTCGGCGAGGGCCTCGAAGATGAGGTCTGCGCCGGCGATGTGGCTGGCCATGTCGTCGTAGGTTGCGCAGGCAACGTCATCGGTGATCCGCTCGGACTTTGCGATGCCCTGCATCGCGGCGCGGGCCGACTCGGCTTTGGGAAGGTCACGGGCGACGAGCGTGACCTGGCAGCCGCCCGAGGCGAATGCGGCGGCGGAACCGGCGCCCATGGCGCCGTTGGCGCCGAGGACCACGACGCGCTGGATGCGAAGGGCAGGAGGGGCTGCGGTACTCAAAGGGATACGACCTCCATACGTGAAACGTAAGTCTTAAGGCCGAAGGATAGCCAAGAGCGATACGAAGCGCCACATCGCCAATGTGAAGACGATGAGTTATAGCTATCTTCGATACCACGAAGCCCGCCAAGCCCTGGCACCGGGACCGATCGGAAGGGTCGCCGGTCCTAGGGGATGGCGATATCGAAACGGTCGGGTACTCCGGCGCCACCTGAGCCGACGGTCTTGCCGGTCGGTACGATCTGCCCGGCAACGAGCACGCCAATGGACACGCCGACACGGTTGGGGCAGCTTGCGCCGCCGACGGCGTAGTCGAGGCGGTAGCCACCGCCGGGCGCCGCGACGAAGCGGGCTGGCCCAAGCTTTCCATCGAGAACGATCTGGACGACGGTCCCGGCGGGGACGGGTGCTCCTCCGATAGTGAGGAGACCGAGGATGGAGTTCGGTGGGCTGGGCGGATTTCCCGTGGCAGGGCAGTACGAGGGGTCCGCCGGCGGAAGGTTCGAGTTCGCGGTGTAGATACCGTCCCGCGCGATGACGGGCAGGAACGCCCGGGGCACAACGCCGGATTGGGCGACGGCTGGCGGGGCCGGTGTGTAAACGAGTATTCCCGCACTGGCGGCGACGAGCGCTGCGGCGGCGACGAGGGCACCAATGGTCTGCTTCATAACGGGCATCCTACCAGTTTGGCCACTCGCCGCCATTCCCGGGGCGTTACGTTGGCCACAGAAGGGCGGCATACGGTAGCATCATCGAAACGAATTCGAATGTCCGCCCGCCGAGGCGGGTAGCTGGAGTAAACAATGCTGCGAATCCGCCTGCGCCGCGTGGGCAAGACCAAGAAGCCGTACTACCGGATGGTAGTAGCCGACAACCCGGATAAGCGAGACGGCGACTTCGTCGAGATGCTGGGTTCTTACGACCCGCACGCCAACCCGCCCCTTGCCAAGATCGACACCGAGAAAGCGCGGGCCTGGATAGCCAAGGGGGCTCAGCCTTCTGAGGCGGCGGCGAAGATCCTCCGTCGCGTGGGCGCAATCGAAGCCGCGGCGGCCGCCGCGGCGAAGGAGTAGCCGATGGCCAGCATGATGGGCGATGTCGTGGAGTATCTCGCGAAAGCCCTGGTAGATAACCCAGAAGAAGTCAAAGTGAGCGAAGATCGCCAGGGCGACCGGGTCGTCGTGCGGCTGGATGTGGCCGAGGGCGATTGGGGCAAGGTGATCGGCCGGGGCGGGCGGATCGCGTCCAGCCTGCGTTCGATCGTGAAGGTTGCGGCGGTCAAAGAGGATGTCCGGGTTCAGCTCGAAATCGGTGACTGATCCGGGGCTCGCCAGGGCGCCCCATGGCGCGCCTCGGCCAACGAACGACGAACCACGGGACGGCTTCACGGGGCTGGGACGCGTCATCCGCGTTCACGGGCTCCGTGGCGAAGTTCGCGCGATAGCGTTTCACCCGGCGGCCCCTCACCTGCGGGCAGGCCGCGCTATCTACGTGAACGGCACGGAGTACACGATTGTCCGGGCCCGCGACGACCGCGGCCAATGGATCCTCGAGCTTTCCGGGCTGAGCGACCGCGACCAGGCGGAGGCGCTGCGTGGATTGCTTATCGAGGCGCGGGACGCGGACGTGCAACGTGACGACGAAGAGTCATATTTCCTGCATGAACTGATCGGCCTGCGGATGGAGACGGACACGGGCGAGGATCTCGGTGTGGTCACCGAGGTTTTGCAGCCGGGCGGCGCGAACGACGTGTACGTGGTGAAGGGTGGACGAGGTGAGGTCCTGATCCCGGCGATCGCGGACGTTATCCGCTCCGTTGACCTTGCGGGCGGCGTTATCATCATCACACCTCTGCCCGGATTGTTAGACGAATCGACATAGTCGATTGAAACGGTCTATAGCTGACCGTACACTGCCGGCGGGCCGCAGCAGGTGGTGGTGGGGTACCGGCACCTGCGCAAACGGCACTCAGACTTGCTTGTCGAGGGGGATTTCCTGCATGTCGAAGGCAGAAGCGCTTCAACTGGTCGGAGACTGTGTCCATCACTGGGTCCTGCAACCTCCGAGGGGCGAACTGACGCCGGGACGATGCAAGAAGTGCGGCAAGGAGAAGGAGTTCACGGGCGAGACGAGTTACCGGATTGGCCGGGGCTCTTCCCACCGGCACTGAGCTTCAGCCGCCACCACCAAAAGTTGACCATGCTTCGGGCCGCTCCATACGATGGGAGCGGCCCGATTGTTTGGGGGGACGTAGCTCATCTGGGAGAGCGCAGCGTTCGCATCGCTGAGGTAAGGGGTTCGAGTCCCCTCGTCTCCACCACTCCTTCAATGCGGGAATCGCCAGGACGCAGGGGCGCTGAAACATCGAGGGCGGGAAAAAGCGTCGCGCCAGCTAACAGGAGAAGGCCATGCCCGGACCAACGGAAGGAGAATCCGCCAGCGTTCGCGGCTATCTGATAGCCCAGGCAGCGAAGCTTTCGCCGGCGGAACTCGCCGCGAAGTTGCGGGCCGATGCCGCTCCGCTTCGTGAAATAGCCGCAGCCGTACCCGCGAGCCGCTTCCATGAACGGCCAGCGGAGGGCGAATGGTCGGCGGCGGAAGTACTGACACATGTGCTCGAGATGAACGAACACGGCCAGGCCGCTGTCACGCGAATCCTCGATGAAGGCGTAGCACCGGAAGGCGTAGCGACAGACAACAGGCCCGGGGCGCGCCCCGGTATGGAGAGCGGAGAGGACTTCTGGCGGGCCTTCGAACCGATCCGCGAGAAGCTCCTGGCGCGCGTCGCTACGGCGACTGGAGAAGAGCACCCGGATCCGCGGATCGTCCACACCTGGTTTGGCCCGTTGAGCTGGCGAGAGTGGACGCTGTTCATGCGCGTCCACGACCTCGACCATCTGCGCCAGCTCGAGGGCATCGTGGCGGCGCTCAGCGGCTGAGCGCTAGCGCCGCGGCAGCCGGGTTCACGCCAACGAGGGCCGTCAGCGTCCCATGCGTAGTCGGCGCGAGGCTCACGCTCGCGAACCCGGCCTCTGACGCCTGCACGGCAGCTCGCTCCAGGCGTCTATCGCCCCCGCCGTGAGTCAGATGAGTGAGGACGCGCCCGAGGACGCCTTCCGGCCTGGCTGAAAAGTCCAGGAGATACACGCGGCCCCCCGGTGTCAGCACGCGGCGCATCTCGCTAAACGCCCGCGCCAATTCCGACTCCGGGATGTGGTGCAATGCGAGGCAGCTCGTCACCAGGTCGAAGGAAGCGCCATCAAATGGGAGAGCCTGTGCGAACGCAACACGGTAGTCGACCGCTTCGCCGCCCTTCTTCCGCGAGGCCCGCTCAATCATGCTGGCCGAAGCATCGATGCCGGTGACGTTTCCGCGACCCGCGATGCGGGCCAGCGCCGCCGTCAGCGAACCGGTCCCGCACCCGATGTCGAGTACTCGGTCGTCGCGCTTAACGCCGCTGCCCTCGGCAAGGCGCCAGCGCGCGCGGCCTTCACGCCCGCCAAAGGCGATGAAGGTGAGTAGGTCGTAGGACCGGGGCCAGTTGATCATCCGGCCGCCGTGCCGGTGCTCGTGGACGGTTGCTGCGGTCGCGGCTCCGGCCTGGCGCGAGGGGTGATCATGTCGATGGCTGGGGTTTGGGTCGGTTTCCAAGCGGATCTCTCCATACTGACTAATAGTCAGTGACTGTCGGTCAGAATAATGACCCGTGGTCGGTAAAGCAAGGCTGAAGTAGTTTCAGAGCATGAGTGCCACACCAGCCCGCAGGCGCGCTCCTGAACAGCGCCACGATGACCTGCTCGAGGCGGCGGGGCGACTCCTGGTCGCCCAGGGGGCAGCGGCGACGACCGTCGATGAGATTGCGGCGGCCGCTGGTGTGGCCAAAGGGACCTTCTACCTCTATTTCGCGAGCAAGGACTCGGTGGTCGATGCGCTGCGGACGAAGTTCATGGACGAGGTGGCCCGGGAGCTTGACTCGATTGCGCTATCGGCGGACGAGCCTGGCTGGCATGCACGTACCGACGAACTCGTGCGGCGAGCGATCGATTTCCAGGTGGCACATGCCGGCATGCATCGGCTGGTTGTTGAGACTTTACACGGGCATGGAGGGCGGCACATCGAGGGTCTACACCGCGTGCACGGTGCTCTCCGGCGCATCATCGAGGCGGGGGCGAGCGAAGGTGCGTACCGGGTGGCTGATACCGGAGCGACGGCCTGGCTGCTGCTGGACTTGCTCCACGCCGCGGGCGAACGTGCGGCCGGCCCTGAGAGCGAGCGCGTGACGCTCGCGACGATCGAGGCGGTCGGGCGCGTGCTGGGACTGACGGCATCCGGCTGAGCGTCCGTCCGGCACGCTGCT
>CAZQCR010000220.1:0-5147 GCA_964591745.1 uncultured Anaerolineaceae bacterium
AGCGCCTCTGGCTGCTCCATCATCTCCTTGAGCATCCAGTGCGCGTACTGCCCCTTCATGGCGCTCACCGGGTCCAGCGAGATCGTCTTCACGGCAGGCTCGACCTGTTCGCCGGCAATGGTCCGGAAATCCGCCGCGGCCGCGTCCAAACGGACGAGTTCGCCGTCGTTCAGGAAGGCGACCCGGCGCGTGTATGGGATGATCGCCGCCAGGTCGCTGGCCAGGAACATCTCGCCATCGCCGTAGCCGATGACGATGCCGCCGGCGTTCCCGAGACGTGCACCGACAATGACCCCGGGCTCCCGGTGGCTCATCGCGAGGATCGCCTGGGAGCCTTCGAGTTGGCCGCAGGTTTGGCGAAGTGCCTCGATCAGGCTGGCGCCCCCCTGGATCGCGATTTCCATGAGATGGGCGATCGTCTCGGTGTCGGTCTCGCTGGCGAAGGTGTGGCCGCTCTGGCGTAGGCGGGCTCGCAGCTCGGCGTAGTTCTCCACGATCCCGTTGTGGATGACCACCACTTCGCCGTCGCAGCTCAGGTGGGGATGGGCGTTGGCGTCACTCGGCCGCCCGTGTGTGGCCCAACGGGTGTGTCCTATGCCGGTGGTGCCGGCCGGGCCGGATTCGGAAAGGAGCGCCTTTTCGAGGTTCGCTATCTTCCCTTCCCGCTTGGTGACCACGAAGTGGTTGCCATTCGGTTCCGGCGCGAGGATAGCGATCCCGGCGGAGTCGTAGCCGCGATACTCAAGGTCGCGCAGGCCGTGGACGAGGATGGGCGCGGCGGGCCGAAGACCGGCGTAGCCGACGATTCCACACATGAGTGATGCTCCTTGCAGCGTGGCGCCACGCCGCGGCGTGACGATCCCGGCGGCGGGCAGACGTTTGGGCGCTTGCAGTGGAGAGTGGAAGGGTGTGCGCTGTTCCCTGACACGTGGCGCAGGTTTGTCAGCCGGTTGCCCGCGCTGGTTTGTCTGCTGCCTTACGGCTGTGCCGGCCGGGGGGCCATCCGCCGAGTGGTTCGATACTGCCCCCGCCTCGTCATCCGTGAAGATCACGGACCTGGCGCTTGCGTGGCTCTCTCCGAGAATGCTGGGGTTCCTGTGCGCGGGCACCTCCTCGCGATTGGCGTGTGCCAAGTCTCACCGCCTCTCCGCGTCACGTCAACGCGACAGAACGGAGGGGAAACGTGCGAATCAGCTCTCCGCGCGGGGGATGCCGGCGAACCCGAGGAAGTCGTCCTCCCACTGGAGGACGACGTGGATCAGGGGCGCGGCCACGGGGTTGGGCCGGCCAGCGATGCCGCGCTCTTCGAATTCGCGCTCGACTGCCGTGGCAATGGCCATCAGGTCAGTGCCGGTGTGGACGCCGATCTCCCGCTCGGTCTGCAGGATCAGCTCCACCAGCTCGCCCGCGAGATAGTAGCTCTCTTCCTGGAGCTGTTCCCAGACCCATTCGGCGCACTCCGTGAAGAGCGCGCCGCTGAGACGGCCGGTGGTGGGGGTCTCCATGGCCGAGGAGTGTACCGGAGTGCCGGGGTAACGGAGTAACGGAGTGCCGGAGTAGCTACTCGCTATCGCGGATCTGCTTCAGGCGGCGGACGTTCTCTTCGTCCGGGCCGTTGCCTTCGATTCCCGGCACCTCAAGGAGGAACGGGACGTCCGCGAACGCGGGGTGCGACATGACGGCGCGGAAGCCATCGAGGCCGATATGGCCGTCGCCGATGTTCTCGTGCCGGTCGCGGACGCCGCCGAGGGGCATCTTGCTGTCATTGGCGTGGACCGCCGCCAGCCGCCCGATGCCGATCTCGCGGTCGAACTCCTCCATCGCGATCTCGCAGCCTTCACGCGTGGCGATGTCGTAGCCCATTGCGAAGACGTGGCAGGTGTCGATGCAGATCGCCAGGCGCGGGTCGTTGTCCAGGCCCTTGATGATCGCGCCGAGTTCACCGAAAGTGCGGCCGACGCAGTTCCCCTGCCCCGCGTTCGTCTCGAGGATCACGAGCGAGTCGTTCGGCGCGGCCTCCATCGCGGCACGGATCCGTTCGCAGATCTGGGGCAGGACCGAGTCGAAGCCCGCCCCAAGGTGGCTGCCAACGTGGAAGACGGTGCCCACGACATCGAGTTCACCGGCCCAGCGCAGGTAGCTGCCGAGGGAGGCGACGGAGCGGTTCAGCGTCTGCTGTTCGGGGCTGCCGAAGTTCATGAGGTAGATGCCGTGGAAGAAGGCCGGGACGTTCGCCGCTTCGTGGGCGGCCTTGAACGCGGCCACCTGCTCGTCCGTAAGGGCCGGCGGCCGCCATTGCTGCGGCGCCGAAATGAAGAGCTGGACGGCCTCGCCCCCAATCGCCGCGAGCCGTTCGAAGACGTTGGCCGGCCCGCCAGCGGAGGAGACATGGGCGCCGATTCGCATGGGGAGACTCTATACCGGGCTGGGCTCCCGTGCTGCTGGGTTCGGCTATTCGCCGGCCGGGAGCCCGCGGCTCACCTACGCCGGCTTTCGCGCCACCCCCTCGATCACCGGCAGGCCGTTCCGGCGGCTGTGCTCCAGCGACTCTACAACCAGTCCCGAGGCGCGGATCGCGTCCTCCGTCCGGCGGTTGGGGTGGCAGCCGCCGCCGATGACGCTCCAGACTGGCTGCGCGATGTCGAAGAGGCGTCCCCGGACGCCAGCGGGCCGGACGTGCTCGGCGAAGTGCAGCGTTCCGCCCGGCTTGAGCACGCGCTTCGCTTCAGAGAGTGACTGCGCCTGGCTGCGCACCGAACAGAGCGTGAGGGTGACAAGCACAGAGTCGAATGTGGCGTCCTCGAAGGGCAGCTTTTCCGCCAGCGCTTCGTGCAGCGTGACGGTCCTCCCCTGCTCGGTGGCGTGTCGCCGGGCCCGGCTGAGCATGTGCGGGTCCGGGTCGATCGCTTCGTAGTCCACGCCCGCGGGCAGGTGGCGCCAGTTGCTGCCGACTCCGACGCCGAGTTCGAGCACCCGCCCGCTCACGCCGCCGGCCACCCGGGAGCGCATCTCCCGCTCGGCGGCCGGCTCCCGGCGGCTCATGAAATCCCAGAAGGCGGCGAAGGTCCGGTGTCCAGCCATGCCGTCATCGTGCTCCCGCCGCGAAGCCGCTGCAAGCTCGGCGGGACCGGGGACTGGGGACTGGGGACTCGGGACTCCTCCGGCCGCTTGCATAGGGTAGGGGGGTATCCTATACTGGCGCCATGACCCCAGACGCACGGCAGCAGGCAGTTCGCCGCCTCAAGATCATCAGCGGCCAGGTCCAGGCCCTCCAGAAGCAGGTCGAAGAAGACCGCTACTGTATGGATGTCCTCGACCTCTCGCTCTCGATTCAGAAGGCGCTGCGCAGCCTCGACGCGCTCGTCCTCGAAGGTCACCTGCGGACGCACGTCGTCGAGATGATCGGCGGCGGCGAAACCGACAAAGCCGTCCAGGAGCTGTTGAAGCTCTACAAGGTCCAGGGGCCCGGCGAAACCTAGCCGTCCGCCCGCTGGAAGTACGCATTCGACCCATCACGATCACGCCAGGAGGCTACATCCCATGTCCCAGAGCATCACCTTCAACATCACTGGCATGACCTGCGACCACTGTGTCAACGCGGTCACGAACGCAGTGAAGGAAGCGCCGGGCGTGGCCACGGTCACCGTTAGCCTCGATGAGAAGTCGGCCGTCGTGACCGGCGACCGGATCGATATCCCGAAGATCATCGCCGCCGTAGCGGAGGAAGGCTACGTGGCGGCGGTCGCGGGGTAGCCCGCTTCCGCTCCAGCCGGGAACATCACATGGCAGTCAAAGAGCAATCCATCTCACTCGACATAACAGGCATGACCTGCGCTTCCTGCGTGCGCCGCGTTGAGCGCGCCCTCGGCAAGGTCGAAGGGGTCGAAACAGCCGCAGTCAACTTCGCCTCGGAGAAAGCGCTCGTGACCGCCGGGCCTGGCGTCCCGGTCGCGGCCCTCGTCGCCGCGGTGGAGAAGGCCGGCTACGAAGCCCGCCCATCCCAGGCCGGGAACGATCGCAAGGAGGAGCGCGACGCCCACGCGCGGGGGACGCTCCTCACGCTCATCGCTGGTTCGCTCCTTGGCGTGCCCACTGTCGTCCTCGCGATGGCGATGGATATCGCTGGCATGGCCCTCTTCGACAATCACCGGTTCACCGGCTGGCTGCTCCTGGCCCTTGCGACGCCCATCCAGTTCGGCATGGGCTGGCGATTCTACCGCGGCAGCTACACCAGCCTCCGCCACCTCAATCCGAACATGGACGTCCTCGTGGCGCTCGGCACCACGGTCGCCTACGCCTTCAGCGCCTGGGTTGTGATCGCGAACCGCTCGGAGCACATGTTCTTCGATGTCAGCGTGGCCGTGCTCGTGTTCATCACGCTGGGCAAGTACTTCGAAGAGACATCGAAAGGCGCCGCCGCTTCCGCTATATCGGCGCTCCTCGGCCTGGCGGCAAAGACCGCCTCGGTCATCCGCGGGGGCGTCGAGACCGAGGTTGCCGTCGGGAGCGTTCTTCGCGGCGAAGTCGTGGTCGTGCGCCCCGGGCAGCGCGTGCCGGTGGATGGCATCGTTCGCGAAGGCCACTCCACCGTCGACGAATCGATGATCACCGGCGAATCGATCCCGGTGGAGCGGAAGCCTGGCGACACGGTTCTCGGCGGCACGCTCAACCAGGAGGGCATTGTCCGCCTGGAGGCCACCGCCGTTGGTGAGCAGACCGCGCTGCATCGCGTGGCGAGGCTGGTTGAAGAGGCCCAGGGTTCCAAGGCCCCGATCGAGAAGCTCGTCGACCGTGTCGCAGCTATCTTCGTCCCCGTCGTGGCTGTCTTCGCACTCCTGGTGTTCGTCGCCTGGGGCACGCTCGGCGGCAGCTGGATCGATGGCATGGTGGCCGCGGTCGCGGTCCTTGTCGTCGCCTGCCCCTGCGCCCTTGGCCTGGCGACCCCTACGGCCATCATGGTCGGCACGGGCATGGGCGCCGAACGCGGCATCCTGATTAAGAACGCCGAGGTCCTCGAACGCATCCGCAGGCTCGATGTCGTTGTGCTCGACAAGACCGGCACCCTGACCGAAGGCCGCCCGCAAGTCACGGACGTGGCGTTGTTTGGCGAGATGGACCGCGCCACATTCCTGCGCTTTGCGGCTGCG
>CAZQCR010000221.1:0-5118 GCA_964591745.1 uncultured Anaerolineaceae bacterium
GGCCGGCCTGCTGGCTCTGGCCGAGCGCCCCTTCCTGGATGTCCAGGTAGTGGTGGAGCTCTTCCTTGCGCCAGGGCTGGGTATCCATGACGTACTTGATGTGGGTAACGCCGAAGGCGAGGTGACGGCTCTCATCCTGGGCGGCAAGGCGGAAGATCTTCTTCTCTGCTTCGTTCTGGGAGATCAGTTCGCCCATCCGGAAGAGCGTCTGGACGAAGCCTTCGCCGAAGAGGTGGAGGAGCGCGGTCATCTCTGTGAAGTCATCGACGGCGAGGAGGTTGATTGCGCCGAAGCCTGCATCGACCATGCCGCCGCCGTTCACGAGGGTTCGCTTACGGAAGACATCGAGGTGGCGGCCCTCGTCCATGATCTGGGTGCCGAGGAAGAGCTGGGCCTCGAAGTGGTCCGGGTGGATCTGCTCCATGAAGCGGCCGGGGAGGTCACCGGCGATGAACTCGACCTGGGTGAGGAAGGTGCAGAGCGTGCACATGGCCCATTCGAGGTCGTCCGGGAGCTCTTTGATCGTCTCCCACGGGATATCGCGGGCGCTGGACCACTGGCGCTGATTCGCCTCTTCGTAGAGGAGCATGGCGCTCTCCGACCAGACATCGCCCTTGTCTTTGTACTGACGGGCGTGGCGGGGGGAACGCGGGTCCGCCTTGGAGCCACGCGCGCCGAATGTGGGCGCGCCGGCGAGGTCCTTTTCGTCCACGCCGTAGGTCATCGTGTTGATGTCCTCGAGCGTGAGGCCGCGACGGCCCGCTGAGATATTCATTCCCTGTTCGGTATCGAGGTTGAGCCAATCGAAGTTGAGGCCTGGGACTTCTACGAATGCGGGAGCTGCCATGAACGTCTCTCCTATGAATGCGTGGCCCGTGAGTTCCGCCATAGTGTACTCCATTCGCCGACAATGTGAATCACAGCTATTCGACCGGGCCACGGGAGTGGCGCTACCGGGTGTTGTGGCGGAGGGCACGCTGGATGTCGCGGGTGGCATCGCGCTCGGCGATCTTTTCGCGCTTGTCATAATTCTTGAGGCCACGGCCGACGCCGAGTTCGATCTTTGCCCGACCATTCTTGAAGTACATCGCCAGGGGGATGAGGGTGAGGCCTTTTTCGGCGAGGAGTTCGTGGATCCGAGTGAGCTCTTTGCGATGGAGGAGAAGTTTCCGTTCACGCGTTGGGTTGTGGCCGGTATAGCCCGCGTTGGCGTAGGGGGCGATGTGGGCATCGAGCAGCCAGGCTTCATCGCCTTCGCCCTTCAGGCGAGCGTAGGCGCCCTGGAGCTGAACCTTGTGGTCACGTACGGACTTGATTTCGGAACCGGTCAACACGATCCCCGCCTCGAACTTCGCGAGGATGTCGTAGTCGTGGCGGGCACGGCGGTTCTGGGCGATGGAGGCGCCCTGTGGAGGCTTCGCAGTCTTGGCCATCGGTTTCTCAAGCGAAACGGCCCCGTCCGCCGAGGCGGGCCGGGGCCGCTGGTGTGTGTCTGGCGAGTGTACGCCCTTAGCGGGCCTCGCGCAGAAGGTCGATCGCTTTGAAGACCTGGATGTCGCCCTGGTCGATGTATTGCTCCGACGTCATTGGCAGTTCGATATCCGGGGTAATGCCGAGCCCTTCGATCTGTTCGCCCTTCGGCGTGAGCCACCGGCCAACGGCTACGTAGACGGCGCCGCAGTTGTTCGTGCCGCAGCTCGTCAGGGGGATCAAGCGATTCACCGTGCCCTTGCCGAAGCTGCGGGTGCCGAGGATCCGCCCGCGTCCGTTGTCGCGGAGGGCGGCGGCCAGCACTTCGGAGCCGCTTGCGCTGCCGGCATCGAGGAGGACGATGATCGGCAGCTTCGTCAGAACCCCGCCGGATCGAGCGTTGGTTGGGGTCTGCTTTCCGTTCCCGTCCTGCTCGACGATGATGATTCCACTGCTGAGGAACTCATCGGCGACGTCGATCGTGGCCTGCAATCCGCCGCCGGGGTTGCCGCGCATATCGAGGATGACGCCCTTGCAGCCTTTGGACTCGAAGGCGCCGGCCTTGGTTTTCAACTCGCTCAGGGTCTTGTCGTGGAACTGGGAGATCGCGACGTAGCAGACGTCCGTCGCTTCGGCGCCTGTGCTATCGACAATTTTCTTGTCGCTTTCGCCCGGGATGACTTCGATGTTCGGCTCGATGAAGACGCTCTCGATGTCGATTTCGCCGCGAACGACATCGAGCTCCTCGATCGCTCCGCCGGCGTGCTTGACCTTGAGCTTCACGGTGGTGCCTTTGGGCCCGCGAATCACTTCTACGGCGTGCTGGTCTGTCCACCCATCGGTGGGTTCGCCATCCACTTCGAGGACGACATCGCCGGCGAGGATGCCCGCCTTTTCAGCCGGTGAGTCGCGGAACGGAGCGACGATCTGGATGACGCCGGAACGATCGGAAACGGTGGCGCCGATTCCCTGGTAGGTGGAGTTCAGTTGGAGCGCGCCAGCTTTCAGCTCGTCGGCGGTGATGTAGTGGGTCTCGCGATCGTTGAGGGAGGCGATCATCCCGTTGATGGCCGCGTCCTTGAGCTGTTCGGGGCTGAGCGTCTTCCGATCGACATACTGCGACTGGAGGACCTCGACAATCTCGTCGATCGCTTCTGCACCAAGGGAGTCGGCCGAGCCGTTCGAGGTATTGGTGTTGGTGTTTTCGGGGGTGCGGACAGTGCCGCTGGCGGGGGTGCCGTCATCGGTCAGCTCTTTGAGGCCGAAACCGAGGCCGAAGGCGAGCGTGAGCAGCGCCAGCCCGAGGAACGCGAGGACGGCGAGCCGTGCGGCTCTTTCGCCGGCACTCGGCTGAGCAAGTTCGCTGGGAGGCTCCATTGGGTTGCCCCTAACCTTTCGTCATAACCGGAGACCTTTGGTCGCTCTTGAGTGTACAGCCGCGCTTTTCCGGCCAGCAATTTCGTGCGTAACGTTCGGTTTACTCGGCTGCCGTCCAGGGCGCGAAGAACCCTGATTCGGCGAGCACGACCTGTTCCAGGGGAAGGGCCTCTCCTGGACGCCAGAGCAGGACATAATCACGAGGAGCGCCGTCCGCGAACGAGGTCGCGATCGCATCGCCGCCGAGCCGGCCCCAGGCGAGAAACGCCTCGCCGCCGGGAGACCAGAGACGATGTGAGTGCGCGTACTGATCGAAGAATCCGAGCAGCATTCGGTAGTCCTGGGCGGGGACGAACCCTTCCGTGGCCGCCAGGAAGCGTCCTGAAGGGTCGCGAGTCCAGACGGCGTAGCGGCCATCGCCAATCTGGGTAGGAACGATGAGGGCGACGCTGGCGCCGGTGGGATTCCAGAAGTAGGAGACGAAGGGGCCGCGATGAATGAGGGTCCTGGCCCCGTCGCCGTCGCCATCGACCAGCCACAATCGGTTAAAGATGCCGCTTTCGGGCTCTTCGGCCACGGCAACGGCGATGGCGGAGGTGCCGGGCTGCGCGGCAAGAGCTACGCCGCCCCGGAACGAACCTGAGTTGCCTGCGAGGCCGTTCGCGGGGTCGTGCCAGTGGAGTGCAACGCCGCCTTCGCCAGGCTCAGCGAAGTAGACGCGCCCCCCCGCCCAGGCCGGTGTCCGGAACCCGAGGGCGTTGCTGGAAAGGGGAATGCGTTCCCGGCTGCGAGTGTCGTGGACGAAGACTTCGTTGCCGAGGTGTACTGCCAAGCGTGTGCCTTCGGCGTTCCACGCTGAGAAGACGGGCGCCCCAACGGCGACCTGGTCCGAGCTATAGGCGCCGTTGGCGTCGCTGAGGTAGAGGGCGAGGCCTCCGGGGGCCGGCGCGACGAAGCTGAGGGTGGCACCGTCTGGCGACCAGTTCAGGTAGTGAGGAATCCGGGGAGCGATCACGGGAGGGACGCCGGGCGGGGTGGTGTGGGCGATGCCATGGGCGACGCCATCCGCTTGCGTCAGCGCGATGACGCTGGAAGGGCCACCGCGGCCGAGGTCGACGATCGAGTGGGCGACGAGTGGCCGTCGTGGGTTCGGGGTCGGCCACTGTCCTTTTGGAGCGATCGGGCTTTTCGTCCAGCCGCCGCCGCCGGTGTCGGTGAGCAGACTGAGGATTCCGCCGCGTTCGGCGACGACGATGTTGTTGGTGTGCTGGGGCATTGTTGGTCTTATAGGAACCTTGGGGCGCTGGCGCAACGTTGGGCCGAAAGTGGAGGGGGAGAGGGTTGGGTTGGATAACCTGCGGACTTCGCACTATATCAGTTATGTTGGAGGGTGGAACCTGGGCGGTGGTGGGGGCGGTCTGGCGTGACCTCGGTGGGCGGATAGCCCTCCATGGCTGTCGGGCTGCGGTGGCGGCACGCGCTCCATGGCCTGGGCGGTGGTGGGGGCGGTCTGGCGGGTGTGCGGGGCCGTCTACCGCTTCCTCGCCGAACGTCCACCGATACGACGTTGCTCTGTCACGCGAGCACTCTGAACAATCGAGGAAGATGATCGACAACCGTGACACAGGGTGTTGAGACCCGGTAGTGGGCCTGGGGAGGTGTTGGGGAATGGATACACCGATCGACGAGCATGAAGACGACGTTGAAGCGGCGGTAGAGCCGCCGCTGACGCGGCTCTCGCTGGAAGACCAGCAGAGCCTTGTGATGCAGTATGCGCCGCTGGTGCGCCGGGTGGCGCGTTCGCTGCCCCTGGAGATCCCGGGGTTGCTGGAATTCGAAGACGCGGTTGGGTACGGCACCTGCGGACTGGTGGAAGCTGTCCGCAGGTACGATCCGACGAAGGGCACGAACTTCCACGCCTATGCTGTACAGCGGATTCGGGGCTCGATGATCGACGCTTTCCGAAGGATGGACCGGCTGAGCAGGACGATGCGTCAGAAAGCACGGGAGGTGCAGCGGGCGCAGGGCGAGCTTGAGACGCTCCTCGGGCGTTCGCCGACGGAGCGCGAAGCCGCCGGGCACCTGGGGATCTCGCTGGACCGCTACCGTGACGCTTCATCGAATGCACGGTGGGTGACCGTCTCGCTGGACCGGATGCTGGAAAAGGACGACTCGGGCGACTCGTTCCCAGCGGCCGAGATGCCGACGGCGGACGAGGACATCGACTTCACCCGGGGGTTCGATGAGCGGGAGCTATACCCGGACCTGGTG
>CAZQCR010000222.1:0-5109 GCA_964591745.1 uncultured Anaerolineaceae bacterium
CCAGCGTGCCCAGCCTGTTACGCTCGGCCATCATCTCCTCGCCTACGCGGAGATGCTCTTCCGCGACCGCGAGCGCTTCCTCGATTGCCGCCGGCGGACGAATGTTCTGCCCCTCGGGTCCGGCGCCCTCGCCGGCTCGCCCTACCCACTGGACCGGGAGATGGTGGCCCGCGAACTGGGCTTCGCCGCCGTTTCTCGCAACAGCCTCGACGCGACGGCTGACCGCGACTTCATCGTCGAGTTCCTCGCCGCGGCGGCCATGACCCAGGTCCACATCTCTCGCCTCAGCGAAGAGATCGTCCTCTGGGCCACAGCCGAGTTCGGCTTCGTGAAGCTCCCGGACCGCTTCGCCACCGGTTCGAGCATGATGCCACAGAAGAAGAACGCCGATGTCGCCGAACTCGCCCGGGGCCGCGCCGGCCGCGTGATCGGCGAACTGGTCGCGATGCTGACCACCCAGAAGGGCCTGCCCCTGGCCTACAACCGGGACCTCCAGGAAGACAAGGCGAGTGTGCTGGCCGCTGTCGAGATCGTCGTTCCGACGCTCGTCATCTTCGCGGCCATGCTCCCCGCGCTCGAATTCGACCTTCCCCGTATGCGCCGAGCCGCCGGCGAGAACTTCTCCCTGGCCACAGATGTTGCCGACTACCTCGTGAAGAAGGGGCTGCCCTTCCGCGAGGCGCACGGTATCGTCGGTGGGTTGGTGCGCGAGTGCGAGGAGAGGCGCTGCGAACTTGCCGAGCTACCCCTCGGTGCGTACCAGCAGGCGAGCGCGCTGTTCGACTCGGACATCCTCGCGCTCGACGTAGACTCCGCCCTCGCAGCCCGGGACATAACCGGGGGGACCGCGCCAAACCGCGTCCTGGCGGCGGCGGCCGAGCTGCGCGGCCTCCTGGTCTGAAGTGCGACCGTCCTGGGCGCGAGGTAGAATCAGCCCATGGTGATGCGCGCGGCTGAGCCGATGCTGGTGGACCCCGAGGACCTGGAGCGAGCGATCGCGATCGTCAAGGCGGTCTGCGCCTCCTTCGGAGTCGTACCCGCGATTCGCGTCGGTCCCTACCGCGATCCGGACGGCCAGGAGACGCCGGTGACGATGATCTGGGCGGAGCTTCCCTCCGAACCTGTTGGCGGCGGTCTGCTGCAGCTGATCCCGGCCCTGGCGTCTGCGCTGCGAGATGCACACCTCTACCTGCCCGAACTCCCGCTCCTCGTGGATCCGGTGCCGGCGTGGTGACACCGGAGGACTTGCTCGACCTCGCCCAGGCGATGCACTCCATGGGAACCGAGACGGCACACCGGAGCGCCGTGTCTCGCGCCTATTACGCTGCGTACCATCACCTTCGGGTTGTGGTGGAATCGCGGGTCGGCTTCGTCGGCACAGGAACTGCCGATGACCACGCCCTGGTCATTGCGGCCGTCCAACTCTTCGATGGCCCGGCGGCGGATTGGCTCAGATATCTCCGCTTTCGGCGGAACCAGGCCGACTATGACCTCGGTGCTCACTTCCCCGCTTCGACTTCGGAACAGTCCCTGGCGATCGGCGCCCGGCTTCTCGCCATCGAGCCCTGAGCCGGCCCCCTACCGCCGGTGCAGGTGCCGCGCGATGTGCTCGTGCAGCGGTGGCAGGGCCACCAGGAAGCCGCGGACGCTCGGCTCCGCCTGGTTGAACGGCATCCGTTGACCAAGGACATCCGTGGCCCGCATGCCGGCGGCGATGCAGAGGGCCATCCCCGCGGCCACGTCCCATTCGCTCCGCCCATAGCCGCTCAGCGTCGCGTCGCCCCTGCCAGCCGAGACGAGCGCGAGCCGGTAGGCGACGCTTCCGACGCCCCGCGTCTGCCCGCCGAAGGGCAGCGTCGGAACTTCGTCCCATTCCTTCTCTCCCCGCCCAACCAGCACGTCGTAGGCCGCCGGGAAGCCGGCGCCAGGCCGTTCGACCGCTCCTTCGGTCGTGGCCGCGAACATCTCATCAGTGGCCGGGTTGTACACAACGCCGAGGACTGGCTCGCCTTCGACGGCCAGGCCGACCGAGATCGCGTACTCCGGGATGCCCTGCAGGAACTCTCGCGTTCCGTCGATCGGGTCGACGATCCAGGTGCGGTCGCGCGTCAGACGCCGGTCCGTATCGACGTGCTCCTCGCTCAGCCAGCCATCCCCCGGGAAAGCACCACCGAGGGCGGCGTGGAGCATCTCCGCGGCGCGGATGTCCGCGTCTGAAACAAGCTCCCAGCCGTCCTTCCGGCCGTAGTTCAGGCCTTCCTGGCGCATGCGAAGGACCTCTACTCCGGCCTTCCGCGCTGCATCGATTGCGACACTCAGTTCATGTTCGAACACTGCAACCCAGTTCACCACGCCCGGCGTCGATCCGGCTAGCCCCATCGAAGGGAGGTCGTGAAGGCAGAAGGGAATGGAGGTAGTTGAGAGTGCCGCGTTCGCGCCTGCTCTTCGCCTCCTCTGCCACTTTGCGTTTCAATTCCCGCCGGACGACGCTATGCGAAGGCCGCGAAGATCTCCTCGAACGCCTTCAGCTGGCCGCCCTTCGTCGATGAGGGGACCAGGATCGGCGTCGTGACCCCCGCCGCGAACCACGCCTCCAGCCCGTTCATCACCTCAGCCTTGGTGCCGAACAGGGTGGAATCAGCCAGCCAGCGGTCCGTCATCAGGCCGGGCAGGCTGTCCCGGTCGCCCGCGGCCAGCGCCTTCTCGATCGCCTCCATCTCCTCGACGTAGCCGGCCTCTTTCCAGTAGTTCCGGTAGTTCGGGAGCATGAGATAGCTGGTCAGCGTCCGGCGGGAGACGGCCGCCGCCGCTTCCCGGTCGTCGTCGATGCAGGTGGGCAGCATGTCGCCGATGTAGAAGCCGGCCGTCTTCCGCTCCGCCGGGACATGGGCGAGGGAGGCCGCCATGTGCGATCGCGAGGCGTTCGCCCAGACCGCCCCGTCGCCGATCTCGACGGAAAGGTCGACCATCTTCTCGCGCAGCGTGGCCAGGACGATCGGCGGCAGTTCGCCCACCTGCTTGCTGGCCGCGCGCATCTGCTCCACATAACGGCGCATGTCACTCAGCGGCTTGCCCGTGGCGACGCCCAGGCGATCGTTGGTCGGGCCGTGGCTGACGCCGAGGCCCATCACGAAGCGGCCATCGCTCACTTCGTGCAGGTAGGCGGCCTGCTGGGCCATCTCGAACGGGTGACGGACGTAGATCTGGGCGATCGCCGTCCCGAACCGGATAGTGTTGGTCGCATGCGCCATGGAGACGCAGAGGCCCATGCTGTCGCCGAAGCTGGCGCAGTAAATGCCGGCGAAGCCCCGCCGTTCGATCTCCTGGGCCAGTTCGATGGTCGTTTTGCGGCGTCCCGGGACGGCGGCGAGGGCGAGGGCGGGCATCTGCGGCATGGGACAACTCCGTGAAGGGTGGTGTCGCCGACTATATGGCTCGCTTCGCCAAGGAACACCGTTGACGTCGTGTTCTCGCACGATCGATCATTGTCGTACAACGGGGGAGATCGATGGAGATCGTGACCATTTCGCCGAAATACCAGGTGGTGATTCCACTCTCGATCCGGAAGTCTTTGGGCCTGAAGCCGGGCCAGAAGGCGGAAATGACGGAGCGGGACGGGCACGTCGAGTTCGTCGTCCTCAAGCCGCTGAGTGCCTATCGGGGCTTCCTGCCCGGGATCGAAACCGACGTCCCGAATGACGACTATTCGAACGACCCAGCCGAACGGCCGTATGCAGTCGGCGCAATCCGCCCGGTAAGGGAGTACCGGGGGATTCTCAGGGGGAGCGTGAACGACTTCGAACGGGAACCGGACCGCGAGTTCTGAACCGCCACCGGTCGGACGGCCGGTCTGCGCCGCCTTGCGTAGCAACAGGGTAGTCCGGCCCTCGGGACGAGGGTTCACACGCCGAGGGCCGCCGCGCGGACCCGCTCCGGGAGCGTCTCTCGTGGGCGCGCGGCCACGACGCGAATGCCGAGTCCGAGCGCCTCCTCGGCGAACTGGTTGCCGTAGCGCCACCATGCGGGCGCGCCCGCCCGCTGGAAGGGCAGCGTCGCTGTCACGCCATGCCGGTGCTTCATGGCGAGGATGACTTCTCGTGCCTCGGCTTCGTGAATCACGACGCGGTCGATCCGCGTGTTTGGGAACTCGAATGCGGCCATGAACGATGGCAGGAGCCACGCCCCTTCGACCACGAGTGTCGAGTGCGTCTCAAGCATGAGCCCGATTGCCGGGGGCAGTGCCTCGCAGACGAACACGGCGGCCGCGCGGTGGTCGTTGGCCAGCCGCTCCGGCGTTTCGGAGAGCAGCCGCTCCACTTCGTCGAAAGCCAGGATCTGACGCTCCGGCGAACCCGCGGGGAACAGCGCCCGCAGTACAAGCCAGATAGCGTCCACCTCGAGCCAGCCGGCGCCTAACTCGAGCGACAGCTCCCGCGCCGTCGTCGTCTTCCCCGCGGCCGTGGCTCCACCGATGAAGAGCAGGCGCCGCTCACTCATCGAGGATCATCGCGCCGTGGAAGACGGCCATGACCTCGATTCCCTCCGGTCCCAACGAGTAGATGAGGCGATAGGGCCTGACGACGATCTCGCGGACGTGCGGCTCACCGTACTCGGGCACGATTCGGCCCGATTCCGGAAACAGCGCCAGCCGCTCCGTCGCCCTCGTCATCTGATCGAGCAAGCGCGTTCCGAACTGCGGCGCGACCTCCCTGTATCGCTCCGCGATAAGGTCGACTTCGGCGATGGCCGCCGCGGACCACCGGACGATCACGCATCCAGCCCGTATCGGGCCCGGACTTCCGCGTTCGTCATGGTCCGTCCTTCGCGGAAGTCGTCGCGTGCCTTTTCGATCACGAGCCGCTCGTAGATCGCCTGCATGAGGTCGTCCCAGGTCGAGCCTTCGGGCAGGCCGTTCACGAGACGAATCGCCTCTTCTTTGATGCCTGCGCTCATGGACGAACCTCCCTTTCGGATAGCTCAGGATACCGTATTCACGCTTGGCCGTGGCGCAACGCCTGCCCCGCCCCAACGCCCGTGTGCTGCCCATCCTCGTAGGCCACCTGCCCGTTCACCACCACCATCGCGATCCCTTCCGGCGCCTGCTTCGGG
>CAZQCR010000223.1:0-5101 GCA_964591745.1 uncultured Anaerolineaceae bacterium
GCGCGTCTGGATGTGGCCCAGAAGATCGAGGGTTCGATCCCCTCCGTTCGCCCCAATCCCCTTTACTTCTTCCTCGGCTTCTTCTGGCATTTCGGGCAGAAGTGCGTCGCCCGTCCGCCGACGATGGTCCGCGCGATGGGCGTCCCACAGGCGTAACAGGGCAGGCCAGTCCTCCGAAACACCTGGACGAACATGTGCTGGCTACCGGCGTTGCCCTGGCCATCCACGTAGTCCTTGAAGCTCGCGCCACGGTTCTCAATCCCTCGCAGCAGCACCTCGCGTGAGGCCGTGAACAGCGCTTTCAGCCGCGGGAGCGAAAGCGCATCCGCCGGTGTATCCGGCCTCACCCCCGCCTGGTAGAGCGCCTCGTCGACGTAGATGTTCCCCAGCCCGGCGATCCGCCGTTGGTCCAGCAGCACCGCCTTCACCGGCGCCGTTCGTCCCGCCAGCGCGCCACGGAACAGCGCAAACGTAAAGTCCGCATCGATTGGTTCCGGCCCCAGCCGCTTGATCAACCCGGCCGTGTCATCCACCACCCGCCACGTCCCGAACTTGCGAAGGTCCGCCCACCGCAGGTCGTGGCCGCCGTCCAGCACCAGGCGTGCTCGCTCAAACGGCTCCGTCACCGCTCCAGAAGGCCGCCAGACCATCCGGCCCGTCATCCGCAGGTGGACGACGAGCGTCCTTCCATCGTCCATGGCAAACAGCAAGTACTTGCCTCGGCGCCCCAGGTCCGTGATCTCCCGGCCGATGAGGCTCGCCCGCACCGCCTCGATCGATGTCGCCGCCAGCAGGTGGATCGTCGCCGGGTCGATCTCGACGGCCTCTATCCGCCGGCCAGTCACCAGGGGAGCCAGGTCTCGGCGAATCGTTTCGACTTCCGGCAGCTCGGGCACGGTGGAAGAGTAACGGAGTAGTGGAGTAACGGCGTAACGGAGTAACGGAGGTGGCGCCCTCGTCGCTCATTGCCCGTTGCTCACCACTCCGTACTGTCGCCACATGATCACCCACCTTCGCGGTTCCCTCGCCCGGATGGATATCACCGGACCGGCCATCGAACTCGAAGTACAGGGCGTCCGCTACGAAGTCATCGTCCCCCTCTTCCTCTGGCCCGAGATCCAGGGCCTGGCCGGCGAGGCCGAGATGAGCGGCGAAGGCGAAGGCCCCGAACTCGGACTGCATATCTACTACTCCGCCTCCGCCACTCAGCCGGTCCCCGTCCTCGTTGGCTTCCTCCGGCGCGCAGAGCGGGACTTCTTCCGCAAGTTCATCACCGTTGAAGGCGTAGGCCCCACCAAAGCCGCAAAGGCCATGAACGTCAGCATCAGTACCATCGCCCGGGCGATCGAACAGGAAGACCGCGCCACCCTCACCCGCCTCCCCGGGATCGGCCCGCGTGCCGCCGACAAGATCATCGCCTCCCTCCGCGGCAAAGTCGTCGCCGAAGCGTCCCTCCACGATGGTGGCATCGCCCAGGCCGTGGATGTCCGCCGCATGGAAGAGAGCCGCTTTGTCGCCGACGCCATCGATACGATCGTCGCGCTCGGATACCCACGGGCAGACGCCCGCCGCTGGGTCGATGACGCTCGCCTCGCGGACCCGGCGATCATCACCGTCGAGGCCCTCACCCTCGCCGTCCTTCGAGGCCGAGATTCCGGCTGACGTCCGCTGCTTCCTCCGCTCCACGCCGCCCCCTACGATGGCCCGGTGAGCAACGACCTCGCTCCTGGTGACCGCGGGCCCGGCGACGACGCGCCGCCGCGCCCGGCCCTCCCCTTCGAACCCGGCCCACCATCCGGAGAACCTGCCCCGCAGCCCGGCACCAGCCCATCCCGACCGGCCTGGAGCTACTTCCTCGCGCCCCTCGCGATCCTCGCCGGCTCCTTCGTCATCGCCTCCGCCGTCTGGTTCACCCGCGGCGATGACGACCCCGGCGCACCCGCCGCCCTCCCGGTTGTCGATGCCGCATCGACGGTTCGGCCGGCCAGCACGGCCGCCGCCACTTCGCTCCTCGCTCTCTTCAACGCATACGCCAAAGAAGTCGGGATCGACGCCCCGAAGTTCGAACAGTGTCTCGGCAAACAGGAGACGGCTCAGCTCATCAACGCCCACCTCAACCGCGGCGGCGCCCTGGGCGTGAACGGCACGCCCACCTTCGTCATCAACAACAAGCTGATTGTTGGTGCACAGCCCGCCGCCATCTTCGATGAAGTCATCGCTGCCGAGCTTCGCGGTAGTCCCGCCAGACTCGATGGCTACTCCGCCGCCATCGCCGAGTTGGCCGCCGCCGGGCGCTTCAAGATTCTCGATGGACCAGTCGATGTCTCGGACGCGACGATCGAAGGCGACCGCAACGCCCGCGTCATGGTCGCCGAATTTAGCGACTTCCAGTGCCCTTTCTGCAAACGCTGGACCGACCAGAACATCCGCCGCTTGCGCCCCCAGTTCGGCAAAGACCTGGCCATCGCCTTCCTCCACTTCCCCATCATCCAGATCCACCCAAACGCCGGGAACGCCAGCGCCGCCGCAATCTGTGCTGGCGAACAGGGCAAGTTCTGGCCAATGCACGACCTTCTCTTCGCCCGCCAGGCCGAGTGGGAGAACCTCCGCTAGCGTCGCACGCGCCGATCCACCGAACGGCGGGCGACGAAAGCGAGCAGCGCAGCGGAGGCCAGCCCGGCGACCCCGACAACCGGCTCCCACCCTCGGGACGCGGACGCGTTGGAGGCGGCGAGCCGTCCGCCGATGCCAGCGCCAGTGACAGGCGCGATCAGTGCTTGCTGGCCGCCGAGTGCCTCGCGTACCTGCGGGAGCGTGGCCATTCCAGGATATGTGGAGACACGCGTGCCCGAGACCGCCAGGACTCCGGAGCCCCAGACCGCCAACCGCCAATCGCCCACCCCGGCATCCGCGGGCACGAGCAGGAGGATCAGATCGTCTCCAGGGAGGAAGCGGTCGAAGCCGCTCCAATAGGCGATCGTGCAGATGCCCGATTTGCCGATTCGACGAGCGTCCACGCGCAGAACCTCGCCCGGCGCCAGCTGCCCCTTGAACGAATCCGTCACCCTGACCTCGGTCGCATCGTCCTGAGTGCCCGCCACTTCGCCGCGAACCACGGCTGTCGCCCACCCTGTTCCTTTGATGGCGGTGGGGAAGTCGTGAACTTCGAACAGTTCGCACGCTCGCTCATGGTGGTAGGCGGGTTTCGTATCCGCCGGCAGCGCCCTCAGCTCCGCAAGCGCGGAGTCCAGGGGAGTTGAGGGCTCCTGGTACCAGGGGTTTGTGAGCTCATCGCCCTGGATTGTGTACATGTCGCGCCCGGCCTTCTCGGGCATCCATTGGGCCAGACCGAAGGTGTCGGCCTCCAGGAACGCCAGGTAGCGAGCACCGACCGGGTAGTTGGGTCCGCCGCCTATCTCTGTGTAGCAATCGAGGTTCAACGCGTTGTTGATCGTCAACAGGTCCCCGGCCTTCGCCCCGCGGATGCCCTCCTCGACCCGGAAGGTGGCTACCGTGTCAGTCGCCTTCGTTACGACTCCGACGGCCACGACTGGCGTCGTTCGATGGATCAGATCCCAGCGGGGCAGGCCTGCCGTGAACGAACAGGCATTGGCGCGCGGCGGCGGCTCCGCCACTCCTCCCGCGAACAAGAGCAGAACGAGGAGCCCGGCGACGGCGGCGATTCGCTTCACTACTCCAAGAGTAACGCCAGCCAGCGAGCAAAGGTTCCCACGCTACTTCCTCCGCGCTCGACCAGTCCGTGCGATCGCCTCAACCACGCTCGTTCGACGCGCGTCGTGCTCCCCAGGCTGCGAGCGCGGCGGCTGCCAGCCCTCCGACGCCCGCGATAAGCGGCCACCGCGAATCGCCGGATGACGAGCCCGCGGCGCCTGCCGCGCCCGGCTGTTCGCGAGCGTCCGGCGGGGCCAGGACGTTCGGAGCGGTCCGCGGAAGGGCCGGGCCCGGTCTGCCGGCCAGCGCCGCCCGCACCTGGGAGAGCGTCGGCATCGCCGGGTGTATCTGCACGCGCGTCCCTCTGACCGCGAGCGCGCCGGAGCCCCAGAGGGCGAGGCGCCAGTCGCCGACGCCGGTGTCTGACGGGACGAGAAAGAGGATCACCTCTTCTCCATCGGTGAACCGCTCGGCCTCGTCCTCAGGAACAACCGAGCAGCCCTCGCCGTAGGTCGTCCAGCGGCCATCGACGCGGACTTCATCGCCCGCCCGGCCGCTGCCCTTGAACACTTCCCGGAGCCTGACCCGAGCCACTTTGTCCTCTGTTCCAACCACGTCGCCACGGACCACAAGCGTGGTGCCGCTGGCGCCCAGCAGGCTGGTCCAGAGGTCGGGGACACTGAATGCTTCACAATTGCCGCCCCGTTCGAATTCAGGGTAGACGTTGCTGGCCAGGCGCCCCAGTACGGCCAGCGCGTCATCAAGGCGCACGAACGGGATGGGCCAGCTCAGGTGCGTCAATGCTTCGCCATCGAGTGGATACATTGCGTTCCCGAAGACGCTGACGTCCCAATCCGTCACACCGAACGTATCTGTCCTCAGGATGACCAGCGATCGGACGCCGGTGGGGTAGTTCGGCCCCCCGCCTATCCGTCGCGAGCAGTCAGGACCGACATCGTTCAGGGCCACAGCGTTGTTGATCGAGAGAATGTCGCCCTTCTTCGCCCCGCGGAGCCCTTCTTCCACCAGGAACTTCGCCACGGTTGGGGATGCCTCAATCACGTTCCCGACAGCCACCACCCGCTCCTCCCGGTCGCTCAGCCAGCGCAGGTCCAGGTCGCGAGTGTACGAGCAGGCGTGCGCCCGGCCTGGTTCGCCGCCACCGGACACCGCACTCGCCAGGAGGGTAACGACGAGCACCAGCAACGCCGCGAAAGAACGCTTCGTGTACCCAACAACGCCGCCCGGCGCCGAAAGGTTCCCATCCATAAAGCTGCGCTCACACGCCCCGCACGATGGCCTCCACCACCCGCGCGCAATCCAGCATCTCCGGGATCACGAGGTACTCGTCCTTGGTGTGCTGATTGTAGCCGCCACGGCCGATGACGACGCTGGCGATGCCATGGCCGCGGAAGACGTTCCCGTCAGT
>CAZQCR010000224.1:0-3374 GCA_964591745.1 uncultured Anaerolineaceae bacterium
AGATCTCGCCACATTCGAGGCAGTAGCGGCGCGCCGACCCGGAGGCGGCGCCCGCGTCCCCGGGATGCTCGCTCATGAACTCCTCCGCGGGTGTAGCCTACCCGATTTCCGGTCGCATGCGCTGGCCCGAAAGGGAGCATCCTGCCGAAGACAGATCGTTGTAAGGGCCGCCCGGCGCGATGTCCGGGGCCGTTTGTCCCTTGGTACGGCGGGCCCGCTACGGCAGGCTGAACAGGCATGGCCAGCGTTGCCCCTCGTCGCGGTGTTTCTCGATGGCTTCACGGCCGTGGGGTGGTGGTCGGCCTCGTCCTGGCGGCCCTCGCGCTTGTCGTCGCGATCGGCCTGCTGGCGGCGGGCTGGTACTTCAGCGGCGAGTTGGGCAACGACGCGTTCGAGGTCCGCGCCAGCGACCAGGCCCTCACCCTGGGTATCGACGCGGTGTCCGACGAGACGATCACACTGCGCAGCAGTTCCGGCGATGGCGGAGCGTTCTGGGACAAGCCGGGGACGTTCGGTGTGGAATCGGCGACGGGCTACGGCCAGGTCTCGGAGATCACCGTGAGTACCGGCGCCACAGTGACGAGGCGGCTCAGGCCGATCTCGGGAACGCTGACGGCCGGCCAGCTCGCGCGGGTCGAGCGAGATGCCTTTCCCGATTCGCCCGAAGTGGCGTTGAACCTGGAGTTCCAGGAGGTCGTCGTTCCCGGCCCTCTCGGCCTGCTCCCCGCCTGGTATGTCGATGGCGACCGCGAGACCTGGGCGATCCTCGTCCACGGCCACCGTGGCTCGCGGACGGAACTGCTCCGCCAGGCGCGTGTTTTCACGGGGCTGGGCTTCAAGACGCTGATTATCACCTACCGCAACGACGCCGGCGTCGCCCGGGACCCGAGCGACCGCTACCAGTTCGGCAACACGGAGTGGCAGGACCTGGAGGCGGCCGTCTCCTACGCGAAGGCGAACGGCGCGGCGGATGTCGTACTCTCGGGCGTGAGTATGGGCGGCGCGATCGTCGTCAGCTTCCTCGAACGGTCGACGTTGGCGGGGGAGGTGCGGGCGGTGGTCCTCGAGGCGCCCGTTCTCGATTTCGAAGAGACCATTCGCTTCCGGGCCGACCGGCGGAACGTGCCTGGCATCGTGACCGCTATTGGGATGTGGATGAGTTCGCTTCGCTACGACCTCGATTGGGAGAAGGTGGACTTCCTGGCCGATGCGGAGATGTTGCGAGCGCCGATCCTCGTGATTCATGGGACGATTGATGGATCAGTGCCGCTCTCGACGAGCGTCGAACTGGCGAGGAAGCGCCCGGACATTGTCACGCTCATCGAAGTGCAGGGCGCGGGCCACCTGGAAGCCTGGAACCGCGACCCCGAGCGATTCGAAGCCTGGCTGCGGGAGTTCCTGGAAGCGAAGGCGCCGGACACCGGGAGGGCAAGGTAGTCAGAACGGCGTCAGGCGTCGACGTCGTGCTTGCGGGCTTCCGCGACCATGCGGTAGCCGACGTTGCGGACCGTTTCGATGAAGGCGTGGCCGTGGATCTCGACCTTGGAACGGATGCGGCGGATGTGAACGTCCACAGTCCTGGCGCCGCCAAAGTAGTCGTAGCCCCAGACGCGGTTGAGGAGCTGTTCACGGGTGAAGACGCGGCCGGCATTCATGGCGAGGAAGCGGAGGAGTTCGTACTCCTTGAAGGTGAGGACGAGTGGCTGGTCCTCGACCGTCACGCGGTAGTTCGAAAGATCCAGGGTGAGGGCACCGCAACGAACGAAGTTCTCGCTGTCGATGCCGTGGCGGCGCCAGAGCGCGCGCTCGATGCGGCGGGCGACTTCGCCGGCGCCGGCCGGCAAGACAATGAAGTCATCGATGGCTAGGTCAACGGCGATGCGTTCGAGCTGCTCTTCGCCCGCGATGGCGAAGAGGACGACACCCTGCTCGGCGTAGTTCGTGCTGAGGATGTTGAAGGCAGCCGGGGGGATATCGCGAAGATCCAGGACGACGACGTCAGCGCGAGGGCTGAGGTCGTCGGCTGCAAGCGTATCGGGCGCGACGATCGGCGCGGAGAGGCCAGCGCGTTCGAGCGCGGGCCCAAGGCGGGCGACATCCTGGTGGCGAGTGACGAGAAAGACGGTCCGCACGCTACGGGCCTCCTGCGATCGCAGTATAGGCGGCGCGTAAAGGCCGTGGCCGGGCGATCTGTGAAATGCATGTGAAATTCGTCACGAAACGAATTGGGAACACGCGCGAAGGGGGCGCCTGAGTCAGGCGGGCGATTCGACGCGCAGGCCGGCGAGTTCCGCCGCCTCGCGCATCCGGCGGTCGTAGGTCACGAGCACGTCGAGCTCCCCGCCGAGGGCGAGTGCCGAAGCAACGTGGATCGCATCAAGGCTGCGGAGCGTGCGCGGGAGGAGCGTGCCAGCTTCATGAAGGAGCGCGGTCGTCATATGCACGAGTGTCAGGCGGTCCAGAAGCGCCCGCGCCGACGGCAGCATCGCTTCGTCCCAGCGGAGCACGGCCCTGAGCAATTCCGTTACCCCGATGTCGTTGACGGTCATCGAGTAAGTGGCAAGAAAGCGGGACAGCGAAGCCGTTTCCGGCTCGGCCATCACGAGCTTGGCAAGGCCTGAGGCATCAACGTATGCCGTTGGCCTAGAAGCGCTCATCTTCCCGCATCTCGGCCAGGATCTCACTCAGGGGTCGTTCGCCCGGCCGCATGGGGATCGGGATGAGCCCTGCCAGCCCACCCTCAACCTTTGGCGGGGTGAGGATGCCCAGCCGGATCAGCCGTTCGATCCCCGTCTCTTCGGCCGGCGGCGGGAGCGGCGAGAGCACGGCCACTGGCTGGCCGTGGTCGGTGATCTCGATGGTCTCGCCCTGCTTGACGAGGGCGATGTACTTGCTGGCGTTCTGGCGGAGTTCCCGGATGCCGATGCTGGTCATGTGCTACACGGTAGCACATTCACGGGGTGGTCCGGCGCGAGTTCTTGATGAAGCCCATCAGGGCGGCCGTTCTCTTAACGCCCGAGGCGCTCCAGGAGCAGATGCGCCGTCCGCTTCGCCGGGCTGTTCGCTTCTACCTGCGGGCCGACGCAGCCGGGGCAGCCGCCATCGCATTCGCAGGCGAGGAGCAGGGCGAGGCAGGCGTCGACCAGGTCTTCGCGGACTTCGAAGAGCTTCTCGGCGAGGCCGACGCCGCCGGGCACGGAGTCGTAGAGGAAGACCGTTGGCAGGCCATTGTGGGGAGCGCGGACCTGCGTCTCGGTGCCGATATCGCGGGCATCGCAGAGGCAGTAGATCGGCGCGAGGTTCCTGAGCAGATGGGCGACGCCAACCAGGCCAGCGGCGGCATGGTCGCGGGGGAGGCCGTGTGTCGCCGACTC
>CAZQCR010000224.1:3474-5060 GCA_964591745.1 uncultured Anaerolineaceae bacterium
CGCCAACCAGGCCAGCGGCGGCATGGTCGCGGGGGAGGCCGTGTGTCGCCGACTCGTCGAAGCTGATCCAGTAGGCGCTCGTGTGATGGCTCTCTTCAGGAATCGCGATCTTGCCCCAGCCGACGTTCTCGTGGGTGTTCAGCTTCACCTTCTTGAAGATCGTGGCGAGGAAGGTGATCGCCACTTCGCCCAGTTCGTGAGAACCCCCGGGGACCGGTCCCGTGGTGAAGCTGTCGAGCACCTTCAACTCCACGGCGAGCTGGGCATCGGTGTAGTAGTCCACGGAGACGGGCGTGACGTAGGCCTTCTTGTCGTCCCAATCCAGGTACTCCACCTGGTACTGCTGGCCGCGGTGGAAGTAGATCGCGTCTTCGTGGATGAGGAGCGGCGCACTCGGCCGGTCGGTCTCGCCGATGACGCGAACGGTGGGGCCCTGTTCGATGATCACGAAGTTGTCGGTGCTGGCGGTACGAAGGCTGACCTGTTCCGCCGGGTACGCCTCGCTCATCCAGTGGTAGCGGTCGCCGCTGCGCTGGATCACGCCCTCTTCGGCGAGGATGTCGAGCAGCTCATCGGTGTGCGCGCCGAAGGCCTCGCCGAGGTTGAACGGCAGCTCGAAGGCGGCGCATTTCAGGTGGCTGGCAAGGATGAAGAGGTTGTCCGGGTCGATCAGGCCGCGTTCGACCGAGCGTTCGAAGACGAAATCCGGGTTGGCGCAGACGTACTGGTCGAGCGGGTTGGAGGAGGCGACGAGGACGGAGAGGGATGTCTCCGTCGAGCGGCCGGCGCGGCCGAACTGCTGCCAAAGGCTGGCGAGCGAGCCCGGATAGCCCATCACCACGCTCGCGCCCATGCCGCCGATGTCGATGCCGAGCTCGAGGGCATTCGTCGCGACGACGCCGCGGACCGTGCCGTCGCGGAGGCCGCGTTCGATCTTCCGGCGCTCGTTCGGCAAGTAGCCGCCGCGGTAACCCTGGACCCGCTCGGGGTCGCCGGGCTTGCTGCGCAGGGCGTCCTTGAGGTACGTGAGCAACAGTTCGACCCGCATCCGGCTGGGGGCGAAGACGATCGTCTGCACACCGCCACGAATGAGCCGCGCACCGATATCCCGCGCCGCCTTGAGCGAAGACTGGCGGATGCCCAGCTCACGGTTCACCACCGGCGGGTTGTGGATGACGACGACGCGTTCTCCGGAGGGCGCACCGTTCTCCTGCACCAGCTCCACCTCGTCGCCAACGAGCGCGCCGGCCAGTTCGCCCGGGTTGGCGATGGTGGCCGAGCAGAGGATGAAGGTTGGGTCGCTGCCGTAGAACTGGCAGATGCGGCGAAGGCGGCGGAGGACGTTCGCGAGGTGGCTGCCGAAGACACCCCGGTAGCTGTGCAGTTCGTCGATGACGACGTACTCGAGCGATTCGAACAGCTTCACCCACTTCGTGTGGTGCGGGAGGACGCCGCTGTGGAGCATGTCGGGGTTCGTCATGACGATGTGGCCGGCCGTGCGGACGGCGCGCCGGGCGTCGGCCGGGGTGTCACCGTCGTACGTAAACGTCCCGATATCGGCGCCGAGGGCGGTGATCATGCCGTGC
>CAZQCR010000225.1:0-5045 GCA_964591745.1 uncultured Anaerolineaceae bacterium
TTGTTCATTGAAGCCACGGGCCACATGCGACATGGTTACCACCCTGACGCGATGAAGAACGAGAAGAGGCCCCCAATGAGTGTCACCTGCGCCTGGTGCCGATGCGTGATCGTGGCCGGGCTCCCGCCCGTTTCCCACGGCCTTTGCAGCAGCTGCGAACCCCGCGTCCTCGCGGAGGTTGACCGCACGGCGAGCCGCCGCCCGCGCGAAGCCACTCCTCGCACGTGATGCGTTAGCTGTTTCCGCCTCTCCGGTTCACCGCTACCATGCCCCCACCCCTACCCGGAGCATGGCCATGACTACCGACCCCTCCCGCCTCTCCATTCCCCTCGGCGAGGCGATCTTCAGCCAGCGTTCCATTCGCCGCTTCAAGCCCGACTCCATCCCGGTCGACGACCTCGAACTGATCCTCGAAGCCGCGGTCAAAGCGCCGAACGGCGGCAACGTCCAGCCCACCCGCTTCCTCGTCCTCACCGATCGCCAGCGCATCAAGGAGTTCGGCGCCCTCTACCACGAAGCCTGGTGGGCCAAACGCCGCGACTTCGAAGGCTGGACGAAGCCCGAAGACATCCCCGCCGGCGCCAAAGTCTCACAGTCCGCCATGCGCCTCGCCAACGAGATCGGCGACGCGCCCTGCATCATCTTCGTCCTCGGGACGAAGAACGGCCCCGCCAACTCCGTCATCCCGGCCGCCCAGAACCTCATGCTCGCTGCCCGCGCCCTCGGCATCGGCTCCGTCCCCACAACCCTTCCCCCCCAGGTCATGGACCGTTTCCACGAGATGTTCGCCATCCCGGCAGACATCCAGTTTCACTTCTGCATCCCCCTTGGCTACCCCCGTGGCCGCTTCGGCCCCACCAGCCGCCGCCCCGCCGCCGAAGTCACGCACTGGGACACGTGGGGCGCGCCCGTCCCCTGGGCCTAACGCCGGCAGCTCCCGGTCCCCGGCGGCGTGACCCCAACCCCCACCCGCCCGATACTGTGCTCCAACGACTCCAAAATCCAACCAATCGGAACGCAACCATGCCGAAGCACCCATCCGAAGCCCTCTTCTCGGGCGAAAAGTCCCTCCCCATCCTTCCCGCAGCCGAGCACTTCGCCGGCACGGAAGAGCGCATCACCAAGGCCTTCGAACTCCAGGCGAAGATGGGCGGCGTCTTCGATATCACCATGGACTGCGAAGATGGCGCTCCCGCCGGCCGCGAAAAAGAGCACGCCGAGATGGTCGTGCGCATGCAGAACAGCGACCTCAACAAGTACAACATGGCCGGCGTCCGCATCCACGACCCCTCCCACGAACACTGGCGTAAGGATGTCGAGATGATCGTCGGCGGCGCCGGCGAACGCGTCCGCTACATCACCATCCCAAAGAGCATGTCCGTCGCCGATTGCGCCATGGTCATCGACGAGATCCGCAACACCGCCGTCAAGGCCGGGATCAAGCGCGAAATCCCCGTCCACGTCCTCATGGAGACCCAGGCCGCCCTCCGCGTCGTCTTCGAACTCGCCGCCCTCCCCAACGTCGAAGTCCTCGACTTCGGCCTCATGGACTTCGTCAGCGACCACCACGGCGCTGTCCCCTCCAGCGCGATGCGTTCCCCCTGGCAGTTCGACCACGCCGTCCTCCATCGCGCCAAGGCCGAGACCGTCGCCGCCGCCCTCCTCAACGGCGTCGTCCCCGCCCACAACGTCACCCTGGAGTTGAAGGACACCGACTTCATCTACAACGACGCCCGCCGCGCCCGCGAAGAGTTCGGCTTCCTCCGCCAGTGGTCGATCTATCCCGCCCAGATCGAGCCGATCACCCGCGCTATGGCCCCCAAAGCCCCCGAAGTCGAAGAAGCCGAGGCGATCATGCTCAAGGCCTATGACGCCGATTGGGGCCCCATCCAGCACGACGGCAACCTCCACGACCGCGCCACCTACCGCTACTACTGGGAACAGCTCCAGCGCGCCAACGTCATGAACCTGGCCCTCAGCGAACGCACGCTGCAGACGTTCTTCGCATAGAGCTGCGGCCGGCGAACGCCGTCGCTCAGTCCCACCTCTGCTCGACGCCGGGTTCGACCACGACCAGCGCGGGCCCACCGTACCGCTCCACGAGGAGCGCGGCCTTCGCCTCCGTGAGGTCGACCACCCTGAAGATCAGGCGGTTGGTGACGGGGTCGGCCTCAATCATGGCGATGGCGATGCCCTGCTCGCGCAAAGCAACCATGTCCGCCCCTCCGCGCGCCTGCCAGGCCTGCAGTTCCGCCATTGTGTATTCGGCCTTCCGGACGACGATGATCCGCTCCGCTCCGCGGTAGCGGTCGGCCATGGCCTCGAAATAGTCGAGGTTATCGGTGGCGCGAATCACCAGGATCGTCCCGGCATCGTTATCGATGTAGACACCGGCGAAGCTCGGGTGGGACTCGATCTCGAGGTAGAACGACGATGGGATCTCGCCCAGAGCGCGCTGGCGCGGGATGAACGTTGGCCCGTACTTTTCGATAAGCCACTCCAAGCCTGCTTCCGGGTCGAAGCTCGGCGCGCTGTCCGCCTCGATGATTCCAGGGGCAGACAGCGCGGAGGGTGCGCCTCCCGGCGCTCCGGGGTCTTGTTCCGCGCCGGCCTGGCTGTTCGCGATGACGATCGCGGTGGTCCCGATGGCCGCCAGGAACCCGGCCGCGACGAACGCGCCCAACACGACCCGCACCCGCTTGCGTTTCACGAGAGGACGATATCACGAAGCTGTCCTCGATGCGTGCCATCCCTACGGCGGGCGCCGTTCGTGGCGGGGGCGGTCAAAGTGGGGGCGCGCCTCGGGGGTTCTGGCCGCCGTGAAACGTCTAAACGCTCAGGCCGCTCGGGTGGGTTCTCGGCTACTGGCGCAAGGCCCTGTACACAGCCGAAGAGCTGGACGCCGCCGGACGACGAATGGGAGCGGATCATGCGCGGCTACGGCTGGGGCTTCCGCCCCGAAGAGCTGTCAGGCTGAGCCAACGGCGACCCTTACCCCACCCAATTCGCGCGCCGCTGCCGCGATCCCCTCACGATACCCCTGCAGGTTCAGCCTCCGCCTATCAACTTCATCCATTAACCACCGCAGCACGACCAGAAACGCCCCCAGCCGCAACGACTCGGCCGCCACCCATCCCTCGGTAACGCCACCACCAGTCAGCATCTCCGCGAGATCGTCCGGCGTGTACATGCCCACCTTCCGGACCTCGGAAAACGTCGAGTAGATCGCGAACGAACGAGGGTCGGAGTCCCCGGAATGGAAGCCTGCCCCGCGCACCGCAGGGTACTTCGAGAACGCCCCCCGGCACTCCGCCGCCATCGCGCCAAACGCCACCCGGGCCTCCGCGATTACGGCCCCCGGCTCCTTGAGGTCCGCGCCCGTCACTGCTACGTCGGAAAGCAGCTCCGCCGCGAGGGCGGCCAGCTCGCCGGCCCCGCCTCCCTCCGCCCGCTTCGCCTCCAGGCACTCCACCAAACGGCTCATCCTCCCATAGTGCACGAAAAACGCGCCCGGGTGGGCGCGTCGTTCGTCTTGTCTTTGCCGGCCGGGCGGCCGTTATTCCGCCGCGATCCAGTTCTCCAGGAGGCCGTGGAAGTGCCGGATCTTCGTCTCACCGTAGCTCGCGAACACCACCTCCGGGCGCTTCATCGCCTTCAGGCCGATCTGCACCTTCGGGATGTTGTACACGTCCTGGTTAAAGACGCGGGCGAGCATGCCCAGCTCTGGCGCCTCCGTCCAGTCGTCGTCCGCGCCCAGCCAGTGGATCGGCGCCGATGGCGGCTTCGCCTCCCCTTCCGGCCACGGCGCCAGGAACATGCACTCCATGATCGCCATGTCCGGGTCGTCCCCATACGGCCGGAACCGGTAGGTGATCCGGTTGAACCCGCCCCACGGGTGAAAGTTCGGGAAGACCGTGTAGTAGAACGCCTCGTTGAACTCCGAATCGCAGAACTTGTCGATCCAGTCGCCCATCTGCGGCCGCATCCCCTCCCGGCTCAGCGATGCCAGGAACGCCCGGGCCGACATCCCCTCCGGCACCGGCGCGACTGACGCCTCGCCCTCCTGCAGGTCCAGCGAGCTGTCCACCATCTCCTGCTCGGTCGGCCTGTTCTTCAGGTGCGGGCTTGGCGTCGCGCCCGGCGTAATCGCCCGGCTGTAGTTGCCGAACACGTCGTACTGCGAGTTCGAGTCGCCCAGGTTCCGGAGAATCTGCGGATGCGTCGCCACTACGTGGTACGCCTCCATGAACGCCTCCTGCGCCACCTTCCAGTTGCACCGCAGGATCTTCGCGACATGCGCCTGCTTGTACCGGTGCTCCAGCCCCCACCGCTCGAACTGCTTCGGCAGGTCGCCAAGGAAGTCTTCAAGCGAACCCGCGTGCTCATCCGGGTTGATGAAGACGAAGCCGCCCCACGTTCCGACCTTCACCTCCGGCAGGTGGTATTCCTCGTTCTTCACATCCGGGAAGTCCCACGGGCAGGTCACATCCTTCAACGAACCATCGATGTTCCAGGCCCAGCCGTGGAACGGGCAGCGAAACTCCTCCGCCCGCTTGCCATCCCACTCCCGAAGCTGGCGGCCACGGTGCAAGCAGGCGTTGTGGTACGCCTTGATCTCCGTCTCCGTCGTCCTCACCACGAGGAACGAAAGGTGGGCGATATCGTAAACCGTGTAGTCACCCACCTCGGGAATATCGTCTTCACGGCAGGCCATCTGCCAGGCCCGCTTCCACACCTTCTCCACTTCAAGATCGTGGAAGGCCTTGCTGAAGTACCGCTCCGCTGGCACGCGAGTCACCCCCGGCGCCATCGGGCGCTCCAGCCGGAGCACCCCCGGCACTGGTCGCGTATCGCGATCCAGCAGCTCCTGGTAGAGGACACCGGCCGAGCGCGCACCCTGCGCTGTTGCCTGGCCCTGGTCGCCGATCGTTGCTGTTGCCATCAGTCTTCCTCCCTCTCGATACTTCGTTGCTCCCCTCTCCCAACGCACCGGGAGAGCGACTGTGTTGCTGGTCAAGTAGTTAGCCACGGTTTGTGGTCTCTGA
>CAZQCR010000226.1:0-5021 GCA_964591745.1 uncultured Anaerolineaceae bacterium
CATCGACGATCAGGCCGAATACGCCGCTTACCGTCGTGACGACGACAATGCGCGTCTCCGAGGTGTGGTCGCCAGCTGGCAGGCTGCAGCGGCGGCGGAGGTCGATGACGGGTACAACGCGGCCGCGGAGGTTCGTGATGCCCTCCAGCCATGGATCCGAACCCGGGATCGCGGTGATGCTCTGCATCCGCACGATCTCCTGGACGGCGTGGATCTCGACGGCGTAGTACTCCGTTGAGAGCCGGAAAACGACAACGTGCTCTTCGTGGGCCGAGCGCCCCGCGCCGTCTTTGGTGGCTTCCTGTTTGGACATCATGTGCTGCTCCTGTCCCGGTCTATCGTTCCCGGGCGAGATTGAACCTTGTGCCACGCTAACGGAGCGGAAAGCGACGGGGCATTCGGGAGTACCCCCGGCGAGGGCACGGTCGTTCCCAATAGGGAATCTCCCTAGGCCCCGCCCGTGCCCGGCCGTGGGGGTTGCGCCGATAGTGATGATGGGAGCCGCCCATTTAGGGTGAAGGGCGAGGCACTCCGAAGACCATGGCCGAAAGCTCTGTCCTTAGCCAGCGCGAAATCGATGCGCTCCTCAATGGTGATTCCACCAGCGATGAGCCGTCGGCTCGCGCCCCGTCGGCTGCGGCCGCTGCCGCCCGCAAGGATTCTGGCCACCGGATCAAGCTTTACGACTTCCGCCATCCGGAGAAGCTCTCCAAGGAGCAGCTCCGCGGACTCCAGGTCATGCAGCAGGGCGTCTCCAACTCCCTCGCCGCCTTGCTCTCCAACCGCCTGCGCTCGCCCGTCGAGTCCCGCCTCAGCGCCTTCGAGCGCGGAATCTACGAAGAGTATGTCGCCCAGATCGGAACGTCCGGCATCGCCGTCATCATCAATATGGCGCCGCTCACCGGCTACGTCATGGCCGCCTTCGGCGTCGATCTCGCCTTTGGCATCATCGATAGGCTTCTCGGCGGCCGCGGCAAACGTTCCAAGCGCACCTCCGACCGTGACCTGACCGACATCGAAACAGCGCTCGTCCGCCACATCGCCATGGATATCGCCCGTTCCCTCGTCGAACCCTGGGCCCGCGTGGCGGACCTCGACCCCGATGTGACCGAACTCGCCCTCGGGCCCCAGCTCATGCACGGTGTGCCACCGAACGAATTCGTCCTCACCGCCTGGTACGAGATTCGCTTCGGCGAACAGACCGGCGGAATCTCCCTCTGCTTCCCGCTCAACATTCTCGAACAGATTTTGCCGAAGCTGAACTCTCAAAGCATGTTCGACTGGCGTCCGGCCCGTAGCACGGAGGCTCCGGTGAAGATCCGGGACGATCAGGTTCTACCCATGAAAGTCCCCCTCCGCGTGATGCTCGGGAAGGCGACCATCCCCGCCGTTGATATCGCCAATCTCGAGCCGGGTGATGTCTTTGTGTTGGACCGGGAGACGGATGAGCCCCTCCACATGCTCATCGGTGACTGTGAACGCTTCGTGGGTATGCCCGGGACGCGCGGCCGAATGATGGCCCTACAGGTTTCGGGCATTATTGACGACGATGGATGGGTAAAGCCCTTCGGGGGAGGCGAACAATGAGTTCCTCAATTCCGATCCGAGCCGTCCTGATGTCGTCCGACATCAAGGCCGACGGTACCGGCTTCCATAAGCTCACCTTCAAAGTCGATGGTGGGCGAAGCGGCGTCGCGAACGTCAGCGTGATGATTTCGTTGGACGCCCACCGCAAACTGACGACACAACTCGCCCGTGCCCGCATCGGCCGCGTCGAAAAGTCGTTAATGCTCAAGACGTGGTGCCTCTGGGCCCTCGCCGAGCGGATGGAAGACGTTGGCGCCCTACCCGCGACGCTCACCATCACCGCTCGCGACATCGACGACTTCGGGGCCTATGCCAGCGATCTCGGGCGGGCGCTCAAGGCGGGCTAGTTCAGGGGCCCGGACGAAGACAAAGAGGGAGAGTAACATCGTGCTTGCCAAGATTACCGTAGATGAGGCTGCCCGCGCCGTCGCCGACGCGCCGGACAAGCCACGTCTTGAACTGATCGCCCCGTTCGTAGAGGCGGCCGCCCGCGTGCTCCTCCAGGCCTGCGGCGAGTCTTCCCAAAAGGGCACCGTCTTCCGCGTTCGTTCCCCACAGACCACGAACGACGTCAGCGCCATGCTCGCCCTCACCGGCGGCGTGGCCGGTCTCGTCATCTACTCGATGCCGCTCTCCGTCGCCTGCCACCTCGCCGGAGCGATGATGGGCGAAGCCGTCCACGAATTCGACTCCATGGCCCAGAGCGCCGTGGCCGAACTCGCCAATATGATCACTGGCCAGGCCGGGATCGACCTCGAACGCGCCGGTTTCGGAAGCGACATGTCCCCTCCCCTGCTCCTCATCGGGCACGGCAGCTCGGTTTCAACGCTCAATCTCACCCGGCTCGTGGTCCCACTCATCGTCAGCGTCGGCGATTTCAACATCGACCTGGCGATCAAAGCCGCCTGACGGCCCTACAATTTCTCAGAGTTGGGGACTGACGCCGAGCGCGGAATGTGGCAGTCTACCTTTACGGTCGCTCAGTCGGCCGTGAGGGGACTACGCAGCGTATGCGCCGTTTCGTGGTCGGCATCGCGTTTACCCTTGGGAGCGTTGCGCTCCTGCTCCGCCTTATCGACTGGCGAACCGCACTCGAAATCCTCCAGCACGCGGATCTCCGTTTCATCGGCCTCGCCGTTGTCTCTCTGCTCATCTCCCTCTCCCTGAAAACGCTACGCTGGCGTTTCCTCCTCCCGAGCGACGCTGGCGTCAGCATTCGGCGGCTCTTTCGTATCCTCCACATCAGCTTCATGCTGAACAACATCCTTCCCGCCCGCCTGGGAGATGTCGCCCGCGTCGCCATGACTTCGCGCCAGCCCGGCCTCCGTGTCGGCAGCGTGCTCTCCTCGCTCCTCACCGAACGCGTTACGGACTCCGTGACGCTCCTCACCTGCTTCGTCCTCGTCAGTCCCCTCCTCCCTATCCCGGACGCCTACGCGAACTGGCTCGAGCGGGCCTGGTACGCCCTCGCCGTCGTGGCGGTGCTCCTGGTGCTCAGCATTTTGCTCCACCGCCACGTCGCGCGAATGGCTACCCATATCCCCCTGCCCGGGCGGATTCGCACGAACGAGCGGCTGCGCGACGAGGCGCGGTCGTTCGGCGCTGGTTGGCGTCAGCTCTTCACGCGCAGGCTCATCGTCCCTGTCTGGGGTTCCAGCGCCATGGCCTGGGTGGGCGCCTTCACGATCAACTATCTGCTCCTGCAGGCCCTCGATATCGACGCGCCGCTCGCCGCCTCCATCCTCCTCACGTGCACCACGAACCTGGCGATGCTCGTGCCTTCTTCTCCCGGCTACATCGGCGTCTTCCATGCCGCGGCCACGCTCTCGCTCATCCCCTTCGATGTGGACGCGACGCGCGCGCTCAGCTTCGCGATCGTCGCTCACCTCGTGAACGTGCTGCCCGTCAGTATTCTCGGGGCGCTGTTCCTGCTTGCGGGCAAGGAATCCATCTCCCTGCGCTGGGGCCACACCCCCGTCGAGCCGATTGTCGTCGAGGTCGATCCGCGCGCCTGATCCCGTTCTGCGGTGGCTTAGTGGAAGTCGCTGGTGCGGTGCGCTGGCCCGGGGTCGGCGGCGTCGAGTGCCCAGCAGAGCCGGTCTTCCGCATCAAACCGGTAGTAGCTCACGCCGCGTGAAACGGCCACGCCCTTCACCAGCACGTTCCAGAGGACGCCAACGTCGCGGTCGCCTGTCATCTCCGTGATCTCGAAGGCGACATCCGGCGCCCGCTTCGCGACGTTCTCGAAGAGCGTCCGTACATCGGCCTTGCCCACATGCGGCCGGACGAAACCGAAGTCATCGTAGTGGCAGTCCGCCGCGACGTGCTCCATCGCAGACTCAAAGTCCCGGCGATTCCAGGCGTCGAAAAAGGCCCTTGCCGCTTGCTGGCTCATGCTGCTTCCTCCTTGAGTGTGTGGTGCGCGTTTAGATGCCGAAGCTGAACTTCCCGCCCGGGTCTTCGAAGCGCTGGCTCGGCTTTTCAACCGCCAGGTTCAACTCCAACACTCCCTCGGCGGTGACCCGGGTGGGAAACGCCGTTACCGGGGCGAATGCGGGGAGGGAGAGCGCCCGGCCCGTTTTCAGGTCGAACTTGGCGCCATGGCGGGGGCATTCGATCTCGCAGCGGCGCAGCCGGCCCTGGGCGAGGGGGCCGTCGTCGTGCGTGCAGCGATCTTCGATGGCGTAGTACACCCCGTCACAGTTCGCCACCAGGATGCTGTGGTCTTCAACCTGGTAGTCGCGCGTCTGCCCCGGCGCGATCTCGCTCGCTTCGCCGACCGCTACGAATCGCTCTTCGCTCATGCCCACGGCGCTTTCCCATCTCTTCCGGCCACGCCGTCCGCCACGCCACCATCGGGCGCCAAGATCTGCTGCTGGGCCATGTCTGTCCTTTCCCGCTACCACGCCGCCCTCGCCGGGCGAGTCGCTGGAATGGTACCAGAGCGGTTGGCGCGCTCAAAACAGCCGACTTCGGGCCGGTCGCGTCCCTACCCCCGAATCTGCCTGGCCTGGATCTTGACATGATTAGATTATTCATTAAAGTAGTCATGTAATGAATAGTCGAACCAGTCGCGTTTACCAGAGCACGCTTCGAGAGGGCCAGGCGGAAGCCACCGCCCTCCGCATCGTCGAGGCCGCTATCAAGGTCCTCCAACGTGGCGTTGCCGGGCTCTCCATCCCGGCCGTTGCGCGCGAAGCGGGCGTCTCCGTGCCAACCGTCTATCACCATTTCGCCGACAAGCAGGCGCTCATTCGCGCAGTCAGCGATCACCTGGACCGTACGGCCGGGCTTGTCGAGTCGCCGCCCCCCACTTCGCCAGCCGGCATCGCCGCGCACGTCCGGGAGGTCGTCCCGCGGCTCAACGGCCGGCACGCCCTGATGGCCGCCGCCCTTGCCGGCCCGGAGGGGACAGCGCTTCGCCGCGAATGGCT
>CAZQCR010000227.1:0-5016 GCA_964591745.1 uncultured Anaerolineaceae bacterium
CGCGATGGTTCTCAGCTGCTCCCAGGTATACGCCATCCCCCCGCCGGTGCCCCCGAGCGTATAGGCCGGCCGAATCACCACCGGCAGTCCGAACGTCCGGGCGGCCGCTTCGCACTCATCCACCGTGTGGCAGATCTCGCTCTCCAGGATCGGCTGGTCCAGCTTCTTCAGCAGATCGAGAAACAGCTCCCGATCCTCCGCCCTCCGGATCGCCTCCAGCGGCGTCCCCACCAGCCGTACGTTGTATTTCTCTAGGATGCCGGCGCGGTCCAGCGCGATCGCCAGGTTCAAGCCTGTCTGACCGCCAAGCGTCGGGAGCAGCGCCTCCGGGCGTTCCCGGGCGATGATTCGCTCCAGCACCGGGACCGTCAGGGGCTCGATGTAGACGGCGTCGGCGACATCCAGGTCAGTCATGATCGTCGCCGGATTCGAATTCACCAGGATGCTGCGTATGCCCTCTTCGCGGACGGCCTTGCAGGCCTGCGTCCCGGCGTAGTCGAACTCCGCCGCCTGGCCGATAACGATCGGACCAGAGCCGATGATGAGGATGCTCTTAGGCTTCATCGCGAGGCTCCAGGGAGCAGGCTACTGACCAGTCGCCGCAGCGGCCGCAGGGCGAAGAGCAGCGCGAGGGGCGGGAACGGGAGCACTCCGCCAGCCGGGAGAATGAAGAGCCAGCCCTCCACCAGGCCGACGACCAGGCCGAGCGCGATCGGCACCCGGTAGTGGTCCGCACCGCCCCGGTCGTCCCGCAAGAGGATGACCCCGAGCAGGAAGAGCAGCACCGCCGAAACAGCCAGTGCGCCAGCGAAGAACCGCGCCAGGATCCGTCCGGTATCGCCCCCAACCAGGTCATCGCTGCCAAAGGACGCCGCGATCAACACCGCCGCCATCGTCAGCGAGGCCGTTCCAACGGCGAACAGGAGATCCGGGATGGTGGTGGCGGGCTTCCGAGGCCGCAACGGGGCGCGATTTCGCGTCACCGGCCGTGTTGCTGGTGGGGTCGTTGGCGTCCTGGACATGGCATGCACTACAGCGGCAGCTCGAAGGTCATGTCGGGGTTTCGCAGCGGCACCATCGCCCCGATCGAGGAAAGGAAGCTGAGGGCCGGTTCGTTGGCGTCCGGTAAGCGCCCGCGAATGCGCCGGTAGCCGCGCTCCCGCGCGAACTCCAGCAGCTCCTCCGCAAGGTCCGTCGCCAGCCCGCGACGCCGATGGTCCGGCAGAACCCACACTCCGAGCAGCGCCGTTTCTGGCTCCGTCGTCGTGTAGTCAATCGCACCGAAGGCGACCGGTATGCTGCCATCGTAAGCAACCACCACGACGCCATTCTCGCCAAGCCGGTTCATCCATTCGCGCGTGCGCTCGGCCGTGGTGTATTCAGGCGGCAGGCTGATGTTCTCGCCCGTTCCCAGGCCGCGAACGATGGCTGCCACGGCTTCGGCGTCTTCCGCGGTTGCCCGCTTGAGTTCGGTTGCCCTTGTCATCGTTCTCCTCCGGTCGCGGCGACCATCTCAACGAATCGATCGAAGATGCCCGTGTTGTCCAGCGGGCCTGGGCAGGCCTCTGAATGGTACTGGATTGTGAGTAGCGGTTCGGTACGAAGGGCGATGCCTTCGACCGTCTGGTCGTTCAGATTGATGTGGCTAACGTACGCGGCGGCATCGAGGCCGTCCGCGTCTACCGCGTAGCCATGGTTCTGGGCCGTGATAGTCACGCCCCCTGTAACCATGTCCTTCACCGGGTGGTTGCCGCCGCGATGCCCGAACGGGAGTTTGAACGTGCCCGCGCCGAGCGCCTGCGCCGCCACCTGGTGCCCAAGGCAGATCCCCAGGATCGGCGCCCTGCCGATGAGCATGCGCGCCTCCGCCACCATCGTCTCCAGGAGCCTCGGGTCCCCCGGTCCCGGCGATAGCACGATCCCATCTGGTTTCATCGCGAGCAGCTCCTCCGCCGAGGACGTTGCCGGGAAGACCCGGATCGAACAGTCGCGGGCCGCCAGGTTGCGCATGATGTTTCGCTTCACCCCGCCATCAAGCAGGGCGATCCGGTAGCGGCCCGGAACCCCGTCCCAGTCGTAGGCAGCTGGCGCCGTAACCGTCGAGACCCAGTTCACGTCGTCATACCCGGGCATCGCCTTCACGCGTGCGATCGCGGCCTCGGCCGTCTCGTCCGTCGTTATCGAACCCAGCATCACGCCGTGGCGGCGAATCGCCCGTGTCACCGCTCGCGTGTCCAGGTCATCGATCCCGACAACGCCTCGCGCTTCCAGGTACTCCCGTAGCGAGCCCGTCGAGCGGAGGTGGCTATGGAAGGCGGCAGCCTCCCGCACCACGAGGCCCGTCGGCTGAATCCTCGACGACTCCTCTACCAGCGCATCGATACCGTAGTTCCCGATCAGCGGGTAGGTAAGCACCAGCAGCTGTCCCGCGTACGAAGGGTCGGTCAGCATCTCCTGGTAGCCGGTCATAGAAGTGTTGAACACCACCTCCCCATCGGCGTGACCAGTCGCGCCGATGGCCCGACCCGGGTAGACAGAGCCGTCCGCGAGGACCAACAGCGCGCTAGACAACGGCGGCCTCCAACGAAAAGCGCTCAACGCCCGCCACGAAGACGCGTTCCACGGCGCCGTGGAGTTCCATGCCGTTCAACGGCGTGTTTCGGCCCTTCGAGGCGAAGCGGCTCGCATCGACGGTCCATCGCATGCTGGACGAAAGCACCGTGACGTCCGCCGGCGCTCCGATCGAGAGCGTCCCCATCCCCGGCACCCGCGAAGCCAGTCCGAAGGCCCGGACGGGGCCGGCCGTCAACGCCGCGATAGCGGCTAGCAGTTCCAGCTCGCCCCGCTCGATCAGCGTCAGCAGCGTCCCAGCCGCCGTTTCGAAGCAGCTAATGCCCGCGGCGGCCGTATCGAACTCACAAAGCTTGTCCTCGATCGCATGGGGCGCGTGGTCCGTGGCGATAGCATCGATCGTCCCATCGTTCACGCCCCGGAGGAGTGCTCGTCGGTCTGCCTCCGTTCGCAGCGGAGGGTTGATGCGCGCATTCGTGTCGTAGGCTGGCTCCGGCCCCGGCCCGAAAACCGCGTCTTCGGTCAGGAACAGGTGGCTCGGTGTCACCTCGCAGGTGATCGGCAGGCCGCGCCGCTTCGCATCGGCCACAAGCTCCACACCCCGCGCCGTCGTGACATGGGCGACGTGCAGCCGGCCTCCCGTCGCTTCGCAGAGCGCGATGTTCCGCGAAATCGCCGCGATCTCGGCCGCCGCCGGCTCACCCGCCAGTCCCAGCCGCTCGCTAACCCGGCCTTCGTTCATCACCCCGTTGCCATGCAGCTCCGGGTCGTCGCAGTGCTCACTCAGGGGCAGTCCACGTGCGCCGGCAAGCTCCAACGCCCGGCGCATCAAGCGGGCGTCGGCTACCGGGCTGCCGTCATCACTCAGGGCCACGCAGCCGCTTGCCGCCAGTTCGGCGATCTCCGCCAGCGCCTTCCCGGCCCGCTCCCGCGTCACGCAGCCGATCACGAACACCCGTACCCGCGCGTCGCGCGAGATTCGCTCCTTGAGCGCTTCAACGACGGTCGCGCTATCGGGCGCGGGGCTTGTGTTCGGCATCGCGCAGATGGTGGTGAAGCCGCCGCGAAGCGCCGCCTCGGTCTCTGTCGCGATCGTCCCCTTCTGCTCAAATCCCGGCTCCCGCAGGTGCGCGTGCAGGTCCACGAACCCCGGCGTCACGATCCGGCCGGTCGCATCGATGACGTTCGCGCCCGCCGCTACGAGCGCGGGGCCGACACCGGCCACCAGCCCATCGCGCAAGTGCACGTCGAGGACGGCGTCCACTCCGTTCGCCGGGTCGATCACCCGCCCTCCAAGAATCAGCGTCTCATTCATGAGCGCTTGCCCGCCGCCATCAGGTAGAGGATCGCCATCCGCACCGCTACCCCGTTCGTCACCTGCTCCTCGATAACAGAACCGATGCCATGGGCGATCTCGGGCGCTATCTCCACGCCTTCGTTCATTGGCCCCGGGTGCATTACCAGCGCGCCCGGGTTGGCCAGGGCGAGACGGCGAGCGTTCAACTGGTAACCCCCAATGTACTCGCGCAGCGAAGGGATAAGGCCCGATTCCTGGCGCTCCTTCTGCATGCGCAGGGCCATCACTACGTCGGCGTCCCGCAGGGCACCATCGAAATCCGTCGTCACGCTCACTCGGCTATCGCCGCTTCCACCGGCAAGCGTGCGCGGGAGCAGCGTGGGTGGCCCACAGAGCGTCACGCTCGCACGGCAGGCAAGCAGCGTCCACAGGTTCGAGCGCGCGACGCGGCTATGAAGGACATCGCCGACGATTACCACTTTGCGCCCCGCCAGGTCCCCAACGTGTCTCCGCATGGTGAAAAGGTCGAGCAGGGCCTGCGTCGGGTGCGCATGCGTGCCGTCCCCCCCGTTGATGATGCTGGCCCGCGTGTTCCGTGCCGCCAGGTACGGCGCCCCGGACTTGCCGTGCCGCATTACGACAACATCCGCGCCTATCGCCTCCAGCGTTCTCACCGTGTCGATGAGCGATTCGCCCTTCTCCACGCTGCTCCCCGTCGCCGAAAGGTTGACGACATCGGCGCCCATCGCCTTCGCCGCGACTTCGAAGCTGGCCCGCGTGCGCGTGCTCTGTTCGTAGAACAGCGTCACCACCGTCGTCCCCCTCAGGGTCGCCACCTTCCCCACCGGGCGCGTGCGAATTTCGTGCATCGCCGTCGCCGTCTCCATCACGAGGTCGATCTCGGCGAGGCTCAGGGTATCCGTGTCCAGCAGGTCCTTCCGATGCCACGTGGTCGCGTTGGCGGGCTCCGTCCGCACCGCTGGCCCCTTCTCAGTCAGTTCAAGCATTGGTGGCCTCCGTGCCCAGGACGAACACCCCCTCTTCCCCATCCACTTCCTGGAGCCTGACGCGGACAGACTGGACGAGCGCCGTGGGGATGTTCTTCCCGACGAAATCGGGGCGAATAGGCAGCTCGCGGTGGCCCCGGT
>CAZQCR010000228.1:0-5012 GCA_964591745.1 uncultured Anaerolineaceae bacterium
CGCGTGAACGCGATGTGCATGGGCGCCACGGACAGCTACATGCTGCGCAGCTTCAACCAGTTCAAGGCGCCGCCCGAAGTGGTAGCCACGTGGATGAAGCCGGAAGAGGTCTGCGACCTGGCGATCCAGATCATCCGCGAAGGCCCCGGGGGCCGGACGGGCCAGAACATCGGCACCTGGGTCGGCCACGAAGTCGTGTTGCAGCCGACGCCGCCCGCCAAAGTCACCCACGTGATCGAGTAGGAGGTCACCATGGCGTTTCTCGATGGTAAGACAGCGATCGTCACCGGCGCGGCGCAAGGCCTGGGGCGCACGTTCGCTCTCAGGTTGGCCGAAGAGGGCGCGAACGTCGTCGCGTTCGATATCAAGCCCGGGATTGAGGCGGTCGGCCAGGAGCTTGCGGCACTCGGCCATGGCGCGATCGCCCGGACGGCAGACGTAGCGAAGCGCGAAGACTGCGAGGCCGTCGTCGCAGAGGCCGTTTCTCGATTCGGCGGCGTCGACATCCTCGTGAACAACGCTGGCAAGTGGACGCAGAGCTTTGTCACCGACTCGTGGGAGAAGGCGTTGGCCGACTTCGACGAGATCATGGAGACGAACGTGAAGGGGGCGATGCTGATGGGGCGGCTTTGCGTGGCGGAGATGCTGAAGCGCGGCGGTGGCGATATCGTGAACATCAGCACCTACTACGTGTTGCCCGCGCGTTCGGACGGCACGAACTCTCCGAACACCGACTGCTACAACGCCTCGAAGTGGGCGCTCAACGGGTTCACCGGCCCCTGGGCCCTGGCCCTGGCCGACAAGAACATCCGGGTCAATGGGATCGCGATGGGGGCGACGGATACGCCGATGCTCCGCGGCCTCTGGCCGGCGCCGCAAGAGCCGCCCGAAGATTTCGTGAAGACCTGGATGAAGCCCGAGGAGATCGCCCAGCTGATGGTCGACCTGCTGAAGGACGGCCGCACGGGCGAGAACATCGGCGCCTGGGTTGGATACCCTGTAGAGCTGCCACCTCGTCAGCGCACCGACTCAGCGCTGCGGATGCGGCCGGACTTCACCGGCGAGCCGCTCCGGATCTACGGCCCGCCGCCCTGGGACGACGTGCCGCCGATGAAGAACGTCAGCTTCGCGGGACCGGTGAAATAGCTGTTAGCTGTTCGTGAGGCCTACGAAGCACCGCTAAGAGCTAACGGCAAACGCCCCGGCAGCTGTAGCTGCTAGTGAGGCTCTCGGAGCATCCAGTGATAGCTAGCAGCCCACTCCCTTCAGCCACTAGCTACCAGTCAGACGGCGAAATCAACCACTAATAGCTATCAGCCAATAGCTAGCAGCTCGGAGGAGCATCTATGGCAATCGACGAGGAAATCGCCCAACTTCGCGCCCGCGTGGCGCGCCTGGAAGCGAAAGAGGCGTGCCTCAGCACGTTCAACGAGTACCTCCACCACCTGGACGGCGACCACCTGGACGACCTCCTGGCGATCTTCGCCCCGGACGCCGTCCTCGACGTGATCGACTTCCCGCCGGGGAGCGGCAAGGACCTGCACTTCAACGGGCGAGACGACCTGAAGCAGCTCTACGCCGCCCACCACGGAGGCATGGGCCGTCACCATTCGGCCAACGTCACCGTCAACGTTGAAGGCGACGAAGCCGAGCTGAGCGCTTACTTCGCCACCTCCGGGGCCTACGGCTGGGGCGGTGGTGTCTACCAGGCGACACTCCGCGCCTACCCGGACGCGGGCAAATGGCTCATCCAGCAGATGCGGATCGTGAGCACCTGGGGCTGGCGGATCAAGAGTGACGAGCCGCCCTACCTGGCGAACGGCCTCGGCCAGGGCGCGCTTCGAGAGGGCCGGCCGGTGGTTTACCGATGGACGGGAAGCGACTAGCTCATAGTGGCTAGCTGATAGTAAGGCCGCTGGTAGCCCCACTAAGAGCTAACAGCTACCAGCCAATAGCTAACAAAGGAGCAAATCATGGCAAAACTTATCCTGGTCGGCATGGTCGAACCCAATCCCGGCATGGAGAAGGAGTTCGACGAGTGGTACATGGGCAACCACGTGGAGGACACCGCGAACTGCCCGAGCATCCTCAGTGGCACGGTCTATCGGCTGGCGCGCGGGTTCGCCGGGACGACTCCCTCGGGCTACCTCACGATCTACGAGTTCGATGAGGACGACCCGGAAGTGGCTGAGCGCAAGCTCGCCGAATATCAGCGTGACCCACAGTCGTGGGCGGGGCGCTTGCCGGGGAACGCCTCGCTCAAGATCGTCGGCGCCGGTTGGTACGAATTCGCAAAGGCGTTCCACTTCCGTGGGTAGTCGCGAAACGCAACGTTCATCCCCGATTTCGTCGTAGCTTGACGTAAAGATATTGACGAACGCCCTCCCGAATCGCTAGCCTTGGAAGCAAGGAAGGAGGTGATGCGCATGGATCACAGTAGCCGTAGTTACGACCCATCACAGGCGCAGGAGGTGACCTCCTCCTAAGATCCTGTGATGGGTCTTGGCTGCGAGTTCAATCCTGGGGCCGGGCACGTGTTGCCCGGCCCCTTTTTCTTTGTCCGCGATTTTCACCGCGTCGCCGGGCTGGCGCTGGCGACGCTGCCGGGGTGAAGCTGCCGGGCGTGACCGCTCCCTCGCGGTCGCGGTACTGTGGAGACCGGGGTTCGATGATGACCCAGCCGTTCGACGCGTCCCGCTTCGCAGCCGCACTCGCGACCGCCGCCATCGGCCGGACGCTGGTCTACCGGGAGTCCGTGGAGACGACGATGACGCTTGCCCGCGATGCCGCGGCCGCTGGCGCACTCCATGGCACGCTCGTGCTCGCCGAAGAGCAGACGGCGGGACGGGGCCGGCGCGGCCGCGGCTTCCACAGCCCGGCCGGTGAGAACCTCTACTTCACGCTCGTCCTGCGATTGCCCGCCGCAACGCACCGGCGGCTCCCACTGCTCGTGCCTCTCGCCGTCTGTGAGGCGGTCCGGGCGACCGGCGTGGACGCGCGCATCAAGTGGCCAAACGACATTTGGGTTGCTGAGCGCAAGCTCTCGGGCATGCTCATCGACGCTGAGACCGGTCCGTCCGGCCCGGTGGCGTTCCCGGGGATCGGGATGAACGTGAACGGCGACCCAACGCTGATCCCGGAGCTCCGTGATTCGGCGACGAGCATGCGCCGCGAATTGGGAGCGCCAGCAGACCGTGAGCTGCTCCTCGCCGCTATCTGCAATGCGATGGAGGGCTCGTTCGCGCTTCCCGTGGGTGAGGCGGCCGGGCGCTACCGGGAGTTGAGCATGATCCTCGGGCGCTCCGTGGTTGTCTCGCCGGCCGCCGGCGATCCCTACGCGGCGCTCGCGGATGGTATCGAAGACGACGGCACACTGGTCGTCGTGCACGATTCGGGACAACGGGTCGAAGTTCACGCAGCTGACGTTTCCGTACGTCGCCGCTGAGTCAGCGCTCCCGTTCGACGCGCAGGCGGCTCCCCTCGGCGCCGACGACCCGGACAGTGTCTCCTTCGCGCGCCGTGCCACGAACGATTACGGCCTGCCAGCGCTCACCCTTGATAGCGACTTCGCCGTGCGGGGTGAGGTCCGTCCGGGCGATGGCGACCCTGCCAACGAGGGGCCGCGCTTCGTCTGCGTGCATCGCTCGCCGCACCCGGACGATGCTCCAGACCTGGCCGGCAAAGACGATTGCGACGCCAGCCCAGAGGAGCGGCGTGAGCCAGCCCGGCGGCCCACCCGCGGCGATAAGCAGGCCGGCGCCGGCCACCAACGCGGCGAACGAGAGGAAGCCGAGCGGCTCGATGCCGAGGACGAGGTCCAACAGGACGAGGATGAGTGCTGCGATGAGCAGACCGTAGGCGGCGGACTCCATGGCGTGATCGTAGCGTGTTGCGAGCGAACTGGATCGAGGGAACGCCGCTTCGCTCCCTGCATGGGCGGCGACTATCATTCGGCCCAGATGACTCCTTCCGCGCCTTCCCCCGTGCAGCGCAGCAAAGGCATGCGCGACCTCCTCCCGGCCGACATGCACGCCTTTCGGCGGGTGGTGGATGCCTTTCGGAACGCCGCCAGCATCTGGGGTTACGACGAGATTCGCACGCCGACGATCGAGACGTACTCGCTCTTCACTTCGGCGGGGGCGCTGACGCCGCAGATGCTCTCCCGCGTCTACTCCTTTCTCGATTGGGATGGCTGGAGCGGGGAGCGCGTGGTCCTTCGCCCGGATTCGACCATTCCCGTTGCCCGGGCGGCGGCCGAAGGCGGGTTGAGCTGGCCCGCCCGGCTCTACTACGTCCAAAACGTCTTCCGCTTCAGCGAGACAGAGGACCGCGAGGACTGGCAGTGCGGGATCGAGTTCCTCGGAGCGCCGCCGGTGCTTGGCGACCTCGAGGTCGCGGCCGTTGGTTGTGAGACGCTGGAGGCACTCGGCCTTCGTCCAAGGGTGCGGCTCGGTCACGCTGGCGTTTCCGAAGCGGTGGCCGGTGCGCTCTCCGCACTCGGCGCCGGCGACATCCGCCCGGCGTTGGAGCGAATCGAGCGCGAGGGCCTTTCGGCACTGCGCGATGAGGCGCGGGCCTATCCCCAGCTCTCCGCCTTCGTGGAGGTGGCGACCGGGACATCCGAAGACCCCGCGCTCCTGGCGAACCTGTCGGCCCTCGCCGGGCCCGCCCTCGCTTCGGTGGGTCCCGTCCTCCAGGAAGTGGGCAGCGTCGCGCGTGCGCTGATCGCCTCGGGACGGCGCGTTGTTATCGATCTTGGAATGCCCCACGACTTCGCCTACTACACGGGCGTCGTCTTCGAATTCGAAGACGACGACGGCGTTTGGGGGCGCGGGGGCCGCTACGCCCCGGTTGGCGAAGGGACTCCACCGACGGCCTGTGGCCTGGGGCTGGACCTTGGACGCCTGCTCGCCCACTTCGCGCCGACGACGCGGATCCGCGCGGCCGTGCCCGTCGTGCCGGTGGAGCCGAATGATGTGAACCGGGCGATGGCCGTTGCCCGTGCCCTCCAC
>CAZQCR010000229.1:0-5002 GCA_964591745.1 uncultured Anaerolineaceae bacterium
GGCGGTCGGGGTCGTCATCGCTGGGGTCTCCTTCTTCGGTTGGTACCAATCTCGTTGGTTCGTGTTCTTCTCCGGGCCTAGGTGCCATCGGGGCCCCCCTTAAGGGGGGGTACCCCCGTGGCACCATCTGATTGGCCGTGCCACTGGTGCCAAATGGCACCAATGGCACCACTGGCACCAACTCAAGAATCGGGGTCTGGGGCGTCCGTCACGACGAAGTACAGCGGGGAGGAGTAGCGGACGCGACCGCTCTCCACTAACGCTTTGCGGTGGTTATAGAACGTCCGCTTGGGCAGGTTCGTTTCCTTGAGCCAGTCGGTGGAGGTCGCCCCGTTCGGGCCGAGCCGCTCCAAGGTGTCCAGCGTCACATCCGCGCTCGCCGCCATGTGGTTAATCACCACATCCGCAGCCGCGAGCACGGCCGAAGGCCCGAGTGGGACGATCGCCAGCCAGAACTTCTCGAACGGCGCGCCGTCCTTCTGCTTGAGGCAGGAGACCGAGACTCTGTCGCTGCCCTCGGGGCGCTCCAGCATGAGCAACGCGTCGAGCGCGCCCGGCACGACGCTCGACCCGCGCCAGCCGCCGCGCTCGCCCTTGGCGACGTGGTGAATCAGCACTACCGTCGCGCCCGTGGCGTCGCGCAGTCGATCGACGGCCGCGACCGCGAGGCTCATGGGCTCCTGCTGATTCTCGTTCACGCCGGGGATCGCGCGGCTGAGCGTGTCAATGAAGATGATGACCGGCGGTTCGGGCATCTCCTCCGCGATGCGGGCGAGGACGAAGTCCACCGCCGCTTTGTCGAGGAGAAGGAGCGGCTTCGGCATCACAGCGATACGGTGGCTTACCGGGCGGCCCGTCCGCATGGCCAACGCCTCCAGGCGTCCGCCGAGGCCGCCGCTTCCCTCTCCCGCGATGTACAGCGCGAGCCCGGGCTTGGTGACGCGCCGCCCGAACCAGTCCGACCCGGAAGACACCGCTTCGGCGAGAGACTGCGCCAGCAGGCTCTTGGCCGTCTGGAAGTCGCCCACTACTCCAACGACCTCGCCTACGCCGAAGAGCCCTTCGACCAACCACTCGCGCGCCGGTAGCTGGTGGAGTTCGTCAGCCCAGACGAACAAGTTCGAGGCGACGTCTGGGGCGTCGCCTCGAACCCCCACCCTGTGCGCTTTGTCCCCGAAGTGCGGGCCGCCCCGCTGGCGAATCTTCGCGAGTACTCGCGGGGCGTCCCGCTCCCAATGCTTCGCCCGCTCCGGGTCAGCGCACAGCGCGGAGGAGGCGACGATACGCTCGACCTGGCCGTCGTCGCGCGAGAAGAACGCAATCAGCGCGGCGAGCGCCATCGGCGCTTCGCTCCACGACGGGTAGCCTGAGATGTCGCCCCGGTCGAACAGGGCGACGAACTTCGCGCCGTTCTTCGCCCGGCGGGCGAGGGCGATCAACTCGGCGTCAGTGAATGACGCTGCGGGCTCACCTGCGGCCCGTGGTGGCGCGAGCACCGCCGCGCCGGGTCCATCGCCGTCAACGGCGTCCGGGCTGGCGTCACTGACCCGTCCGGCGGACGCGATGAACGCCTCGACCTCGGCGATCGAGTACCGCCGCTCCCGGTCGGCGTCGGAGGAGACGACCCGCACGAGCCACGGCTCCGGCCGCTTGCGGTTGTGCGTGCCCGGTAGCCTGAGCACCGAAGCCAAGTCCCAGCCGCTCTTGTCCGCGCCGGTCGCGTACGTCAAGCGCTTGTTCAACACCTCGGCGTCAAGGGCGGGCATCGGCTGATCGAGCAACCAGAGGGCTTGGTAGCGGCCGGGGCTCGTCTCGAGCGTGATGCTGGGCCGCAGCCCGGCGGGTGGCTCCGCCCCGTCGAGGTCAGCCCACAAGCAACGGATCGGGGCGGTCGCCGAGGCCTTGGCGCGGCTCCGCCTCGGCAACCAGAACGGCGTCCAGTAGACTTCGCGGCCTGCTGCGTCTTCGCTCGCGACGTACGCCGCGAGGTGTCGCAGATGCGACGGATCCTCCTCGCCCGTCTCACCCCGCCCTCTGTGGAAATAACGGACCGATGGAGGTCCATGCCAGCCCCAGTGGCCCGGCCCCTTGGCGTCCGGGTCGCCCACGGCGCTCACGATGGCGACGTGGAACGCCTCGCTGCCGGGCACGCCCGCGAGCGCGGCGGCGATGAAGTGAAGTGCTTCGCTTGGGGCGGTTGGGGTGACGATGCTTGGGTCGGTTGCGGCCACGCCGCTGACTGCGGTAACCTCGGACATGAGAAGCTCCTTGGTTGGTTTTGGAAGAGCCGCCCGTCGCGGGGCGGCTTTTTCGTGTCCGGACGGCCTAGCCACCGGTCTGTTGGCGGGGTTCGCCCTCGCCCATCAGCAGCCGTTCGAGGGCCGCCGCCGGGACGCGCCAGACGCCTCGCCCTCGCCCGGTTTTGAAGCCAGGAAGTCGACCAGATTGGACGCTGCGCCAGACGGCATCCCGGCCTAAGCCGGTGATGTCGGCAACCTCAGCGATGGTCAGTAGCTTGTTCGTTTGCACGTGTGTTTCCTCCGGAAGAGTTCGGTTCCTTGCGATTGTCCGTCATCGCTTCGGACACCGCAAACAGTTCATTGTCTTCCCTCGGTCCCATTGGACGGAAAACAACAACGTATCGCGTTTCGTAATTGGCGCTTCCGAGTGGCTTGTCATTCGAGCAGAATTGAGCAGGATGCATGTACGGTCGGAGAGGGGCGGCGACGGCGACCGAAACCGCGCCGCCCCTCCGGAGACTGCCTGCACCGGCCGGGCGGACCACCGGAGGAGAAGTCCGCAGCGACCCGGACGGTGCAGGCTACGCCGTCACCAGAGGCCGTCACCAGTGGCCGGCACGGCGGTGACAGGGACGGCGGGCTCGACGAGCGTGAACGGCGGCCACGGCCCGTTATGCATCGGGCGATCCCACCCGCGCTCGGCGGCCTGAAGCTCCATCGCCGACCGGTACTTCTCAAGCTCCGCGAGATCGGCGGGTTCCACCGGGTACGTGCCCGCCGCCCACCAGCGCCCGCCGACGCCCCGGAACCGCGCCGGGACGCTGACGACGGGACGGTTCGCACCCGTCTGCGCCTCCGCCCGCTGGGCAGCGAGAGCGGCAGCGACCAGCCGCTCACCCTCTTCGACCTGAGCGGCGCTCGATGCGCTGAACGCCCCGTGACTGATCTGCTCGATCATGATCCGGGTCAGCCCCGCCAGCGGGTCCGGGCGGAGGGCGGCGGCGTCCCGAAGGACGCGCCCCGCACGCTGGTGTAGCCCCTGTGGCCCGGCGGCGTCACGCCGGGAGACATGCCCCGAGTTCGAGACGCCGAGGGCGTCCCCGTCGAGGACGCCGGTCGCTGCCTCGTGGGAGCGCCAGCCCCGGACCGCGACCGCTGCCGCGAACGCGAGAGCCGAAGCGGACCGGTGGGCTGCTCGCGCCTCGGCGAGCACGAGCGTCCAGGCGGCGGGGCTTTCGCGCCACGATTCCGGCGGCTCATCCGCGCGCAGCCACTCGGGGCGCGTCCGCTCAACATACGCGTCGAGCGCCGACCCCCCCGCTGTGCTCACGGGTGCGGTCGGCTCGTCCGGGCCGGGTGATTCCACCGGTCCCGGCCTGTCCGGCTCAGGGCTGGTCACAGGTGAGCCCCCAGCCGCGCCCGGCTCGCCCTCTTCGGCGTCACCTCTGCCGGTCGCCGCACGCAGTCGCGCCCGCGCCTCTGCTGACTGGGCAATAGCCATCTTCGAGAGCGTCATGAGCGCACGACCCGTCCGCCGAGAGCGTCGCTGACGTACGCCGCTGCTGGGTCCGACTTGGAACGCCGCGTCTGTCCGGCCGGTTGTGCGGTCGCCGGTGTCGGCTGGGTCCGGACGAGGTCGGCGACGTACTTCGCTGCCGGGTTGTTCGACGCCTGCAATCGGGCGAGGACCGCGATTCCTTCCGGAGTCGCAGCCGCCGCTTGTGCACCGGATCGCGTCGCCGCATCTTGCAGTTCCAGTCCGGCGACTACGGCCGCCGCCATCTCCGGTCCGAGCAGGCGTTCGAGAAACTCGCGCTGCTTCGGCGCGATCCCGGCGGTGTCCGCCTTGAAGGCGACGCCGACGCCTTCGAGAGCCTTCGTCATCCCGTCGGCGAACTCAAGCAGATCTTCCGCCGTGCTGACCCCAACAAGACCGGCCAAACGTGTGCGCTGCGCTGAATTCATACCGTCCCTCCTGCCTCTTCGCCCCATGGGCGGCCTGTGCGTGCGTCAATCCCCGGTGGGCCTCCGCTCATTGTGAAGTCACAACGCTCGCCTGGTTTCAGACACGTCAACCAGCAAGGTGCCGCGTACTGGCTCGGGCACTCGCGGCGTTCCTCAAGCAGCCTCTCGGCCTCCGCGATTGCCGCCTGTGCGTCGCCTTCTGGATCCAGTTGTCTGCCGAGCGGCGTCAACGGCGGCTGGAACGGTTGCTGGTTCATCGTTCGGTTTCTCCAAGCGTTAGTTGTGAGCCTACGCCGGTGGAGAAAGGCGTTACGAGCGAGAAGCGTCCTCCCATCTGTCGCGGAGTCGGATGCCCTTGTAGACACGCGACGGCGGTCCGCCGTTGACGCGTGCTACCGTTGACGGCTGACCCGCCAATGCCCGAAGGGCCGCGCCAAGCTGAACGGGAGTCGCTACCGGGAGACGGTGCGCGTCCGCGTAGTTCAGATAGCTATCTCTGGCGACCGTCGTACTCAGCGACCGATCGGGGTCTATCGTGAGACTCTCCGCTACCCAACATGCGAGTGCTTCGGCGGGTTCCATGGCGGCATTGTTACACGACTCGTGCGTCGTTACAAGTTTCGTCTTAGTTTCGCTAAGAGTGTCAAGTCACTTGTGTCGCGAGTAGTGTGCGCTACTCGTCGCCGCGAAGGCCCTTCCCGGCGACGGTGGCCAGTTCCGCGTCTGCGTCTCGCTGGGGGCCACCAGGCGGGGCCGCTCGTGTCAGCCGGGTGTCTGCCGCGTCGCCACATCTCGGG
>CAZQCR010000230.1:0-4988 GCA_964591745.1 uncultured Anaerolineaceae bacterium
GCCCGCCCGGGTGGGCGAGTGGATCAGGGCGGCCGTGCAGGACGAGCAGGGCATCACCTGCTCGGTCGGGGTGGCCACGACGAAGTTCGTCGCCAAGCTGGCGTCGGCGCACTGCAAGCCCGATGCGCTGCTGGTCGTGCCGGCGGCGGCGGTGGTCGGCTTCCTGCACCCCCTCCCGGTCCGGGCGCTGTGGGGGGTGGGGCTGGCGGGCCTTGGTGGCGGTGGGGCGGGGGGGCGGGCTTCGCCATCGAGGGCGCGAATGAGGCCACGGAGCCAGGTCGCACGCTCCTCCGGGCCCAGGGCGCGGTAGCCACCGGCCGGGAGCTCGCTGATCTTCCGGCGCAGTTCGCCACCGATGGTGAGGAGCCCGTCTTCGGACATCTGGATGAACATCCGGTCGAGGCCGCCGATGACCGCCTGGTTCGCGCAGCCGCGCTCAAGTTCGAGTTCGAAGACCCGCTTCAGGCGAGCTGCGTCAGTTGCTGGGGCTGGCATCGCCAATACCTCGCAGCGGACACACGCCGATGAGGCCGGGGCCCGAATGCGCGCCAACGGCCGGGCCGAGGAAGCCGACACGCACCTCGACGCCGGGGACGAGGGGGCGAATCCTGGCAGCGAGGGCCTCGGCGGCGGCATCGTCGCCGGCCGAACCAACGTAGATGGCGGTGACGGAAGGGTCGTTTGTGGCGAGCTCGACCAGGCGGTCGAGGGCGCGGGTGCGGGTGCGGACGCGTTCGAGCGGGGCGATCTCGCCGTCTTCGACGTGGATGATCGGCTTGATGCTGAGGAGCGATCCGAGGAGCGAACGGGCTCGGCCGATGCGTCCGCCGCGGCGAAGGTACTCGAGCGTGTCGACGGCGGCGATGATGTGGACGCGGGTGGAGAGGGCCGCGGCCAGCGCGGCTACCTCGGCGGCGCTCGCGCCGGCGTTCGCCGCCCTCGCCGCTTCGACGACGATTGCGCCGAGGCCGAGGCTGACCTGCCGGGAATCGACCAGGGTCACGCGCGAGGGGTCGGGAAGTTGCTCGACGGCGAGGCGGGCGGAGTTGAGCGTGCCGGAGAGCTTCTCGGAGAGGTGAATCGAGACGACCTCGTCGCCGGCCGCGAGGAGCGGCGCATAGGCCTCGGCGAAACGCGAGACGGGGGGCTGGCTCGTCTTCGGGAGCAGTGACGACGTTCGCATCCGTTCGAAGAAGGCGTTGGCGGTGAGATCGACACCGTCGAGGAACGATTCGTCGCCGAAGGAGACGGTGAGAGGGACGACGGTGACCGCCAGGTCGCGGATCAGGTCGGCCGGGAGATCGCAGGTGGAGTCAGTGACGATGCGAACGGTCATAAATGCTCAAGCGCCTACACAGGAGAGTATAACGCAGGGCGGCGGAACGGGGGGGGGGGCGGGGGGGGCGGTGCAATGGGCCGCGAGCCGGTAGAATCGCGGGCGTGACCACCATCCAGCTCGCGCCATCGATCCTGACCGCCGACTTCGGGCGGCTTGCCGACGAGGTGCGGGCGGCGGAGGCGGGCGGGGCGGACCTGCTCCACCTGGACGTGATGGACGGGCGCTTCGTCCCGAACATCACCTTCGGTCACGCCCTGGTGGAGGCGTTGCGGAAGGCGACGAAGCTGCCCTTCGACATTCACTTGATGGTGGTGGAGCCGGAGCGGCAGGTGCCCTTTTATGTGGAGTTTGCGACGACGATCAACGTCCACGTGGAGGTTTCGCCGCATATCAACCGGACGTTGAGCGAGATCCGGCGACTGGGCGCCCGTTGCGGCGTCTGCATCAACCCGGGAACGCCCCTGGCGGCGATCGAGGAGTCGCTGAGCGAGATCGACCAGGTGATGGTGATGACGATCAACCCGGGCTGGGGCGGTCAGCAGATGATGCCGAGCCAGCTGGAGAAAGTGCGGCGGGTTCGCGAGCGGCTGACGATGCTCGGCAGCGCGGCGGACGTGATGATCGACGGCGGGGTGAAGGCCGGGAACATCGCGGCCTGCGTGGCGGCGGGGGCGAACGTGCTCGTCTGCGGGAGCTCGGTCTACAACGCGGAGATGAGCGTGGCGGAGAGCCTGGCGGCGCTTCGGAAGGCCGCGGGCGGTGGCTGAGCCCTGGCCGATGCGGGTGCTCGCGCTCGGTGTCTTCGGCCGCCGCGACCAGGTCCTGCTCTCACACTTCGAGGACGCCGTGACCGGGGAGAGGCTGGCGCGCCCGCCCGGTGGCGGTCTGCTGTTCGGCGAGACGAGTGAGCAGGCTATCCGGCGTGAGATGCGAGAGGAGCTTGGCGTCGAACTGTCGTCGGTTCGGCTGCTCGGCGTCCTCGAGAGCCTCTTCCACTTCGAGGGCAAGCGTGGGCACAACGTGGAGTTCATCTACGCGGTGACGGCGGCGGACCTGGGCCTCTACGAGCGTGACGAGACGTGGGGGGAAGACGACGGCCCTGGACCGGCCGGCACGACTCCGGTGCTCTTCAGATGGTCCGCACTGACCGTTGAGGGCACGCGGCTGGTGCCGCAGGGGCTGCGTGAGCTGCTGAAGGCTGCGGACAGGGGATGAGTGAGGTGGGCGGGCCGGCCGGGCATCGACCGGGGCGGCGGATGCCCTCGCTGATGCTCGGGCTACGGAGCGCGGCGAGCGGTGGTTGCCAGGGGCGCTCGCGGCCGGAGGATGGGCGCGGGCCGCCGGCGGTGGCTAAGTCGATGCCGGGTTGTTCGGGGCGGCTGGGCTTCGTACAGTAGCGGCGTGATAGTGATTCGGTTCCTCTGAGACGCGGCCAACTCACGTTGGTCTGACGCCCTCTCCCGCCGGGGGAGGCCACGCAATGAGGAACTGTTCACTTGTCCGCTCGTCACGCATCCCTTCGTGGCCGTTCGCCACTTGCCATAGCCCTTTCTCGTCATCGCCTTCGCAACGGCAGCGTCGCCGAGAGGATCGTCGCCGCATCCGGACTCGCGCCGCCCGACCTCGTGGTCGAAGCGGGAGCGGGCGATGGGCGGCTGACGGAGGCGATCGCCGCGCGCGCCGGCCAGGTCATCGCCGTCGAAATCGACCCGGGTGAACACCAAAAGCTGGTGAATTCCACGGGCGGACTCAGCAACGTCCAACCAGTCCTGGGCGACTTTCTCCACCTTCGGCTGCCGCGACAGCCGTACCACGTGGTCGCCAACCTGCCGTTCTCTCTGACGGCCGACACCATCCGGCTCCTCGTGTTTGGCGAACGCGCTCCCGTGAGCGCGCACCTGGTGGTGGAGCGTGAAGCGGCGCTTCGCTGGCTCGGCTGGGAGGGCCAGAGCGCGATCGGCGTTCTTGCCCAGGTGAACTTCGCGTTCGCCATCGCGCTCGCACTCCGCCGCACGGACTTCGACCCGAACCCGGCGCGGGCGCCCGTCCTGCTCGCAATGCACCAACGGCAACGGTCGCTGATTGACCGAACGGAGCAACGGGCGTTCGGCGATTTCGTGCGGCGCGCGTTCGCGGGCGGCGGCCGACTGGGTCCGAATCTGCGGCGGCTGGCCGGGCGCGACGCAGCGGCGCTGCGGACGATCGCGATCGATTTCGACCAGCCGCCGAGCGCACTGACGGTCGAGGAGTGGGTTGGTGTCTTCGAGGCGATGGTGCGGCCTGGGCAGCGCGGGCGCACGGCGGCCCGTCGCGGCCGGCATGGGGGTCGGCTGGCGTGATGGGGGCGAGACCGCTTCAGGACGGGTCGAGGCGCTCGGAGGACTTGACGTACCAGAGGCGGGGCGTGCGGACGATGCGGGCGCGGGAGCCGAGGGCAATCGGGCAGGCGCCCGCGGCGTAGGCGTTCGTCTCTTCGCCTTCGCCGGTGTCGATGGCGACCCGACCCTGGTAGACCTTGACGACGACGCCCTCGACCGTCTCCGAAGCGACGAGGTCGGCGAGGCCCCGAAAGAGCTTGATGAGGCCGTCGATCAGGCGGACGACGAGGATCGTCCCAAAGACGGTCGCGAAGATGAGGACGCCGCCAACGACGGCGCCGAGCCAGCGTTCGCCCGCGCCCGCGTCGAGGATGTCCGGGAGGGCATCGACGAGGATGCGGACGAGGGTGGGAAGGACGTAGAACGCCACGAAGCCGAAGCTGGCGCTAAACCAGAGGCCCTGGAGGAGCACCTGCGACGGCTTCCGGCCAAAGCCGAAACGGGTGGGGTATTCGATCCGCATCTCGTGCCAGGTCGGGCCGCGGCGCGTCCAGGCGGTCTCCGGGTCATCGATACTGAAGGGAAGAGCGCGGACGGCGTCGTGGGCGAGGCCGAGGGCGGCGCCGTGAGAGAGGTAGCGTTCCCAGACGATGACGGCGGCGGGCGGAAGATCGTCGAAGGCGCGGTCGCTGGCGAGGGCGGAGCGGACGGCCAGCCAGTGGGCGCAGGCTTCGAGGCCAGCCGGGGTATCGCGCAGGCCCTTGCGGCTCCGGAGCCAGCCATAGGCGACCAGCCAGGCGATGCCAGCGGCGATGAACCACTGCCAGGGCTCAATGCTGGTATCGCCGCCGGCACGGTTCTGGCTCAGGCGGGCGAGGGCGAAGGCGCCCGCGAGGGCGGCCAGCGTCCCGAGCAGCAGCGCGCCGGTCAGCTTCCAATCCGATGGCGCCCAGCGGTCACGGGAGAGGCCGGATTCGTGGGCATGGCGCTCAACGTCCGTGCGAAAGCGCTTCCAGAACCGGTCAGCCTCCCCGGGTTCGGTGAAGCCGAGGGCCTCCAGCGGGGCGGAGCCGCCGATCGCGCGGGCGCGGATCCAGTCGAGCACTTGCTCCTCGTAGGCGGTGAGGGCATCGCCGGATGGCTCCTGGCGTATGCGAACGACGAAGGCGTTTTCGCCGAGCTGGTCGATCTCGAGCCAGCGGCGGGCTGCGAGGTCGAGCATCGTCGCGGGCATGGCGGTGGTAGTGAGCTTCCAACGATGGACGAGGAGGTTGACGACGGCGGGCGTCTCCGGGCGCAGTTCGCGTGTTGGCGCATCCGCCCCGGGGAGG
>CAZQCR010000231.1:0-4979 GCA_964591745.1 uncultured Anaerolineaceae bacterium
GATCGCATGCGCATCGTGATGGCGGGCTGGGGGAGCCGTGGCTTCTACGGCAACGACTCCATCGTTCACCGCCTCGACGCGCTCCTCGGCCCCGGGTGGCGCCGCGGGTAAGAGCGGCGAGGGTTCGGGGTTGCCACGCGCACGGATCAAGGGTTGAACCCCGCCCCCGACCTGCCACTCCGGTGGAGCCTGCCCGGCCGCCATGCTAAGCTGGAGAGCGCTGTTTCTCGCTGGGGACTCGTCTAATGGTAGGACAGCAGATTCTGGATCTGTATGTGAGGGTTCGACTCCTTCGTCCCCAGCCAACTCGCATTGCTGAGCGCCAGGTGCCAATAACACGCCCGCGCCGCGCTGATTGATTCGCGGCTACCACACCGTCCCGCGGGTCGCTATGATGCGCCCATTAACGCGGCCGCCGGACCCCACCGGCGCCGGAGGGGGCTTCCATGACCGCAACCGCCACCACGTCGTACACCGAAAAGAAGGTCACCGTCTCGGGGAAGGCCGTCCGCGCCCTCCAGGGCGGCACCGGCTCGCCGATCGTGACGCTCCACCACTCCACGGGCAGCGTCGGTTGGCTTCCGTTACACGAACAGCTGGCCACCGAGTTCTCCGTCACCGTCCCGGATATGCCCGGCTACGGCCAGTCGGAGCGGCCGGATTGGGCCCGTGACACCCGCGATATCGCCATCCTCGTGAACCACGCCCTGGAGAAGCTCGGTCTCTCCGAGGTCACCCTCGTCGGCTTTGGATTCGGTGGCTTCATCGCCGCCGAGTTGGCCTCGATGGATCATTCGCGCCTGAAGTCGCTCGTCCTGGTGGGCGCCGCCGGCATCCAGCCCCGCGAGGGCGAGATCATGGACGGCATGCTGATGGAGCTGGAGGAGTACATCGGTGCTTCCTTCCGCGACCAGGCGGCGTACCAGGCCGTCTTCGGCGAGAAGCCCGAACCGTCGATTAAGGAGCTTTGGGATTTCAGCCGGGAGATGACCGCGCGCGTCTGCTGGAAGCCGGCGATGTTCAGTCGCAAACTTCCCCACCTCCTCAAGGACGTGGACACGCCCACCCTGCTGATCTGGGGCGGCGAAGACAAGGTCATCCCGCCCGTCTGCGGCGAACAGTATCGCGAGGCCCTGCCCAACGCCCGCCTCGAGATCATCGCTGGCGCCGGCCATGCGGTGGAGTACGAGGAGACGGCCCGCGTCGCCAGTCTGATCGCGGCCCACGCCAGGGCCTGACACTCTCCCCACGTTCTCCCCTGGGTCGCCCTTCACGCGGGAGCGTATACTCGCGCCAACTGTCGCTCGAAAGGGTTGCTGATGTTGGCTTCCGCCTCCAGGTTGGGGCCGTTTGTTGGGCGCGAAGACGAATTCGCGGCCCTGCAACACTGCTGGCACGAGGCGACGAAGAGCCGCGGTGGCTTCGCTCTCCTCTCGGGCGAGGCAGGGATTGGGAAGACGCGCCTGGCCGAGGAGTTCGCGGCCAGCGTGGCGGAGGCCGGCGGACACGTCGTCTGGGGCCGCTGCTACGAAGGCGAAGGCGCCCCGGCCTTCTGGCCCTGGATCCAGGCGGTCACCACGCTTTCGAACCACGACACGGGCAAGGCGGTGTTCGATTCCGCGCCCGAAATCGTCCATCTGCTCACGCCACTGCTCACCGGTGTCGGCTCAAGCCGCCCGAGCGGCCGGTTCCTCGGCGCCGAAACCTCCGGAGACTACGACCGTTTTCGGATGTTCACCGCCTGTGATCAGCTGCTGACCAGGGTCTCCCAGTCCAACCCGCTCCTGCTCGTGATCGAGGACCTTCACTGGGCGGACCAAGCCTCGCTGATGATCGCGGAATTCCTCGCCCGCCAGGGCAACCTCAGCTCGTCCGCCGTCCTCGTCGTGGCCACCTATCGCGATGCGGAGGCGGAATCGGGCAGCCCCCTGGGCACCACCCTCGGGAAGATCGCCGGGGGATGCCTCCGGGATCGGGTCGCGCTCGTTGGCCTGAGCGTGGATGACGTTGGCCGCCTGATCGAGACCTCCAACGCTGCCGCCGGCCACGACGCCGCTGCCCTGTTCGCCCAGACCGATGGCAACCCGCTGTTCCTTCACGAAACCTTGAGCCTGTTGGCCTCTCCCGGGCGGGCCGGGTCCGATGGCGTTCTTCCGTTGCCGGCCGGGATCGAACAAACGATCGCCCTTCGCCTGGGAGGCCTCTCCGCTGCCTGCCGCGAGGCGCTCAGCGCCGCGGCGGTGGTCGGGCGCGATTTCACCCTCGTCACCCTCGCGTCGTTAACCGGGATGACCGTGGATGCCGTACTCGAAGCGATCGACGAAGCTGAACGCGCACGGGTCATCCGCGAGCATGAGACGCCGGGCCAGTTCCGCTTCGCCCACAACCTCGTCCGTGAATCGCTCTACCGCTCGCTCGGCTCTGGCGCGCGGATGCGCCTTCACCAGAAGGCCGGGCAGGCTATCGAGCGTACCCATGCGAACGAACTGGGCCCGCACTACGCCGAGCTCGCGCATCACTTCCACCAGTCCTCGCCGCTGGGCGAAGCCGCGCGAGCGATGCGCTACTACCGCCTCCAGGCTGACCGCTCGATGGGGCAGCTCGCCTACGAGGCGGCCGTCGAGGGCGCGAACACCGCCATTCGCCTCCATGACGCGGGCGAAAGCCGCGACCCCGTGGAGCTCGGAACGGCCCTCGTCACGCTCGGCAGCGCCCTCTTCCGTGTCGGCCAGCGGGAACCGGCGAGGGCAACCTTCCGTCGCGCGGTTGGCGCCGCCCGCGAACTGATCGCGCTCAAGGTGCCAGAAGGCGCTGGCCTCATCTGCGGCGCCGCCCTCGCCTTCACCGGCCAGGAGCTGGGCTATGGCGCATCCGACCCCGAAGGGATCGACCTCCTCACGGAGGCGCTCTCCGTGGTGCCGGGCGACCAACCGGCCACCCGCCTTCGGATCATGGCCTCCCTCGGCGCCTGGATCCACTTCGCCGGCCGCCAGCCCGAGGCCGAAGTGCTGTTGAACGCCGCCCTGGAGCAATCCGCGAGCCTGGCCGATAGTGGCACGCGCAGCCACGTCCTGAACAGCTGGCACGCGACCCTGCGCAACGTCGGCAACCTTCCCACCAGGCTGCGTGTGACCACCGAGCTGCGGGATATCGGGATCGCCACCGGAGACCCGGAAGCGACGATCTTCGGCCATCGCCGGCGCGTCATGGATTTCGCGGAGATGGGTGATGGCGCGGCCATGGAAGCCGAGATCCTCGCGCACGACACCCTCGCGGCGCGCGTTCGCCAGCCGATCCACACCTGGCATACCGCCCTCTGGAAGGCGATGGCCGCCCTCCGTTCGGGCGACATCCTGGGCACGGAGCCGCTCGCCTTCGCCGCACTGCAGCTGGGCCAGCAGGCCCAGGCCCAGAACGCCCTGAACTTCTTCGCGCCGGTCCTCTTCGCCCTGAGGAGGGAGCAGGGCCGGGGCGGCGAACTGATCCCGGTTATTCGAGGCCTGGTCCAGTCTCAGCCGATGCTCGTCCTCTGGCGCACCGTCCTTGCCCTGACGCTGGTGGAAGGGGGCGAGGAGGCAGAGTCCCGGGCCCTCTTCGAGGGCGTTATGGCCGAGGGCCCGGAGAACTTCCCCCTCGACGGCCAATGGGGACCGATGATGTACGCGCTGAGCGAGACCTGCTCGGCCCTGGGCGACAAAGGCGCCGCGGAGGCCCTGGCCGCCGTCATCCAACCGTTCGCCAGTACGCATCTCGCAGGCGGCAACGCCGTGGTCTACCTCGGCTCACTGTACGCCTGTCTCGGGCGGCTGCTGATCGTTTGTGGCCGGCTTGGAGAAGCGGCCGTGGTGCTCGAAAAGGCCGTGGCGGCGGCCGAACAGATGGCGGCTCCGCTGCACGCCGCGCACGCGCGATCTCACCTCGGCGTCGCCCTCGCGGAGAGCGACCCGGCGCGTTCGGCCCGGCTCATCGCCAGCGCGGGCGAGGCCGCGGAGGCGCTTGGGAGTGTGAGGCTGGCCACCGCCGTTGAACGTTTCCAGGCCGAAACCACCACGCGTCCTCACCTCCCCGGGGGCCTTTCCCCCCGCGAAGTGGAGGTCCTCCGGCTCATGGCCCTCGGCCAGACGAACCGCGAGATCGCCGAAGCCCTCGTCCTCAGCCCGAACACCGTCATTCGCCACGCGGCGAACATCTACGGGAAGATCGGCGCCTCCAACCGCACCGAAGCAAGCCACTGGGCGCGCGAACACGGGCTCGATCGGTAGCAGCCCCAGCACACAGCCCTTCCCCAGGCCGAGGCGATGGCAAGATCTTGCCATCGGCCGGCCGCTGATCGCGATCGCAAAGATGGCTAGTCCTTAGGAAGTTTCGTCGCCCCTCCAGGGTGTCTTATGCGCTTGCGCCGCGAGCGCGACATCCCCCCAGGAGCACTCCATGACCGAATCCACCCTGAACCGCCCGAAGCCTGCCTGACGCAGACCGCGCCAGCGGCGGGCCGGCAGAAGCTCACCCATCACCCCGCGGCGGCCGCCACTCGCGCCGCCGCCCACCCACCCAGGAGAACCTCAGATGAATAGTTCAGCCTTCACATCCGTCCTTTCGCGCAGCAGTTCGCGCACGCTCGCCATCGTTGGTGGCGCCGCCCTCCTTCTCGGCGCCGGCCTCTCCGCTGGCACTTTCGCGTTCGCCCACGGCGGCCCGCCAGCGGCCGGCGTCATCCACACCTGCGTCAACAACAGCAGCGGCACCTTCAAGGTGGTCGCCGCGGATGCCGTCTGCAAGAACAACGAATCCGCGCTCGATTGGAACGCCGAGGGCGTGCCGGGCGCTGGCGGTGCTCCGGGCGCGGACGGCGCACCAGGTGCGGACGGTGCGGACGGCGCGGACGGCGCTGCGGGCGCCGACGGCGCCGATGGTATCTCAGGATACGAGCGCGTCCGCGTCGATGTCCCGTTCGACGACGTCGGCCCTACCTTCGCCGT
>CAZQCR010000232.1:0-4952 GCA_964591745.1 uncultured Anaerolineaceae bacterium
CTGCAGGCTGACTCCGCCGACGACGCGCATCGCCAGGTCCACCGCCTCGATGCAGCTGTTCAGGGTGTCCATCTTCGCGGCGGCGATCCGGTTCATGGCACTCATCGCCCCATCCCCCCGCCCCGGGACTGCGCCGTCAACGTAGGCCCGCGCCGCGTCCTCCACCATCGCCCGGCTGCGCTGCAGGAGCAAGTCGGTCCGGGCGATCCGCATCCGCACGCCGGGGTACTCCTTGATCGTCCGCTGGCTGTTTGGCGTCCGCTCCCGCGCGAAGGCGACGGCATAGTCCCGCGCGGCCCGGGCAACGCCAATCGTCGTCGCCGCCACGCCCAGCGCGAACCAGGTCATCCCCGCCGCCCCCCGCGGATCGGGCGAGCCGTGCCGGCCCCTCGTGACCAACCGGTCCGACGAGATGCGGCATGCCTCCATCACGAAGTCGTGGCTGCCCGTCGCCCGCATTCCCAGCGAATCCCAGGTCTCTTCGATCCGCACGCCCGGGTCGTCGCGGTAGATCACGAAGTTCGCGATCTCCGCCGGCGCGCCATCCGCGCCATCGATGCGCGCGAGGACGATGAAGTAGTGCAAGAGCGGCGCCATCGTCGTGAAGGTCTTCCGCCCCTCGATCAGCCAGCCGCCATCGGCCTGGCGGGCGACCGTGTCCGGCAGGCCGCCACCGGCCGGGCTGCCGAGCCCCTCCTCCGTGGCCACGGTGTTCGCCAGCCAGCCGTGTTCAACCGCGCCGTTGCAGAATTCATCGAACCAGCGGTCCGGGTAAGTCCGCGCTTCTGACTGCGCCCCGAAGAGCTTCGTGTGCATCATGAAGGCGAGGGCCGTTGAGCCATCGCCACGGGCCAGCTCCTCCTGCACGGCGAGGTACGTTGCGAGCGATGCCCCGAAGCCACCATGGCTCCTCGGTACGGTGAGCGCCATAAACCCCGCCGCTCGCAAGTCGGCGAAGTTTTCGAACGGGAAGCTGCCGTCCCGGTCGTGGCCGGCGGCGCGTTCCGCGAATACGGCGGCCAGGCGGCGCGCTTCCTCAATCCACGATGGCTCCAGCATCCGCGCCAGTGTACGCGCGGAAGTGTGAAGCGCGTCACTTCGAGCTCCTTGCGCCGCGGAGTAAGATGCGCTCGCGGAGATGGAGGGACGCCATGGCCGGATATCGCGCGGCAATCGCTATAGGCATCGGTGCGGCCGAAGGGTTCGCCGCCCTCCCCGGCGCGCTCGCCGGGGCCGACGCCTTCACCGCCTGGGCAACGGCCGCCCGGATCGACTCCGTTCAGCAGTTCGATGACCGGGCCGCGAAGGTCCGCCTCGCCGATATCGCCGACGCAGTCGACGCCCTCATCGCCCGCGCCGATGTCGAGCAGCTCTTCGTCTACTTCGCCGGGCACGGCCTCGCCCTTGGGACGCAAGAGGACTTCTGGATCCTCTCCGCCGGTACGCGCCGGCCCTCGGAAGTGGTCGCGCTCCACGGCTCGTTGCGCATCGCCCGCCACGCGGGCATCCCCCACGTCATCGTCTTCTCCGATGCCTGCCGAACGGTTCCACCAACCAGCCAGGTCGACGCCGCCCTCAGCGGCACCTCGATCTTCGCGCCGGGCGCTCCAACCGACCCCGCGACGATCGACGCCTTCTACGCCTCCCGCCCGGGAGCGCCCGCACAGGAACTCAGCGGCCACGGCCTCTACACCTCGGTGCTCGTCAACGCCCTTCAAGGGAAAGCGAACCTTGGCCGCGTCGATCCCGGCGCGGGGTCGAAGGTGATCTGCGCGGACGACCTGGACCGCTACCTGCGTGAGGCTGTTCCCCTGGAAGCCGACCGCCTCCGCCTCCAGGTGCAGTTCCCCTGGGCCACCACGGAATCGGAGTTCCCAGCGTTCATCGCCCAGGCCGCCGCGCCGGTCTCCTTCGCCTTTACCGTGGATGCCGAGCTAACGGGCGGGCTCCCGCCTGAAGCGGCACGGGAGGTGGCCGTCGAGATCTTCGCCATCGACCCCGGGACCATGGACCCGAGGTCGATCCGCAAGGCGAAGGGCATCCCCCACACTGCCACCCTGCCCCGGTTCGGTACGTACGGGGTCTCGCTCTCGCTCCCCGGCGTTGACCAGGAACCGCCGGCGCCCGAGCCATACAAGATCCTCCGGGGCGATTCGACCGCGCGCGTTGTCCTGCGGCCCTCCCTCGCCCACGCCGCCCCGGAAGAGCCTGCCGCGATGGCGGGTGGCGGGGAGGCCGCCGAAGCCGCCCCGGCTGTCCCCGTCCCGGCCCTGCCGATGACCGACGGGAGCGAGATGGCCGACCCGGCCGAAGAGGCAGACCGCGGCTTCGCCATGGCGGACGGTGGCGAGACCGCAGACCTCGAGGCCGCGGCCGACGAGGGCTTCGCGATGGCCGATGGCGGCGAAACCGCCGACCGTGAGCCGGCCGCCCCACCTGACTTCACGGCGGCCGATATCGGGACGGTCACGCCGGCGGCGAGTCCGGAGACGAAGCTCGCTCTGCTTGAAGTCTCAGTCGTGGACGAAGCGGGACGCCTTGCGCCATCCGCGCCCACCGCCGGGTGGTTTACGGTGCTCACCGAAGACCTCGTTTCCGGGCGGGTCATCTCCGAGGATCGCCTCCTTGCCGCCGGTGAGGAGCCGTACCCATCGGCGGCGCTCCTCCCGGATCCTTCGGTGGCGGAGCGCATGCGGAGGGTAGAGGCCGTCCGCTGGCGGGCGCACTACGAAACGGCGACGGGGCTGACCGTCAACGGGGCCCGCGTCTACAACGCATACGTGCGGGGCGGCCACGAAGGCCTGTTCAAGGAAGAAGGCGCCTGGAACGTTCGCTACCGGACGGATATCTCGTCGGCCGTGCTCGCTCTCGGCTACGGACGCTACGCCGGGCTGGCGATGTTCCCGGGCTTCATCGGAGAGGTCCTCGTCGGCCCGTTCGGCGTGGAGAACCTCTGCTATACGCCCGCGGGTGGCCCGTTCGGAGCGGATGACGACGAGCAGCGGGATGCGCGGCGGCGGATCCTCGCCGTCCTCCAGGTGGCGGCTCGCGGCGGCCGCTTCGGGCTCGCCCTCGACGGCCGGCTGGAGGGCACGCTTCTCCTCTCCCGCGGCCCGGTGATCGACCCCGTCTGGGGGGTGCTCGCGGCCTATGCGGCCCGCCTGTCCCAAGACGAGAACACGTTGACGACCCTCGTCGAGGAGTTCACTAGCCGCGGCCAGCCTGTCCCCTTCGATGTCGCCTTCCTCGCCCTGGGCGAAGGCTGGCGCACCATTCCGGCCGTCGTGCCGTCATTCCCGTTGCTTACCGCCACCTGGGAGCTGCTCGGCGAGGACAGCACGCTGCCGCCCGTCGTAGCGAAGGCCCGCAAGAAACTCGCGCCGACGCTCTGGACCACCATCCTCGGTCACGCCGGGCGGAAGCTGGGCCAGGCCATCAAGTCAGGAGAGCTGCCATGAAGCTGGTCCTCATCCACGGGCGTTCCCAGGGCGGAAAAGACCCGGAGAAGCTCCAGAACGGCTGGGTGGCGGGCCTGCGCAAGGGCCTGAAGGCCGCCGGCCGGGACCACGCCGCCGCGCTCGATGTGAGCTTCCCCTTCTACGGCGACCGCATCGGCGAGCTGATGAAGGAGCTGAAGACGCCGGCCCCCGGCGCCATCCTTCGCGGCACGGCGACGGACGAGGCCTACGAAGCGTTCCTCTCCGCCGTGATCCAGGGGATGGCGAAGCGCGGCGGGCTGACGGAGGCTGAGATCCGCGCGGAGAGTGGCATCGACGCCATCGAGCGCGGCTGGTTCGACAAGCAGTTCCTCCAGGCCACCGTCGGCATCCTCCCAAAGAAGATCCCCTGGCTCCAGCGAAAGGTGATCGAAGAGACCACGAACGACGTCTGGCAATACCTCACCCGGCCGAGCATCCGCAAGGAAGTCGACGCCATCGTCCGCGCGGGCATCCCCGACGAACCCTGCGTCGTCGTCTCGCACTCGCTCGGCACGGTCGTCGCCTATCGCGTTCTCGTGGAGGGGCCGGCCCTCCAGGTGCCCCTGTTCGTGACGGCCGGGTCGCCCCTCGGCATGCCGGAGATCAAGAAGCTGCTGACGCCGCCCGTGCTCGGCAACCCGGCGTGCACACAGGCCTGGCTGAACGCCACCGACCGCGACGACGTTGTCGCGCTCGTCGAAAAGCTCGACCAGTCCACCTTCAGCGCGAGCTGCCAGATCGAGAACATCGCCAACATCGACAACGGCGACAACGCCCACGCAATCGAACGCTACCTCGCCGACCCGCGTGTCGCGGGGAAGATCGCGGACGCCCTCGGCCTGTAGACGCACCAGCCGTAGTCGCGCCCCACGTCGGGCGCGGGCTGCCGAACCAGCGTAGGCTTCGCCCCACACCACGCGGGAGGGACGCCATGTCCACCATCAGCCTCGACGAGATCGCCGTCGAAGAGCCAACCGTCTACGACTGGAAGGAGCTGACCGACGGCCTCAACCGCCTCCTTCGCCTGAAGACGACGCCGATCGGGATGAAGATGTTCGCCACCCGCGAAGAGATGGAGGCGATCCCGAAGATCCGCCGCCCAAAATCCGTCCACACCACCGACCAGATCGTCGCCCAGGCCTGCCGCCTCGGCTGGACCGTCGGGATCACGGTCGAGGACCTCGTCGGGGCGCAATGCAGCGCCGTCATCGGCCTTTCGCCGCGCGATGACCAGTTCCTGAGCGGGAAGAACATGGCAGGCGTCTGGTTCGAAACGCTCGAGGGTTCGGCCGCTCACCAGGCTGCGATGGACCTGCCGGAGTTCGGCCGCCACGAGGCGATGGCCGTCTCGCCGCTCACCTCCGGAAGGCTCGACCCGCCGGACATCTGCCTGATCTACGCGACGCCCGGCCAGATGATCATCCTGATCAACGGCCTCCAGTGGTCGGGATACAAGAAGTTCGATTGGAGCGT
>CAZQCR010000233.1:0-4945 GCA_964591745.1 uncultured Anaerolineaceae bacterium
CCACCCTTCCGCACCGAAACGATCGATCGCGGACTTATCTAAGTGAGTACTAGCAGCAATTGGGCTCGCTACCTGGTGGCTGAGCCTTTTCGGCGTTTGGGGCGCGGCTCCCGCCATCGACGCCGCGGTAACGCTCGTTAACCTCTTCGTAACGCGAGGCATCGGCGCGAGGCCCTTGCCCGCATTGGAGCTTCGCGATGGCGTTCCAGTTCATCTACGAACGCTCGTCGCCGTGCCGACGCTCCTGACCACGCCGGAGGCAATCGATGAGCAGATCGAGCGCCTCGAGACCCACTACCTTGCGAGCCCGGACGGCGAGCTTCATTTCGCGCTGCTTTCCGATTGGATCGATAGCGAGACCGAACACGCCGAGCGCGATGAGGTCCTCCTTGCTACCGCTGCCGAAGGCGTCGCTCGACTTAACCAGCGCCACGGCCAGGCTTCCGGCGGCGCTCGTTTTCTTCTGCTCCATCGCCGGCGGGTCTGGAACGAAGGCGAAGGACGCTGGATCGGCTGGGAACGCAAACGCGGCAAGTTGCACGAGCTGAACCGGCTCCTGCGCGGCGCGACCGATACCACCTTCCTGAGCTCTGATGGCCAACCGCCCCCCGTTCCTGCGGACGTGCGCTACGTGATCACACTCGACGCGGACACCAGGTTGCCGCGGGACACAGTCCGACAGCTGATAGGGAAGATGGGTCATCCGCTAAACCGGCCGCGCTTTGATGCCGTGGCAGGCAGGGTCGTCGAAGGCTACGGCGTGCTGCAGCCGCGGGTCACCCCCTCGCTGCCGATCGGCGGCGAAGGCTCGCTGTTCCAGCGCGTCTTCTCAAGCCCGAGCGGCATCGATCCCTATGCCTCCGCCATCTCCGACGTGTACCAAGATCTGTTTGGCGAGGGCTCCTATTCGGGCAAAGGCATCTACGATGTCGACGCGTTTGAGGCGGCGCTCACCGGCCGAGTTCCCGACTCGACGATGCTTAGCCACGACCTGTTTGAAGGCGTGTTCGCCCGCGCCGGTCTCGCCTCTGATGTTGAGGTCGTCGAGGATTTCCCAGCGCGTTACGACGTCGCCGCCTTGCGGCAGCATCGCTGGGCGCGCGGCGACTGGCAGCTCTTGCCGTGGATCCTCGGCCGAGGTTCGAGTTCCAGTGCGGACCGCGCGCGCGACGCAATTCCGGCTCTCGGCCGCTGGAAGATGCTCGACAATCTTCGACGAACCCTATCGGCACCCGCAGCGATCGTCGCTTTGCTGGCGGGCATGGCATTGCCGCTCAACGCGGCAATTGCATGGACCGTCTTCGTCCTCGCAACGATCGCAATGCCGATCATGATCCCTATCCTCGGCAGCGTCGTGTCACGCCGCCCGGGGATCACTGTCCGCAGCCAGCTGCGAGCGCTCCGCGCCGATCTCCGTCTCTCCCTGGAACTGTCGTTCCTACAAACCGCTTTCCTCGCGCACGAGGCATGGCTCATGGGCGACGCCATCGCGCGAACCGTGATCCGGATGCTCATCACCCGCCGACATCTGTTGGAATGGGTCCCGGCGGCCCAGACGACAATCGATCCCCGGCTGAGTTTCCGCGGTCTCTACCGCCGGATGGCTGGCGCGATCATCATCAGCGCAATGACAGCGGCTGTCGCGATGCTGTCGGGCCAGGGGACATGGCCCCTGGCGTTGATGCTTGCAGCCCTCTGGATCGCGTCGCCGGCGATAGCGCGCTGGGCGAGCCTGTCTCCGGTGATAGCGGAGCGGCACTCGCTGTCGGATGCGGACACCCGTGCATTGGAGCTGATCGCCCGGCGTACGTGGCGATACTTCGAGACCTTCGTAGTCCCAGACGACCACATGCTTCCGCCAGACAATTTCCAAGAGGACCCGCCGGCGCTTGCCCATCGCACCTCGCCGACGAATCTCGGCCTCTATCTCCTCTCGGTTGTGAGCGCCCGCGACTTCGGATGGATCGGAACCGTCGAGGCGATCGAGCGGCTGGAGAGCACACTCGCGACCATGAGCGGCCTCGAGCGCTTCCGTGGCCACTTCTACAACTGGTACGACACCCGAGATCTGCGGCCGCTCGATCCCCAGTACATCTCATCTGTCGACAGCGGCAACCTGGCCGGACACCTGATCGCGCTCGCCAATGCCTGTCGGGAATGGCGCGGCCTGCCCATCGCGGATGCGCGGCGGCTTGTCGGCGTGGGAGATGCACTTGATCTCACCCGTGATGAGGCAGACCGACTACGCGATGGACGTCGAACACAGACGGTGGGCTGGCACCAGTTCGACCACGCGCTCGCGTCGCTCGCTACCGGCTTACAGGGGGCGGCCAGCGAGGGTGATGTCATCGGGCAACGGCTCCAGGGCCTTGCCGCCTCGGCCGAGACCATGACCGATATCGTGCGTGCACTGGATGTCGAACGGGGCGATGGCAGCGGCGCGGACATGCTGTTTTGGGCTGAGGCGACCCGAAGATCTATCGAAAGCCACGGGCGCGATCTCGGTTGGGACACGGACGAAGCTGGCCCTGGCGAAGCACGCCTCATGGCCCTCGAACAGGCCGCTCGATCGATGGCATTGGCGATGGAGTTCGGCTTTCTGCTCGACCACGACCGCAAGCTGCTCTCGATTGGCTACTCCGTGCCCGAGGCAGCGCTCGACCCGAACTGCTACGACCTCCTGGCCTCCGAGGCGAGGCTGGCCAGCTTCATGGCCATTGCCAAGGGCGACATCACCGCGCGCCACTGGTTCCGCCTCGGGCGCGCCGCGACCCCGATCGCGCACGGAGCCGCGCTGATTTCCTGGTCTGGATCGATGTTCGAGTATCTGATGCCATCCCTCGTGATGCGCGTGCCTACCGACAGTCTGATCGAAGGGACCAACCGATTGATCGTGCGTCGCCAAATCGACTACGGAGCAACGCTCGGTTTGCCCTGGGGCATTTCGGAATCTGCCTATAACGCTCGGGACGTGGAATTCACCTACCAGTACTCGAACTTCGGAGTCCCCGGCCTGGGACTGAAGCGCGGCCTCAGTGACGACCATGTAGTGTCGCCGTACTCAACCGGGCTCGCCACGATGATCGACCCGCGCGCAGCCGTCCGCAATTTCGAACGGCTCACCCGCGCCGGTGCGCGGGGCCGTTACGGCTTTTACGAAGCTTTGGATTTCACCCCTTCCCGCATCCCGGAGGGCGAACGCGTGGCGATAGTTCGCGCCTTCATGGCACACCATCAGGGGATGACGATTGTCGCCATCGCCGATGCCTTGTTGGATGGCGCGATGCGGGAACGGTTCCATGCTGAACCCATGGTCCTGGCGACCGAGCTGCTCCTACACGAGCGCACGCCTCGGTACGTCGCGTCGGGCCGTCACTGGGAAGCGGAGTCCAAGTTGGTCGCCAGGACCGCCGAGATCGAGCCGCTCCGCGGCCGGCGGTTCGCGTCCGCGCACGAGGCGACGCCCGCCATCGTTCTGCTCTCGAACGGCCGTTACACGGTGATGCTCACGGCCGCTGGCTCAGGCTACAGCCGCTGGCGCGGTCTGGCGGTGACTCGCTGGCACGAAGACGCCACCTGCGACGACGGGGGCTCGTACGTGTTCCTCCGAGATGTCCGCAGCGGCGATTTTTGGTCGGCAGGCTTTCAGCCGAGCGGCGCCGAGCCCGACGACTACCAGGTTGTGTTCAACGAAGATCGCGCCGAGTTTGCGCGACGGGACGGGACATTGACCACCACATTGGAGGTGTTCGTCTCAGCCGAAGACGACTCCGAGGTTCGGCGCGTCTCGATTTCGAATTCCGGCAGCAACGTACGGGAGATAGAGGTCACGTCGTATGCCGAACTCGTGCTGGCACCGCAGGCTGCTGACGGTGCCCATCCGGCGTTCTCCAAGCTGTTTGTCCAGACGGAGTATCTCGCCGCCATCGGCTCCCTCGTGGCTACCCGCCGACGGCGCGCGCCGGACGAGCCGGAGGTTTGGGCCGCACACCTGGCCGTCGTCGCCGGTGAAACCGTGGGCAAGCCGGAGTTCGAGACCGACAGGGCTCGATTCCTCGGTCGCGGATACGATGTTCACAGACCGATCGCAATGATCGATGGCCGGCGACTCTCGAACACAGTCGGCCCCGTATTGGACCCGGTCTTCGCTCTGCGCTATCGCCTGCGGATTCCGCCCGGCGCAATCGTGCATATCGCTTACTGGACAGTGGTCGCATCCTCGCGAGAAGCGCTGCTCGAACTGGTGGATAAGCATCGCGACACTACCGCCTTCGAGCGGGCCGCGACGCTCGGCTGGACCCAGGCACAGGTCCAGCTTCGTCACCTCAGCATCGGTCCGGGCGAAGCCGTGCTGTTCCAACGCCTCGCCGGACACTTGCTTTACGCTGCTCCGACGCTGCGGCCATCCTCGGACACGATCCGGCGCGGCGCCGGAGGACAGCCAGGCCTGTGGATGTTGGGCATCTCCGGGGACCTGCCGATCGTACTGCTGCGCGTCGCCGACACTGAGGATCTCGACATCGCGCGCCAACTCGTGCACGCACACGAGTACTGGCACATGAAGCAACTCGCCGTCGACCTCGTAATCCTCAACGAGCGTGCGTCCAGCTATGTCCAAGACCTTCAGGTCGCGCTCCAGACGCTTGCCGGCACAAGCCAGTCGCGACCTATGGTCGGAGTGGCGGAACCGGCAGGCCGCATCTTCGTGCTCCGAGCTGACCTCATTTCGACAGAGACACGCGCGCTCCTCGCGTCCGTGGCGCGGGTAGTGCTCGTCGGCCAGCGCGGGCGACTTGCCGATCAGCTCGACCGGGTAACCGAGGCTCGGGCAGCTCCCCCGCCCACTCCCCGACACGTTCGTGCCGGTCTCCAGCCGCAGGACGCTCCGTCCCTGCCGGACCTCGAATTCTTCAACGGGCTTGGCGGCTTCGCAGACAACGGGCGG
>CAZQCR010000234.1:0-4936 GCA_964591745.1 uncultured Anaerolineaceae bacterium
CGGACCTGGACGCTCCCCTCCGGCCCACCGGCGGGATGGCGGCCCCCGACGTCAGGAGGCAGCTCAGCGATGACCTCGAAGTTGCCCCGGCGGCATCCGCCGTCGTCGATGGCTTGCTGTGCGGCCACCTCCACCGACTGCCAATCTGCCATATCGCCAGCGAGCGCGCCCGCCGCCAGGCGCGCCGCACGGTAGGATTGGAGATCGCCGCGGTCCGTGAGCAGGAGGGCTTGCCGAACGTGTTCGGCCGCGATCTCGAACTCGCCTTCGTTCCGGGCAATGTCAGCGAGTTTGGCGACGAACTGGCCGGCGAGGCGGTGGGCGCCGCGAGCGTTCGCCGTCCGAGCCCCAGCACTGGCTGCCGCACGGGCGGCCTCCCACTGTGCGGCTTTCATGCGGAGCAGGACAAGGTTGACCAGGGCCGCGTGCTGTTCGCGGTACGCTCCGCTCTCCTCGGCCACGCGCTGGGAACGTTCCAGGAGCGCGCAGCCCGCCTCGAAATCGACGGTGTTGGCGAGCAGGTGGCCGCGCGCGAGGAGCGCGACGGCGAGGCACTCCGACGAGCCTATCCTGGACGCCAGGTCGAGCGCTCGTTCCGAGTCCGCAAAAATCGTCTTGCCGCCGCGAACGAGACCGCCTGCGGTGGCGTGGACGAGCGTCGCCATCGCGTAGGCGAGCTCGGCCGAATCGCCCCGTCCCTGGATTCGCTCGATCGCGGCCCTGAGATCCTCAACGCCCGCCGGATCGACGTTCGCCCGGACCATGCGCGCGGTCGCTTCTGTGGCTGCGAGGACATCCGTTTCCTCAAGTTGCGCCGCGAGAGACCGGTACAGCTCGGACGCGCGGATGGCTCGTCCAGATCCGATGCAGGCGGCTGCCGCGTCCCGAAGGAGGCCGGCATCCACTGGAGAACCGACAGAAGCCAAAGCGGAGAGGGCTCGTTCGAAATGGTCCGCGGCAGCGCTGCTATCCCCCGAGCGGAGCGCGCCTTCGCCGGCCTCGCGGGCGAACCGGGCGCAGATTGCGAACTCGCCAGCCTCCTCGGCGTGGAACGCTAGTGTCGCTGGCGTAACCCGTTCCTGTCCGTCGATCATCCAGTGGAGCAGCCGGGAGTGCAGTCTTTTCCGCTCCGCCAGCAGGCGCTGCCCCGCACATGCTTCGCGAATCACGGGGTGTGCGAACGACAGGAGTTCCGGCTCGCTGGTTTCGACGAGAAGGCCTTCACGGACCGCATCGCGCAGAACCGCGAGGAACGTTTCCCCTGGAGCGTCAAGGCAGTAACCCAGCGCCCGGAGGCTGAACGTCATCCCGATGTTCGCGGCCGCCCACAGCACGGCAGGCGCGGATGTCGAGAGGCGCTCGATCCGGTAGGCGACCAGGTCTGACCGGCCGTTACCGGCGAACGGATCACCGCCTTGCTTGAGGACTTCCGTCGCCTGTTCGATGTGAAGTGGATAACCCAGCGACAAGTGGTAGAGCCGCGTCACAAGATCGACGTCAGGTGTATCGCTTCCGCCCAGTCGTAGTGATAGAAGTTCGCTGGTTTCGGTCCACGAAAGTGGCACCAGTTCCACCACCCGTACCGCCGGGCCGGAGAGCGCATTGTGCTCGACGAGTCGCCATCCAGACGGAGCCGGGGCGTCGGTCCTTGCCGCCGCTACAACGAGCACGTGCTCGCCCGCTACCTGCGCCCCAAGACGTCGCAAGAAGTGGACCGTGAGATCGTCAGCCCACTGGAGGTCGTCGATGGCGAGCAGGAGGGGAGTGCGTCTTGAGGACAGAACCAGCGCATCGATGAGTCGCTCCAACAACTGGAGGGTGACGTAGCGTCAGGTTTGCGACCGGGTGACCCGACTGGCTGCAGTTCCCAGCGCGCGAGGCGCACGGCCGCGTTTCGCAACGCGGTCGGGACATTGGTCGGGTTGCGGATAAGCGCATCCACCATGCCTTGGATGGGGAACAAAGCGAGCTCCTGGGCCTGCGGAGCGCATTCCGCCGCGAGCGTCAGCCATCCTCGGTCGCCCGCACTGCTGACGACCTGCCGCAGCATCGTGGTCTTCCCGATCCCAGCCGCACCGTGGAGATAGACGAGCGTGCCATCGCCGGAACCGGCCGCTGCGGCACACTCCTCGAGAGTTGCCCATTCAGCGGCGCGGCCCACGAGGCTCGGACCCGACCCGCAACCAGTCGTCAGCCCTCTTCTGCTCCGTGTCGTGTGAGAATCCACCTTCCACCACCACGTCCCGTCCGCGTTGTTCGGAGCCTATCTTATGTGCGTTCCCGGGCGCTGAACAGCGCCGGATGAGCGCCGTATGCGGTCGGTGGCGTCACGAGATGATGAGATCGTATTGAACCCCGCCCCACCCGAGCCTCCCAGGTCGTGCTACCTCGAAGGCTGGTCCTCAACCGGCTGCGGTGGCATGCAGCTCTTCGTAACAATGCGCCATAGTCTCCGCACACAGCACCGTGGCACGGGTAGCCAGCGGCTCCGCGGAGCGTTCGCGCCAGCGGGCAACGCCGGCGATGGCTGCCGCCCGCACATCGGCGGCGGTGGAGCCATGGTCAGAGCCCACCCTCGTCGCGGGACTGCCGGGGCCGGTGACCCGCTCAGCCTCCATTCGCTCGGCGGGTGAGAACCCCGCCCCGCCCGAGAGTGCGAGGTCGAGCATGGCGAGCTCCGCGAATTCATGGGCGCCGCTCTCTAGTTGCTCCAGGCGCCGGACGATCGGAACGCCAAGAGCGCCCGCCTCGGACAGACCTGATAGCTCGAGCAACACGGAGCGGTTCACGAGCTGCCGGCTGCGCGCCGCAAAGCGGCCCTCGATCGCCTCTCGCAGCGCCGGCAATCCAGAATGGGCCGAAAGCAGGCGGGCGAGGTCGGTCGCGGATGCCCACTGGCCCGCGTGGAAGGCCTGGAGGGCGAAGCGGACGCCGAACAACCCCAGCCGATCAAGCAGGCCTTCGCGAATCTCGATCGTCAAAGGCCCCAAGCCAGGCTGGCGGAAGTGATCCACTGAAAGGAGAAGCGATTCGGCCGTCGTTGCGTCCTCGCGGGCGAGCACGCGCAGCGCGTCTGCCTCGTGCTCTTCGAGCGTTCCAGCAGTCTCGGCCAACAGGCCCGCGACGCTCACGACAGTCGCGGCGAGCGACTGCAAGCGCGGGTCCGCGGCGTAGCGCTGTGCTATCCGCCGGGCTGATTCCAGGGCGTCCAACCGTGCGGCGCCGATCTCGTCGGCGCGAGAAAGCACAGCGATCGAGTTTACGGGTGTGCCTCGTCCCGTCTCCGTGCCCTGGAACGCCTCGAGGAAAGCGATGTCGGAGCGATGCGCGTGCCGCATCAGGTAGAGGACGGCGTCCGCTTCCCGGCGCCGGCCACGGTCGCCGGCGAGAGCGCGCATCGTCCGAGCGGCGCCATCCGCCGAGAGCGAGTCCAGGCCTGGCGTGTCGATGAGCGTCATGGTCCGGAGCCACGCCGAGGGCCAGCCGACGACGAGACGGACGACGGCCTCGGGCTTCAGCCCTCCCAGGTCGATCACGAGTTGGCCATCGCTTGCGCGGCGGAAGGACAGTTCGTGTCGCTTGCCGCCATCTATGTCCGCTGATACCGAGTATTCGCTCGCGTGCTCGTACCAGGTGACGATGCGCGTGCACTCGCCGGCATCGGTGGGCGCTAGCCGCTCGCCGATAAGGGCGTTGAGCAACGTGGACTTCCCGGCCTTAATGCGCCCCGCAACCGCTACGTGGAGTGGACCATCCAACTTTCGAGCCAGACCACGAAGCGTTTCAACGTGCTCGGGAGAAACGGCCGACGAGGCATCAGCAAGCAGCGATCGAAGGTCTTCGCGGAGCGTCACAGCGCGGCTTCCAGTTCGGATGCGCGGGTCTCCAATGCCCGCAACTGTTCGAGGCGCTCGCGCATCGAGGCGACGGCGGCCGCCCGAGCTGAAGCGTCCTGCTGCATCGCCGCCTGAACTGCGGCAAGGCTCTCGGCACAGGTTCGCTGCCGCGTCGCCACTAGCTCCAGGAAGCCGTCCCGCAGTTGGCGCTGGAGGTCACGCGAGAAGTCCCTCACGCGTTTGTTGGTTTCGAACTGGATGTCGTCCAGGAACTGCTTTGCGTGTGTGCGAGCCGCCTGGCGACGTCCCTGCAGCTGGCGCTTTCGCTCATCGAGAATCTGCTTACCGCCGAACACCAGGCCGATGCCCGCCGTCGCCGCGGTCGTCAACGTTATGCCCGCAAGGCCAGCGACCATACCGATGGTGAAGATGCCGCCCTGGCCCCCACGTAGGCCCGTAAACAATGTCCCCGCGTAGGCCGAATATCCGGGGCGTTCGATGGGCACCGGCGCCCAATCAGCGAGCGCGGTCACGGTTCCCGGGCCGCCGTTCGTTAGCTCCAGCCCCTCGCTCGTCCTGAGCCATTCGAGCACGGCCTGCTCTGCTTGACGCGCGCCAGTCTCGACTTGCTCGAACAAAGCATCAACCGCGGCACCCACCCGAGCGCGGACCATCTGGGCAAGGGCATCCCACTCCTTGCCAGGGTCCATCTTATCGAGTGCGGCGTCGATCTCGCGGCCAAGGGTGCGGAGGGCGAGGCGGAACTGGTGGTCGGCCTCGCCGCTGGTGTCGGCGAGCACGTCGGCCAGGACTTGGGACCAGCGTGAGCCAGGCCCACGCAAGTGTTCGAGGCCGGCCCTGGCGGCTTCCAGTTCCGCGGCCTGCCTGGCGGCACCCTCGGGGGCCTCCAGCGCGGCGAGTTCATGACGGGCACTCTCCGAGATCTGCCCGATCGCTGACCTTGCTTCAGCGAGGCCGCGGAGACACTCCGCAGCCCGGCTCGTCTCCAGGATCAGGCTCTCCATCGAATCACGCAGGGCGGGCACGCCGCTCTCCGCCGCGAGAGCATCGTCCTGGCGTCGCAAAGCCTGTCCCATCAG
>CAZQCR010000235.1:0-4906 GCA_964591745.1 uncultured Anaerolineaceae bacterium
CTGAGCCACGCTTCGATAGCCCTCCTCATTTAGCGACTCGCCCTCAGCCTGCTATAGTCCGCCCCGCAACAGAAGGAGCGCTGCGGGGGGATGCCGCAATCGTTGGCGTTGTGGAGCGCAGCTACGCCGCGAACGCCGCCCGTGCCACCATCCGGTGGCCGATGAAGTCCACTGTCACGGAGAAGCCCTCGATTGTGCGCACTCCGAGCAGGATGAGGTCGTCCGGCTCCCCGAACACGACCTCGTCGATCGTCTCGAAGCCTTCCGCCGCGAGGATGGCGTAGCCCACCTCTCGCGTGACCCGGGCACCCGTGGCCGTGATAAATACCTGGCGACGCCTTGCCTCGATCCCCGCTGCACGCAGGGCGCCAGCGGGGAGCCATGTGAGTTCGGAGCCACTGTCCACCACGGCCTCAAGGGGCAAGGTTAATCGCTCTTCGTCCTTTGGGTTCCGGGCGATGATGGACACGCGGTACAGGCTCATGTGCCCAAGTATACGTGCCTTCCCGCGCCCGCCACTACGGCACCGGGAGCACCTGCCGGGCGCGCTGCTCCCACTTGAAGTACTCTTCCCGCGAGATTCTCCTGAACCCTGGAGGGAAGCGTATGCGCGGATTACGGGGAGACGCCGCCATCGTTGGCGTCGCGGAGCTGCCACCACGCCGGCGGCCGGAGAAGCTCTGGATGGGCCTCGAAGGGTTCGCCGAGCTGGCCCGCCAGGCGATCGAGGACGCCGGCATGGACGCCCGCGAGATCGACGGCCTCGCCACTTCCTCCCACCTGATGGAGGCGCGGATGCTCATCCCCTCCGCCATCACCGAGTACCTCGGCGTCGGCTCCCGCTTCTTCGACCTGATCGACCTCGGCGGCGCGACCGGCGCGGCCAGCGTCGTCCGGGCTGCGATGGCGATCGAGGCCGGGCTCTGTGACACCGTCGTCTGCATCCTCCACACGCTCATGAGCCCCCAGGACCCCACCGTCTCCCCGGAGGCCGTGCGCCGCGACTGGGGCGGCGGCATCTGGGGCTCGCCCCAGGCCGAGTTCGAGATCCCCTTCGGCGCCGTGCAGGGCAGCTACGGGTACGCGATGATCGCGAACCGCTACAACCACGAGTTCGGGGTCACGCCCCGCCAGCTCGCGAAGATCGCCGCCGACCAGCGCTTCAACGCCCAGGCCCACCCCAAAGCGGCCTTCTTCGGCCAGCCGATCTCGATCGAGGACGTGCTCAATTCGCCGATGATCGTCGACCCGCTCAAGCTGCTGGAGATCGTCATGCCCTGCTTCGGCGGCGCCGCCGTTGTCGTCACCCATCGCGACAACGTCCACAAGGCGAAGAACCGCCCGGCCTACGTTATCGGCGCTGGCGAGTACATGACCCACCGTTCGGTGACCTACGAGCCCGACTTTACCCACTCGCCGATCAAACCCGCCGCCGACCGCGCCTTCGAGATGGCCGGCGTGAAGCGCTCGGAGATCGACATGGCCTCGCTCTACGACTGCTACACGATCACCGTCCTCCTCACCCTCGAGGACGCGGGCTTCTGCCCGAAGGGCGAGGCCGGCCGCTTCGTCGAGGCCCACGACCTCACCTACAAGGGTGACTTCCCGATGAACACACACGGCGGCCAACTCAGCTTCGGTCAGTCTGGCATCGCCGGCGGCATGTCCCACGTCACGGAGGCCTACCTCCAGATAGCGGGCCGGGCCGAGGCTCGCCAGCTCGCGAAGTGCGACACCATCTTCGTCAACGGCAACGGCGGCATCATGAGCGAGCAGGTCTCGCTCATCCTGCGGGGGGAGTAGCGATGGCGAAGTACCGCAACGGCGAAGCGATCATCCCGAAGCCCACGCCCGTAACCCAGCCGTTCTGGGATGCGACCGGCCAACATCGCCTCGTCCTTCCGCGCTGCCATCGCGGCCACGTCTTCTACTACCCCCGGACCCACTGCCCGGAGTGCCTCTCCAACCAGGTCGAATGGATCGAAGCGAGCGGCCGCGGGCGACTCTACAGCTACACCGTCGCCCGACGCGCCCAATCGCCCGAGTTCGCGGCCGATGTCCCCTACATCATCGCCGCCATCACCCTCGACGAGGGCCCGCGGATGACCAGCCTCCTTGTCGAGGCCGACCCGGACAATGTCGCGATAGACGGCGCAGTCGAAGTCGTCTGGGACGATGTCGCGGACGGCATCGCCATGCCCTACTTCCGCCCGGTGCGGTAGGGAAGCCTCCGCTACCTCCGCGCCTCCGCGTCCCACCCGCCTTGTGGCCGCGCCCCCGTCCGCGCGGTAGGATGCCGGAAACACTGGACGGCTGGCCAGTTCTGCCCGCCGCCCGCAAGGAGCATCCACATGGTCGGGCAACTTGATGGTAGGGTCGCAATCGTCACCGGGGGTGGATCCGGCATGGGTCGGGCCACCAGCCTCCTCTTCGCCCGCGAAGGCGCCGCGATTGTCGTCGCCGATATCCAGGATGAGGGCGGCCAGCGCACCGTCGCCCAGATCGAGGACCTCGGCGGCAAGGCAAGCTTCATCCACACCGATACCGCAAACGAGGACCAGATCGTCGCCATGGTCCAGCACGCCGCGAAGACCTTCGGCCGTGTCGATGCCCTGGTCACGGCGGCGGGCATCTCCTACGCGAACTTCATCGAGAAGGACGAAGCCACCGACCCGTTCCTCCATCCCGAGCAGGCTACGATGCTGACCAAGTCCACCGCCCGCTGGCAGAAGGTTCTCGATGTGAACCTCACCGGCGTCATGATCTCGGCGCGGGAAGCCGCCAAGCAGATGATCGCCGAGGGCCACGGCGGCACGATCGTCAACTTCGCCTCGATCGCTGCCTTCAACCCCTCGCCTGGGATCGCGGATTACTGCGTCTCGAAGGTCGGCGTCGTCATGCTGACGAAGTGCTTCGCGGCCGAGCTTGGCCCGCGCGGCATCCGCGTGAACGCCGTCGCCCCCGGCCCGATCGATACCGCCATGACCCAGTCGCTGATCGAGTCCGGACGGCTCCAGCAGCAGGCGAAGATGCTCCCGCTCGGCCGTATCGCCCAGCCAGAAGAGGTCGCGAACGTCATCCTCTTCCTCTCCTCCGAAGCGTCGAGCTACATAACGGGCAAGACGATCGGCGTTGATGGCGGCACGAACACCGGCCTGGCGTAGCCGTCACGTCCGCCCGCTGTCCGCTATGATCGCCTCGGAGGCGTTGTTATGAGTACGTCCGCGCCGGTCCGACCCGAAAGCCCGTTAGAATCTGCTCCTCGCCGCTGGCCCATCACCGTTGCAGTCGTCGAGTGCATGCTGCGTGCGGGCATCCTCTGTGAAGACGACCCGATTGAGCTGATCGAGGGAGAGCTGTTCGAAATGGCGCCAACGGGTGACTGGCATAGGGGTAGCGTGAACGCGCTGACAAGGCGTTTGGCGGTGCGCCTCCGGGAGGCCGCCACCCTCCAGGTGCAGAGTTCGATTGTGCTCAGCAGTTCGTCCGCCCCGGAGCCGGACATAGCGCTGCTCACGTTCCGGGACGACGACTACCGCAGTCAGACGCCCGGCCCCGGCGATGTTCTCCTCGTCGTCGAAGTCTCCGACTCCACCGTCAAATTCGACCGCGAGGTCAAGCTGCCGCTGTACGCCCGCGCCGGCATCCCCGAGGTCTGGATCGTGACACGCGAGCCGGCCGTCATCGAGGCCTACCGTCTGCCCCGGGATGGTACCTACACCGAAATGCGCACCTACCTCCGTGGCGACGTCGTTTCGCCGGCCGCGCTGCCGGACGTGAAGATACCCGTCGCTGATGTCACCGGCTGAGGCTCGCGCTTCGTTACGCAGGCTCGCCGGGGTGAAAGAAGGCCGCCGTGTTCAGCAGGAGCGTCACCGTCGTCATCGACCGTCCCCAGGACAAGGTATTCGCATTCGTCGCCGACGCCCGTAACCGCCCGGGCTGGGACCCGAGCGTCGACAGCGAAGAACTCACCTCGCCCGAGCCGATCGGCGTTGGCACGACGGTTCGGACCCGCTTTCGCTCGATGGGCCGGGGCATCGAGTACGCCTGGGCCGTGATCGAGCACCAGCCGCCGGTGCGAATGGTCATCGAGAGCACGGCGGGGCCGTTCCCCACCACGCTGACCTACGACCTCGCCCCCGAAGGGAGTGGCACGCGCGTCCGCTTTGCCATTTCCGGGCGGCCCGGACGGCTCCTCCGCCTCCTTCAGCCGCTGCTCGCTCGCCAGGCGCAGGCAAACCTGGACCGCGCCTTCCCCCGCCTCAAACAGGTCCTGGAGAGCGAGCCGCGCTGAGCGAGAGTTCGCACCGCGATGGCACCGTAGAGGCGTAGCCGCCCACGAGCTCGACGGCCAGGATGCCATCCGGCGGCACCGGAGTCAGAGGACGAAGGCGGGCCAATCGACAGGCTGTCCGAGCATCGCTTTTCCCGTGTCCTCGTAGCGCGCGTAGGATTTTGATGTGTGCTGGGTAAGCGTGAAAGCATCGCGGAAGTGCCGTTCCAGCCGGTCATCCAGGAAGACGCCCGACGTGCCGGCCGCCTCGTGGATAAGCCTGACAGCATCGGCGCAGGCCTCCGCCGCGAAGCAGGCGGCGCCCACCCCTGAGATACGTGTCTCCATCTGTAGCGGGCCAGCCTGCGCTTCCTCGAAGATCCGGTTCATGGCGGAGTGGAGGGAGGCGCGGCTCGCATCGACCAGAGCCCGCGCCTTCGCGACGTGGTGATGGGCGACCGAACGATCGCGTAGAGCCACGGTCTGGCCGTTCGGCACCTTGGTCTTAGCGATCTCCAGAAAGCGGTCGATTGCCGCGCTTGAAATCCCGAGCGAGACGGTGGTCTCGGCGTGCGACCCGAGGAAGAAGAAGGCGGCGCTGGCCTGCGTTGCGTAGGAGTTGAGCGGCCC
>CAZQCR010000236.1:0-4893 GCA_964591745.1 uncultured Anaerolineaceae bacterium
GCTCGGGGGCCGACCGGACAGCCTCGATGAGGATCTCGCCGACGCCGTAGGTATCGGCGTGGAGGGCGTCTCGCTCTTGGGGCCGGAGATGGAGGAGTCCGTTCGCCTGGGCCGCTTCGACGATGGCGAAGCGCGGTTCGCGCGTCAGTAAGTAGCGCGCCAGCACCCGCCGCCCGAGGGCGTCCTGGACGGCGACGGCGGCCATGTCGTTCCGCCCTGCTGCGCGCATCGCGTCGATGAAGCCGGGGCCGCCATCGGACATCGGCAGGAGGTCGAGCTGCCAGTCGGGCTGCGCTCGGCGAAGGCCATCGGCGATGGCGCGGGCAGCGTCAGCCGCCGAGAGGCTGCCCTTGAACTCCTGGGGCGCAATCAGCACGCGCATGGGCGTCTCACAGGTTCCGGCGGATGAGGGTGACAATGCCGAGCGCGAAAATCAACGCGATGTAGATCAGCAGCGCGTTGCGCATCGTGCGCAGGATGTCCCGCGCCCGCCGGGAGCGGAAGACGAAGGCCGACACCATCAGAACCACGAGCGCGAGGATCAGCGCCTGGACAACGAAGAATTTCACGAGGCGAGGGCGGCCACCAACCGTGATTGCATACGCCTAATCGGGCTTGACGGCGCGGCTGGTGAACTTCCAGTCGCCACCGCTCCTGGCCAGCGTATCGTTGTAGATCCCGGCGATCAGGGTGGTCGGCGGCTTGCCCGGCTCCTGGCCGAGGTTCAGCAGAAGGTAGCAGCTGCCGGTTGCGCTGCCGCCATCACCATCGACAACGAGGTTGTTCGTCCAGTGGCGGGCCTTGCCCTTCATCTGGCCGTGAAAGCCGTTGGCGAACCCGGCGAGCTGTTCGGTACCGGCGAACTTGCCCTGGCCGGAATCGAACGTGCCATCGGCGGTGAACGTGGCGGCCCAGGCGTCGGCCTTGCCGGCGTCGATCGCGTGGTTGTAGCGGGCGTAGAGCTGCTGGATCTGAACGTGGTCGTCGGCGGAAAGCGGCATGGGGAATCCTCCAATCAAGGTGCGGGCAAGGATACGGCCCCCGGCGGTACACGGGTATTCATACTCTGCCGTACGATTGCCCGGCCCGCACGATGCGGGGCCGCGGAGAGAACCATGACCGAGGACGAACAGGAGCCCGTCGCCAGCGACGACGACCGTGTCGAAGCCAACACCGCACACCCGCCCGGGGTGACAGCCTCACATACGAGTGCACCCCCACCGAACGGTGGCGGTGGAGCGGCCATCATGCCCATCCTCGGTCTGATGATCATGGTTCTCGCCGGGCTCGTCGTCGGCCTGTTCGCCTTCATCCAGCGTGACGAAGCGCGGACGTTCCCTTCCAACCGCGGCGACGATGACTACGTGCTGGACTATATGACGCTACGCCAGAGCGATGTCCCCGCCGGTATGGCCCTGCGTGCCGCCCAGACTTTCGATAACAGCGAGTGGGCTCAGGCCAAGGCCGAGGATATCGAGGACGACGTCGAGGTCGCGCGCCTGTTGAAGCAGGTGGAAAGCACGGGCCGGATTCGCAACTTCGTCTCGCTCTTCGGCTGGACGGAGGCGAAATCCGCGCGCTTCGGGGCCGGCCTCCGGCTGACCGCCCAGTCCACACTCTACGATTCCGAAGAGAGCGCCCGCGACTCCGTGACCGGCCAGGAGCTCTGCGGCCTTCTCCTGAACGAAGAGGATGCGATCGAAGAGTTCTCGGTCCCACGGATCGGTGACGAAGCGACGGGCTTTTCAATCGTGACCATCGACGATAGCGTCGGGCGCTCCGTGGATACGGTCGTCTGCTTCCGCACGGGGCGCATCGTCCACGGCGTGATCCAGACGAGCTTCGATGGCGCCCAGGACCTCTCCCTCGTCATCCGGCTCGCCCAGAAGATGCTCCACCGCGTTGACGAGACGTTCGACGGCAATCCCGCCGAAGCGGACCCGGCGCCGGAACCGGGCGGCGGCTAACCCATCAACCTTTCGCCCGGATGGCGTAGAGCGTCCGCCCCTTGGCGCAGAGCCGGCCCTGCGCGTCCGTGATCGTTACTTCGGTGACGGCGAGGCTTCGGCCCTTCTTGATCACGTTGGCCTCGGCGTACACGCGTTCGCCCAGGGCGGGGCGCATGTAGGTGATGTTCAGGTCCGCCGTCCCCGAAGGCTGCTCGTCCTCGCCAAAGAGTCCACCGAGGGAGGCCAGCATGGCGCAATCGACGACCGCCGCGAGGATGCCGCCGTGCACGCTCCCGCCCACCCCTCCAAGCGTGAACGCGGATGTCGTGAGGAGGCAGCGGGCGTACCCAGGGCGTTGCTCCTCCAGCGTCAGCCCAAGCTGGCGATGGAGCGGGAACGCGTCGAACCAGCGCTTCCGCGAATCGAAGTCGGGGCCCCACGGCCCGTTGGCGGCCGCTTCTACCACGGGGCGGCGGAGGGCTTCACCGCGCTCGCCGGGGCGCTGCCGTAGTCCCCGAACGGGCTATCGCGCCAGTCCAACGCCGCCTTCAAGCCCTTCTCGCGGGCGATCTTGCCGAACTCGCCACCGCCGGGCCGCATCGCGCCGAGCGTCTGAAGGTCGCCACCTACCTGCATCGAGGTGCGCATGCCCATGATCTCGTAGACACGGTTCACCTGGCGCTTGGTCATCTGCAACATCGGGCCATCGACGTTCGCGATCCGTTCGGCGAACGCCTCCGTCTTCGCCGCAAGCTGATCGACCGGGTAGGCATGGTTCGCCCAGCCAATCTCCACAGCCTCCTTGCCGGTCACGCTGTCGCCCGTGTAGAGGAGCTCCCGGGCCTTCTTCTGGTGCATGTGCCAGGGGTGGTAGATCACATCGACGGGGGTCATAGCCCGCACCGGCGGGTAGCCGATGATCGCGTCTTCGGCCACGAACATCAGGTCGCACATCGTGGCCAATTCGGTGCCGCCGGCCAGGCAGTAGCCGTGCACCTGGGCGATAACGGGCTTCGTGCACTCCCAGATCTGCCAGTAGCCGCTGAGGAGGTGCTGGGGCCACTGGCCCTGGCCCGGGTGGATCGGCCCTACGTTGGGCAGGCCGCTGCGCGTGTCGATGTAGTTCACGCCGTCCGGGATTTTCGAGATGCCGGAGAGGTCGTAGCCCGCACTCCAGGCCCGGCCAGAGCCCCGCAGGATGATGACGCGAACGTCGTCGTCCATTTCGAAGCCCTTGAGCGCGTCGAAGAGCTCGGCGCGGAGGTTATGGCTGAGCGCGTTCATCTTTTCGGGGCGGTTGAGCTGGATGATCGCGTGGCGATCCTTCTTGAAGGTCAGGATGTCGAGGTAGTCGGTCATAGCGGGCGGATTATGCCTCCTCCGGGAGCCCGGCGTCAGTACCCGGGGGCGCGCGAAGAGGCCCGCCGCGAAGAGCTACACTGGCCGTACTCTCACCGGGAGCCGGGCGATGCGCGTCACCAGCCTGAAGGCGGTCGTAGCCGCCGGAGGCTCGGCGGTGCTCGCGGCCATTGCCTCGCTGGCGGCGGTCTGCCCCATGGAGGGGCCGCTCTGGTGGTGGCTCGCACTGGTGGTTTCGCCGATTGTCTGCGGGACGATCTGCGGGCTCTTCATCCCTTCGCTAGCCGGGGCCACGTTCGGGCTCGGCATCAGCGCGGTGACGTTCGTGGCGTCTCCCCTCGTCTGTACCGAGGGAGATTCGGACCTGGCCTTTGGGCCCCTTGTTCAGGTTGCCGCGTTCGTAGTGGCGGTCCTGGTGTTCGTCCTGCTGGGTGCTTGCGGGATGCTCGTGGCAAGGACGCTTCGCACGCCCGGCGCCGACCCGCTCCAGGGAATATCGCGACGCCTGTAGCTACCGCACCTGCTTCCCCACGATCGAGGTCATGGCGCCAGGGTCGTCCTGACGACGGGCCAGTCCGCTCGAAAGGCCCGCGGGGAAGAGCTACACTGGCCGTACGCTTACCGGGAGCCGAGCCAATGCGCGTCACCAGCAAGGGCCAGGTCACGATTCCGATCGAACTGCGGCGGAAGTATGGGATTGGGCCGGGGGCAGACGTTGAGTTCGTGGAGGGCGACCGCGGGCCGCTTCTTCGCCTTTGCCCCGTGCCGCCCGGCCAGCCAGGGGACCTCGTGCGCGCGTTGCGCAAGGCCCGAACTCGCGTGACACACCGGCTGACGACCGACCAAATCATGGAGTTGATGCGGGGAAGTGACCACGAACCCGTCGCGACGAAATGAGTACCGAATTCGCGTCTTTAGACCTGGGCAATGATGCGACCGGATTCATGCCCGACAGCAACATTCTGCTCGACGTCATCACCGAAGATCCCCGTTGGTCGCCATGGTCTGAGTCCGTTCTGAACGCTTGCGAGCGACGAGGGCCGGTTGTCATCAACCAGGTCATCTTCGCCGAGGTCAGCCCGCCGTTCTCCAGAGTCGAAGACATCCGGACGTTCCTTGCCGCAGGCCATGTTCGGCTTGAGGAATTGCCCTGGGATGCCGCTTTCCTCGCGGGCCAGGCTTTTCGCGACTATCGCCGCCGCGGCGGCCCCCGAACATCACCTCTCAACGACTTCTTCATCGGCGCCCACGCCCTCGTCCAGGGCTACACCCTCGTGACGAGGGACGCCCGGCGCTACCGCACCTACTTCCCGGCCTTGAGGGTCGTCGCGCCCGATTCCTAACGTGCCGCCGTCGGTTCGGGCCGGAGCCGCGGCTGCTCTCGCTCCCGCGCCTCCATCTCGGCCGCCACCCCGTCGATGTTCCGCAACGAGCGGTTGAGGGCGAGGAACACGATCGCGAGCAGCGCCGTCAACACGGAGGCCCCCGCCACCGCCGCCGGCGCCCCGAAGGCCTGTGCGGCGGCACTCACCGGGACGGTGCCGAGCGGCGTGAGCCCGAACGTCATCATCATCAGGCTCATCAC
>CAZQCR010000237.1:0-4865 GCA_964591745.1 uncultured Anaerolineaceae bacterium
CCTTCTCCTCGGCGGCGCGGTCTTCCTTGTAGCCGGGGAAGGTGATGAGTTCCTTCTCATTGATGCCGAAGGCGGCCTGGGGCGGCGGAACGTTGCCCGAAAGCGACGCCTGTCCCTGGAGCAGCGAGGTGATAACCGATCGCCGGTCGAGCGCCATGAAGATTGCGCCGATCTTCTTGGGGTCGTTCCACGGTGGCCCACCAGCTGCGTAGGTGCCAGCCTGGGGGTTCGCCGAGAACGACTTCGTGTGCGTGATCTTTCCAGCGAATCGCTTATTCAGGTCCTCGAGCACCTTGACCTGGGTCGGGGCGAAGAGGTCAAGCTGCTTGTTCTCGAAGGCGACCTGTTGGGCCGTCTGGTCGGTGAACAGCGGGAACCACTCGATCGCGTCGAAGTTCGTGCCTGCGTAGTACTTGTCGAAGCGTTCGAACCTCGACTTACCCTCGGCCGCGAACTCCTTCACGGTGAATGCGCCGGTGCCGATGGCATGCTCGGCCTTGAGCTGGCTGTAGTCCTTCTCGAAGGCCTTGATCGCATCCGGCGCCTGGACCTTCGCGTACGAGCCGGCGAGGGTGTTCAGGAAGAACGGATCGGGCTTGGAGAACTTCACGGTGACCGTCTTGGCATCCGTGACCGCTACCGATTCGACGTTCGCGTACTGCGTGGCGCGGTAGAAGTTGGTGTCCGCCGTGCCATCGAGCGTCTTGCTTTCCTTGTTGCGCTTGATGAAGCTGGCGATGTCGTCGGCGGTCGCGGCGCGGCCGTTGACTGGCGCCTTGTTCTGCCAGGTCATGCCGTCGCGGAGCGTAAACACCGTCGTCAGCTTGTCGGGCTGTTCCCACTTGGAGGCGAATCCGCCTTCCATGATGGCGTTGGCGAAGCTCTTCCACTGGACGATGCCGAGGTTGGTGAGGCCAACGAGGGCGGACACCGGCGTGAACCGGCTGCGGTCCGCGTCGAAGGTGTCCCACGTATTGTTGGCGCTGGTGACGCGGTACGTGCCACCCTTCTGCACCGAACTTGCTGGCGTCGTCGCTGCGGCTGTCGTCGCCGATGCCGCCGCCGTGGTGCCGGAAGCCGTCGTGCCCGTGGCGGTAGTGCCACCGTCGTCGTCGTCGCCGCAGCCAACGAGGCCGAAGGCGGCGGCGCCGACACCCGCAGCGGCCGCGCCGCCGACGAAGCGCCGGCGCGAAAGCTGGCCGCTCTGAACACGGCGCATCCAGTAGTTCTTCTCTTCAGTCATGAAGACCCGTTTCCCCCTTAGTTGTTCCGGGCTCGATGGCCCACTCTTCTATACGAAGGCGAGCCGTTCCCGGATTGGCGGAGTATACGAGCAGCCACAGCCCAGTCAATCGCTGGGATGGGCTGCCATAGCCCGGACGGGGGGCTTTCGTCGCCCGGGCGCCCGCTGGGTCCCCGGCACTCCGGAGGCCGGGCCACGCGGCGCCGGCCCTCCGGGAGGTCGATGGTTCTAGGCAGGGCGGCCAGCCCAGGTCGCGTCCTTCTGGTCGAAGTACCAGTCGCGCCCGTAGGCGTGCGTTGTGATGAAGGTGGAAACCTCCGAGAACTTGACGTAGTTCCAGGTGAGCACGTTCCCGATCGTGTCGCAGGTATACGGAATACCGGCGCCGAAGTTTCGGGCCAATTCGCGATCGACATCCTTGCCGATCTCCTTGCGCTTGGTCACGTCGAACTCCTCTGATCCCTGCTTGGTGAGAGCGTCGAGCTTGTCGCTCTTCACCTGGAACTGCGCCCACTGCGGCTGCGTGGAGTTGTAGAGGAGGTAGTTCGAGAGCGACGGATCGACATCCTGGATATCCGAGATCCAGCCGTACCAGATGTTGTTGTTGCCGTTCCCGTACTTGGCCCCCGTCACCTTCGTCGAGATCGTCGTGTAGTTCTCGACCTTGGCGACGAAGTTGTTGCCCAGGACCTTCTTCAGCTGGTTCGTGATGACGGCGGCGCCACCGGAATAGAGGCCTTCCCAGATGTCTGGGATATCGACCGTGATGTCACCGAGGGCCGGTCCGCCCGCGGCGTCCCACATCGCCCTCGCTTCCTTCTCCTCGGCGGCGCGGTCTTCCTTGTAGCCGGGGAAGGTGATGAGTTCCTTTTCGGTCATGCCGAAGGCAGCCTGCGGCGGGATCGTATTTCCCGTCAGCGCCGCCTGGCTCTGGAAGACAGACGTAATCATCGCCCGCCGGTCCAACGCCATGAAGATCGCGCCGATCTTCTTGGGGTCGTTCCACGGTGGCCCACCGGCGGAATAGGTCCCAGCCTGCGGGTTGGCGACGAACACCTTGGTGTGCGTGATCTTCCCCTTCATCCGGTTGTTCAGGTCCTCAACGACCTTTATCTGGGTCGGCGAGAAGATGTCGATCTGCTTGTTCTCGAACGCGACCTGCTGGGCCGTCTGGTCGGTGAACAGCGGGAACCACTCGACCCCATCGAAGTTCGTGCCGGCGTAGAACTTATCGAACCGCTCCCACTTCGACTTGCCCTCGGCCGCGAAGTCCTTGAGGACGAAGGCGCCCGTGCCGATCACGTGCTCCGCCTTCAGCTGGCTGTAGTCCTTCTCGAAGGCCTTGATCGCCTCCGGCGCCTGGACCTTGGCATACGACGCGGCCATCACGTTCAAGAGGAACGGGTCTGGCTTCGCGAACTTCACGGTCACCGTCTTCGGGTCCGTCACCGTCACCGAATCCACGTTTGCGTACGCCGAGGCACGGTAGAAGTTGGTGTCCTTCGTCCCATCCGTCGTCGTGCTCGCCTTGTTCCGCTTGATAAACGAGGCGATGTCGTCGGCCGTCGCGGCCCGTCCGTTGACTGGCGGCTTGTTCTGCCAGAACGAGTTCTCGCGGAGCGTGAGGACGAGCGTCTGCTTGTCGGGTTGCTCCCACTTCGATGCCAGCCCGCCTTCGAGCTGGGCTGACTGGTACGTCTTCCACTGGACGATGTTCTGGTTCGTCAAGCCTATCAAATAGGCGACCGGCGTGAACCGGCTGCGGTCGCCGTCGAAGGTGTCCCAGGTGTTGTTCGCGCTGGTCGCCCGGAAGGTGCCACCCTTCTGTTTCGTCACGGCTGGCGTCGTCGGGGCCGCTGTCGTCGCCGCTGGGGCCGCCGTTGTGCCGGAGGCCGTCGTGCCCGTCGGCGAGGGATCGGCATCGTCATCGCCGCAGCCGACGAGGCCAAGAGCGGCAGCGCCCAGGCCCGTGGCGGCCGCCCCGCCGAGGAATCGGCGGCGTCCTACGCGGCTTCGCTGCATCCGCAGCCAATAGTTCGAATCTTCAGACATTGTCTCCCACCTCCTGTGTAACCCATTCGCGGCGTCTATGGTCCATGCCCAGAGTGGGTTGTCGGGAGTATACGATCGGAGCAAGTGAAGTCAATAGCACCAATCCAATCATTTGATGAACCTGGAGCGACTGATGGCGCGTGATCACCCTCGGTAAAGGCCCGTCAGGCCAGTTCGACGAGCAGATCGCCTTCGCGCACGACGGCTCCCACGGCGACGGCGATTCGAGAGACCGTGCCCGCGGCGGTCGCCGTAACCCGGTGCTCCATCTTCATTGCCTCGAGCAGGCAGAGCAGTTGGCCGGGCTCGACAACATCGCCGACGGAGACGGGCAGGCCGGCGATCGTGCCGGGGAGGGGCGCGACGATCGTCATTGCTCCGGCCGTGGCCACGCTCGCGCGGCGGGGGAGCGGCGGCGGCGCCACCAGCATCAACGTCGCCCCGTGAACGAGCACCGCCTGGACGCGTCCGGGCGCGTCTCGCTCCACCACGGGCAGGGCGCCGGTCCACTCCCCCACCGAGAGCTGCACTCGCGCGTTCTCGGCACCGGGGGCGCGAAGGCGAAACGGCACCATGGATTCGCCGGACCCGACCCGGCCGTGACGTTCGCCATCCCAGCGGACCTGCACACACCGGGTCAGCTGGCCATCATCGAGCCAGACGGGCGCCGCCCCAGCGCCCATCCAGGCGGCGCCCCGCGGCGAGGCGGCCACGGCGGCGACGAGCCACAGCGACGCGGGCGTTTCGGCCGACGCCTCCAGCTCCGCCAGCCGGGGCTCGAGCCAGGAGATGTGGTGACGTCCCGAAGCGAACTCGGGACTCGTGACGACGGCTCGCAAGAGACCCAGGTTGCTCCTGATGCCGAGGAGGCCATCGATAGGCCAGCGGGACGCGAGATCGAGGGCGCCGGCGCGGTCCGCGGCGTGGCTCACAAGCTTCGCCACGAGCGAATCGTAGTGGCCCGGCACGGTGTCTCCGCCCTCGTACCCGAGGTCGGCGCGGGAGGCGGAGCCCGGTCCCGCGCTGTCGTCGGCCAGGCGGGAACGGGAGATTCGGCCGCTGGAAGGCCGGAAGCCGTCCCACGGGTCTTCGGCGTTCACGCGAAGCTCTATGGCGTGGCCGGAGAACGTCACGTCCTCCTGGGTAAAGGGCAGTGGTTCGCCGGCCGCGACGCGCAGCTGAAGCTCAACGAGGTCGAGACCCGTGACCATCTCGGTCACGGGGTGTTCCACCTGGAGGCGCGGGTTCACCTCAAGGAAGTAGAAGGGCCGCTCGCCCCGTGCGTCCGGTTCGCCGACGAGGAATTCGACCGTGCCCGCGTTCACATAGCCCGTAGCCCGGACGATGGCCAGGGCGGCTCCCGTGAGGCGGGCACGCAGTGCGGCATCGACGACGGGGCTGGGTGACTCTTCGATCAGCTTCTGGCGGCGCCGCTGCACCGAGCAGTCGCGCTCGCCGAGGTGCAGCAGGTGGCCGTGAGCATCGGCCAACACCTGGACCTCTACGTGGTGGGCGTTCGTCACGAGCCGTTCGAGCAGCCGTCCGCCATCACCGAACGAAGCCAGCGCCC
>CAZQCR010000238.1:0-4861 GCA_964591745.1 uncultured Anaerolineaceae bacterium
TCAAGGCCGGTCGTCGGCTCGTCCAGGAGCAAGAGCATGGGCGAAGAGAGGAACGCCCGCGCGATCGCGACCTTCTGCTGCATCCCGCGTGACATGTCCTCCATCGGTGACCAGATGGAGTGGGCGTCGATGCCCAGTCGGGTCAGGATCTCGACTGCGCGGGTGCGGGCAACGGAGCTATCGACATCGTAGAGCCGCGCGCCATAGAGCAGATTCTCCATCGGCGAGAGCTTCTTGAAGAACGATGGCTCGACCGAGACGCGGTTGATCAGCCGCTTCACCACAGGCGCGTCCTTGATGACGTCGTGGCCGAAGACCTGGATCTCGCCGGAGTCCGGCGTGAGGAGTGTGGAGACGAGGCGGATGAGCGTGCTCTTCCCGGTGCCATTCGGTCCGAGGATGCCGAAGATCTCGCCACGCGCCACGGCGAACCCCACATCATCGACGGCGACCACCCGTTTTCCCGGCCCTGCTCGGCCGACGAGCCGCTTGAGCACAGGTCTTCCCGATGTGAAGGTCTTCGTGGCAGCCCGAACGAGAAGGGCGGTGTCTTGACCGCTCTCACGTTCGCTCTGGGCCTCTGGTGCGGCGGTCGCTTGTACGGAACCCATGTTCCCTCCCGGTGTCCTGGTGTTTGAGGAAGCACTCCAGGCTCTCAACTCCGGGGATAACACCGGAAATGGAAACGCCGTGGAGCGGATGGCCACGGCGCTGAACGACGTCACATGCGAGGCGTCAGCGTCTGGGCAGAATGCGGCCAGGTCCACTGGCGAATCGGGGTCGGTTGCTCATCGGGTTGCACATGGCCTGACCTCCTTTCTTAATGTTCTCAGAGTATAGGCACGGCGAATCGTAGCAATCAACTTCGCGGTCTGGTTGGCGGCTGGCGTGGCGACCGAACCGGGCTGCGATCGCTACGCAACCATCGCCGTGCTGCCGACACTCATGCCATGACTGCTCCGCTCTCACCCGGTGATCGGCTTGGCGTCCTCACCGGACCGCGGGAAGGTGGCGCCGTCATCGACGCGCGTGTCATCCTCGCCGATGACCGGCGTGTCCGCGTTCTCGTGCGGGACGCGAAAACCATGCCCACCTCGGCTGTGGCGCTTGTTGGAGACGGTGCGGATCAGCGCCACGCCCACGTGTCCGTCGCTCCCGCAGGCGGCGGCGCATGGGAGCTGCGACTCCTCACGCCGTGGCGGATCACCCGCGACAAGCGCGCTGGCCCTCGCTACCCGGCCTATACCCTTGGCTGGGTGCGGGTGCGAAACCAGCCAGCGCTGCCGGCCAACGTCCTCGACATCTCCGAGCAGGGCGCGGCCGTTCATGTGCCGGCGTGGAGTGGCGACGATACGTTCGACCTGCAGATCGAGACGGCCGCCGGGCTCGTGACGCTACCCTCCGATTGCGTCCACGCCGAGCGATCGTGGAGCAGCGTCGTCCTCCACACATCGTTCCGCGGCCTATCACCGGCCGCCACCAGGCTCGTGGCCCGGTTGTTGGAGGGCGGCCGCGGGAGCTTCGAGCGCGCGCAACAGCAGCTTGGACTCAGTGCGGAAGAAGAGGCTGTCAGCCTCAGTTAGGGGCGCTCCAGGAGCACGACCGCGGTGGCGAACATCGCTTCGCCATGCCCAACGGCGTCCAGGCCTTCCGAAGTCTTCGCTTTCACGCTTACCTGGCCTGCCGAGACGCCGCAGATTTCGGCGATTCGCTCACGCATGTGTTCGATGTACGGCTTCAGCTTCGGACGCTCCGTCCGCACCGTGCTATCGATGTTCCCCACTTCCCACCCGGTCTCGCGGGCGAGCTGCAGGGCCTTCCGCAGGAAGTCGGCGCTATCAGCGTGGGCGTAGCGTGGGTCGTGCGGTGGGAAGTACCGGCCGATGTCGCCGAGCGCCGCCGCCCCCAACACGGCGTCCGTAATCGCGTGCAGCAGCACATCGGCGTCGCTGTGACCGGCGAGGCCCGGCCCTTCTTCGATGATCACCCCACCCAGGACCAGCGTGCGGCCATCGTCCACGCGGTGAATGTCTTCGCCCATCCCCACACGGATCATTCTTCGTTCCCTCTGAGCGCCAGGATCGCCGCCGCGACCTGGAGGTCGAGCGGCCGCGTGACCTTGATGTTCTCCGGCGAGCCTTCTACGACCACGCACTCCAGGCCAAGCCGGGCGAGCATCGCCGCGTCGTCGGTCTCGTCGTTGTCGCTCGCCTTCGCGGCGTCCAGCCAGGCCTGGCGGAGGACGACCTGGGGCGTCTGGGCCGCCCAGAGACGCGATCGCTCGGGATGGTCGACGATCCGGTCGCGGTCGACCTCCTTGATGGTGTCCGTCACGGGGATGGCGGCGATGGCGCCGTAGTCGCCCTCCGCGCCGAGGACCACCCGTTCGATCAGGGCGGGCGTGATCAGCGGCCGCGCCCCATCTTGAATCGCGACATAACGGCTGTTGCAGGCACGAAGCCCGGCTTCCACGCTGTCACGCCGTCGGGCGCCACCGGCGACGGCGACGCGGAACTTCGCCGTCGCCCAAGTTTTCGCGATGGCCGTCAGTTCGTCGAGCCGTTCCGCGCCAGTGACGAGCACGATCCCCGCGATCGACGGTGCCGCCTCGAACGCCGCCAGGGTCCAGCCGAGCACTGGCCGCCCGCAAAGGTCCGCCGTCAGCTTGTCGCCGCCGAACCGCGAAGAAGAGCCCGCCGCCACGATCACCGCATCGACCTGCATGCCGCGAACGTACCAGCCGCCAGCGTGTAGGAGAAGTGACGCCGGAAGCCGGTCCGGTTCGAAGCCCTTTACGGCTTCGGACGCTTAAAAATTAGAACGTGTCCGTCCTTCTCCTTCTGAAGCTGTTGCTCCATCAACGTCCAGCACAGTTCGAAACCTTCGTCACCAAGGGAGGCGAGACTTCGGTCGAACGCTCCTCGGTCCAACTCCTCTTTGTGGCGGCCCAGGAACCCGCCGGTCAGCACCAGCGTCCTATATTCCCACTGCATCGTCGTATCCTTGGCTCGGATGCGGCATTCTATCTTCGCCAGACTCGGAGCGCCATGCCATCTTGGGTTCACCGCCAGGCCACGCCCTTACGAACCCTGTTCGGCCTCCACGGCCAGGAACAAATCCTCGACCAGCACGCTGCACCGGGGGAGGACCTCGCCACCGGTCAGCGCGTCCTTCGGCCCGAGCCGCGCCGTCACGCCGTTCGGCTGGAAGACGATGATGTTAACGGGAAGCCAACCCAGACCATCAGGACGCCGGCCCGGAGATAGTCGTCGATTTTCGTGTCCATCTCTTCCGCGTCGTCGCCCGGCGAAACCACTTCTACCACCAGGTCTGGAGCGAACTTCAGATGGCTATGTCCAGGACGGGGGCCCCGGTCCTTCCGGTAGAAGCCGCCGTCGGCGAAGCGGAGCTTCTCGGGCTTCCAGGGGAAGATCTGGAGTCCGCAGTCAGCCTGGAATCCCCAACCGAGGTTCGTTTGCTTCAAATGAGAGCGAATCTCTCCGTTAACCCGAATGCCGTGTGGCTCGATTCAACGCTCATGCGACGCTCCTTCAGCTCGCCATCGATCAACGCCTCGTAGCGGCCGAGGTCCGGCAGTCCCAGGAGGTCGTCTGGAGTCAGAATTCCCGTAGAGGTGGCAACGGCAGTCATTCCATGAAACAGTGTACAGGAACGGCCGCCGCCCCGGCCCAAGGACGTAGCGCTGTGACCACTTCGATCGATGCCCTCTTCGCCCGCGTCTCCAAGCCCGCCCGCTACACCGGCGGCGAGTGGAACAGCATCACCAAGGACTGGCGCGAAGTGAACGTTCGCTTCGCCCTCTGCTTCCCCGACGCCTACGACATCGGTATGTCGAACATGGGCATCGGTATCCTCTACGACATCCTCAACCGCATCCCCGATGTGGCCGCCGAGCGCTGCTACGCCCCCTGGGAGGACATGGAGGCCGAGATCCGGAAGGAGCAGATGCCCCTCTGGAGCCTCGAGAACCGTCAGCCGCTCCACAGCTTCGATATCGTCGGCTTCACCCTCCAGTACGAACTGACCTACACCAACCTCCTGAACATGCTCGACCTCGGCGGCATCCCGGTCTGGGCGAAGGACCGCACGGAGGACCACCCGATCGTCATCGCTGGCGGCAGCGGCGGCTTCAACCCTGAGCCGCTCGCCCCCTTCATCGATGCGTTCGTTATTGGCGAAGGCGAGGACGCCGTCGTCGAACTGGCCGACCGGATGCGCGAATGGAAGCGCGCTGGCACTCGCCGCCCGGAACGCCTGCGCAGTCTGCTGGCCATGCCCGGGATCTACGTGCCGTCCTTTTACGAAGCGCGCTACGACGCGGAGGGCCACTTCGCCGCTCTCGAACCGACCGTCAGCGACGCGCCCGCCGTCATCCATCGGCGAATCGTCGAAACGCTCCCGCCGGCCCTCGTTAAGCCGATCGTCCCCTTCCTCCAGACCGTTCACGACCGCGCCGCCGTCGAGATCCAGCGCGGCTGCACCCAGGGCTGCCGCTTCTGCCAGGCGGGCATGATCTACCGGCCGACCCGCGAACGGAGCCCGGAGGAGGTGGTCGAGGCCGCCCGCCAGCTCATGCTCAACACGGGCTACGACGAGCTCGTGGTGCGAGCGATGAACGAACGCGCGGAACTGCGCGCGCTGCGCAAAGTGGTCGGAGCCAATCACCACTTCCAAACTGCTGAAAAGAACGGCGCCTGGCCCCAGCTGGTGCTCGAGGGCAACACGCTCTACGCCAATCCCAATCCCCGCTACATCCCGCCGGTCGAGCAGTTCAAAAACACTTGGGACGTGAGCGCCACGCTTCTCTGGACGCCAAATCAGGCGCTCTCGAGCTACGCCA
>CAZQCR010000239.1:0-4848 GCA_964591745.1 uncultured Anaerolineaceae bacterium
GCCGGTGAGGCCGATCATCGCCATCGGCAGAAGGATCGACTGGTGGTTCCACCAATCGACGGCTACTGCCGCCACGATGAAGGCCGGCGCCCAGATCATGAGCCCGCCGAACGTTGGCGTGCCGGCCTTCTTCTGGTGGCTATCGGCCTGGTATTCGCTGATCGCCTTGCCCGTCTTCTGAGAGCGCAGATAGCCGAGGATGGGCCACCCGAGGACGAGCGCGAGGCCGAAGGTGATGACGCCGGAGATAAGGGCGTGGATCATCGCTCGCCCTCCAGCATCGGGAGGACGGTCTCGAGGGCTTCGCTTCGTGACCCCTTGACGAGGACGTAGTCGCCCTCCTCGAGGATCGCGGCGAGCGCCTCGGCGGCCTCCTCCCTGGTTGCAAACCAATGGGCGCTGGCCATCCCGGAGGCGCGGGCAGCATCGAAGAGCGGCCGGCAGGTGGGGCCGAAGGTGAAGAGCGCTTCGCAATGCCGGGCGGCCAGGCGGCCAGCACGTTCGTGTTCGGCGACTGTGTATTCGCCCAGTTCGGCCATCTTGCCGAGGAGGGCGATGTGCCGGCCCGGCAATCGGCCGAGTGCTTCGAGCGCGCCCGCAAGCGATTTCGGGCTGGAGTTGTAGCGGTCATCGATGACCACGGAGCCGTTGCGGCCCGGGAAGCTACGAGTGCGGCCGCTCACGCCGATTCTGCGAACGGCGCTGGCCGCCTCGTGCAGGCTGAGGCCGAGCGTGACCGCCACGGCGATGGCCGCGACGACGCCGGGCACGGTGTGCGTCCCGGGAATGGGCGAATGCACCTCTGTGGCTCCGGCCGCGGCGCTGACGGTGAACGATGTGCCCGCGAGGCCCCGGTCCTGGAGCCCGCTGGCGCGCAGGTCAGCTCCCTCCGAGGAACCGTAGAGGAGCTTGCGACAGGTGATGGTTGGGAGCGCGGCGGCGATGCGCTCATCGTCTACGTTCAGAATGGCCGTGCCCGTGGCCGGCAGCGACCGGGGTAGTGAAAGCTTCTCCCGGGCGATGGCCTCGATGCTTCCCAGCTTCTCGACGTGCGTGAGGCCGATGTTCAGGACGACGCCGAGTTCGGGGCGCGCCATCGCGCAGAGTTCGCCGATCTCGCCCTCACTGTCCATCCCCATCTCCAGGACGGAGACTTCGTGTTCCGGGCGTAGGCTAAGGAGGGCGAGGGGAAGCCCTTGCCGCGAGTTCAGGCCGCCTTCGCTCCGGTGCGTGCGGAAGCGGCTCGCGAGGATGGCCGCCGTCATCTCTTTGCAGGTGGTCTTGCCAACGGTCCCGGTGATGCCCACCACGCGCGGCGCCGGGCATGCGTCGCGCCACGCGCCGCCGAGTTCGCCCGCCGCCTTCGTGGTATCGGCCGCGACGACGATCGTCTTCGCGCTCCAATCGCCAGGCGGAACGACGCTACAAATCGTGGCCACGGCGCCCTGGTTGAAGGCGGCGGCGACGAATCGGTTCCCGTCCGTGTTGTCGCCGGGGTAGGCAGCGAAGAGCTGGCCCGGCCGGATCCGGCGCGAGTCGGCGTCGCCGCCGGAGACAGCGGTGTCCGGCCCTTCGTGAACGGTGTACCCGCGGTCGCGCATCACGCGGGCGATGAAGGCGGTCGTCAGTTCCGCCATCAGCGGGCCTCCACGAGGACGCCGGCATCAGGCGGGACGTTGAGGTAGTGGAGCGTGTCATCGACGATCAGCTTGAAGATGGGGGCGGCCGTCCGCGTCCCGGTCGCCTCTTCGCTCTTCGGTTCTTCGAGCCTGACATAGACGACGATCCGAGGGTTGTCGTAGGGCGCGAACCCGGCGAACGAGACGATGATCCCACCGCCTGGCCGTCCGTCCTTCGCTTCGATATCCGCAGTGCCAGACTTTCCGCCAGCGAGGTAGTCCCGCGGCTTGGCCGGGTGCCCGAAGTCGGGAGGATCGACAACATCGAAGAGCATCTTCCTGACGGTGGCGCTTGCGGCGGCGGAGATCGGCCGGCTGACCACCTGTCGAGGGACTTCGATGCGCTCGCCGGAATCCGTGATGTAGGCCTTGACGAGCTGAGGCTTGACCAGTTCGCCGCCGTTGATCGCCGCCGTAAAGGCGGCCACCATCTGCAGCGCCGTAACGTTGATCCCCTGCCCGAAGGCCTGCGTCCAGAAGTCCGCGATAGTCCAGGTCTTGTCGCCGGGTTCGTTGTAGAAACCAGCGGCTTCGCCCGGGAGCCCGCTGCGTGTGGACTTGCCGAAGCCGAAGGCCCGCTGGTATTCGGCGAAGCGATCCTTGCCCACGAGCCGGGCCATGAACACGGCGCCGGTATTGATACTGTGCTGCAGGACGCCGGTCATGGACTGCGGCCCCCAAACCTCGCCCTTCCAGTTCTTCAGTTCGACGTCGTCTTGCTTTACGGAACCATCATCGACGTACTCGGTATTCGGGTTCACGACACCGCTGTCGATGGCGGCGGCGGCGGTCACCACCTTCATCACGCTTCCCGGCTGGTACGTTTCCGTGGCCGCCCGGTTCTTGAGCAGCGCCGCCAGCGCCTCGTCTGCCGGTGGGAACTGGCTGTACTTGAGCGTCGGGAACGAAGCGATGGCGAGGATCTGGCCGTTCGTGGGGTCCATGATGATGATCTCGCCGGCCTTGGCCTGGGTGGCGGCGATCGCCTCTTCGAGGCGCCGTTCGATCATCCGTTGGAGGTAGCTGTCGATCGTCGTGACGACGTCCATGCCGGGCTCAGGGTTGTTCGTGATGAACTGGCCGAAGGGAATGGGCGCGCCCGTTGTATCGCGTTCGTAGACGGCCTTCCCCGGCTTGCCCTGGAGTTCTTCGTTCAACGAGTGTTCGAGGCCCGATAGGCCTTCGTTGTCGCCGCCGGTGATTCCCACGACGCCGACGCCGAGCTCTCCATTCGGGTTCACGCGGACGGTGTTGGGCAGGGCGACGACGCCGGCGATGGGAGGGCGCGCCTCCAACAGTTCACGGCCCACTTCGTAGTCGACATCCCGTTGGATGAGAACGTCACCGACGCGCCTCTTCGTTACCAGCGTGATGAGCTGCGCCGGGTCGATGCCGAGCGCTTTGCCCAGTGTTTGGGCGCTCTTCGCTGCGCGTTCCGGATCACGCCAGAGCTGTGCGCTGACGTAGATGTCCCAGGTGTCGATGCTGGTAGCGAGGACGTTGCCGTTGCGATCGAGGATGGCCCCGCGGCGGCTGACGACGATGTCGTTAACTTCGAGTTCGGCGCGGGCGATGGAGGCGTAGCGGTCGTGCTCCAGAATCTGCACCTGGACCAGGCGCAAGAGGATGAGAAGGGCGAACGCGATGAAGGCCGCCGCCGGCAGCCATACACGACGAGTCCCGCTGGCTCGCAACTGCGCCATGAAGAACGCGCCTCCGAGCCGATCGCCTCTCGGCAACCGGCAACTGCTTATTTCCCGAGCGGCATCCACGAGAAGAGTGAGCGCCACCAAGGATCGGCCTCGCCCGTTTTCGGGGCGGGACCGGGGAGATACTCAGCAGGGATCTTGGCCGGTGCGGGACCGGCCTCATCCACGGTCACAAAGTACGGGTCGGTACCTGGCGCGAGGCCCAGATCACGTGCCCGGCGCTCGATCCGGTCGAGCGAGGTGAGAGCGGCGATATCCTTCTCCGTGAGCCGGATCTCGGCCGATAGCTCTGTCTGTCGCACTTCGATGCGCTGAACATCGAAGCCGCGAGCCGTGACGCCGCTTTTCTGGAGCACGGGGAGAGCGGCTCCGACCGCGAACACAACGAGGGAGCCAAGCACCCAGCCATTGACCCGGAATCCGAGTTGGACGGGTATGCCACGGTGTGTGCCCGGATAGGGCCTGCGAATCGTGGCCATGGTTATCGAATCCGTTGGGCGGCGCGGAGTACGGCGCTTCGTGCGCGCGGGTTCCGCGCCAGTTCTTCTTCGCCCGGGCGAATGGCCCTGTGGGTGAGTTCCCGCAGGGTGGCGAGGTGGCCACACCGGCAGACCGGCAGCGCCGGCGGACAGAGACAATCGGTGGATTCGCGGCGGAAGTATTGCTTCACGCGGCGGTCTTCGAGAGAATGAAAACTGATGACCACGAGGCGACCGCCTGCGTGGTCATCAGTCCCAAAGCCGAGCAGACTGTGAGCTTGCGGAAGAACCGCGTCAAGGCTGTCGAGTTCGCCATTGACCCGGATCCGGAGCGCAAGAAAGACCTTGGTGGCGGGGTGAATTTGGGTTCGGCCCCTTGCGCCCCTCACAGTCTGCTCGACGGCTCTGGCTAAATCCCACGTCGTTGCCAGCGGCCGTGCACGCACGATGGCCGCGGCTATCCGGCGGCTTTCCCGCTCTTCGCCATAGGCGTAGATCAGGTCCGCCAGCGACGCTTCGTCCCAGCTGTTTACGATTTCGGCGGCGGTGATTCCGCCGCTCGATGGGTCCATGCGCATATCCAGCGGCCCTTCCAGGCCGAAGGCGAAGCCGCGTTCGCCGGTCTGGATCTGCATGGAGGAGATCCCGAGGTCCAACAGGACGCCGTCGACGTCCGTGAACCCTTCCGCTTTCGCGATGCTTGCGAGTTCGCGGAAGTTCCCGTGGGCAAAGCTGACCTGGCTCCCGAAGGGAGCGAGCCTTGCCCGCGCGAACCCCAGCGCCTCACGGTCCTGGTCGATACAGAGGAGCCGGCCGGACTGGCCGATGGCTCCGGCGATGCGCTCGCTGTGGCCACCGAGGCCGGTGGTGCCATCGATATAGACGCCGCCTTCGCGGAGATCGAGGTAGCGGACCGCCTCTTCAAGGAGGACGGGTGTGTGCGTGAAAGTACTCGTCATAACAACCACGTTACGCCCCCTC
>CAZQCR010000240.1:0-4813 GCA_964591745.1 uncultured Anaerolineaceae bacterium
GGCGGAGTTCTCACGGCAAGCACGGGCGCGATCGAGCGACCCTGCGCCATCAGTCAACGCGGGGGACTACGCATCGACGGCGCACGGTTGACAGCCACCGTGACAGCCACAGAGTGCGTCGGCCGCCCTCGTCCGTGGCCGTCCGGGAGGGTTCGGGCCGTACGAACGGGGGCGATCCGAATCTACGGAGGCCACAGGCGCGGGCAGCGATGGACGTACACGGACGCGGCGAACCGGTTTAGGAAACCACTGCTCTATCCGCTGAGCTACGGGGGCACGGAAGCTGGCCGGGGCGACGCTGACTACTGCCGCGACGCTTGTCGCGGCGGCTCTCCACTGTACCAGACCCGTTTCAAGGTTCGCCCCTGTCTCTCGGGTGACCGCAGACGCAAACGCGCTAAGCACGGGCTGCGGCGGGCTGCCGGCTCAGGCACGAGTGACGTTGCTGTAGGCGGGCGGCGGGTCGTACCCGAGGTAGGTCTTGCCGAGGTTGCCGAAGTGGCGCCAGCTCACTCCGCCGTGGGCGGCCGCCTGGTGGGCGTCGCGAAGTTTACGTTCGAGGGGATGGTTCCTGCGGCTGGCTGTCGTGCCGGCGGTGTTGTGGATGACGCCGACGATGTGGCGGGCGGTCTGAGCGGCGTGGGTACTGGAGAGGAGGCCCTTACGGATGAGCGGCCATTCGGGCATCTCGCGGCCGCCCTTAAGCGGCCCGAGGTTGCGTTCGATCTCGTCCTGGGTCTCCATCACGAAGGCGCGAGCGGCCAGGAGTGTGGCTTCCGCCTCGGCGAGACGGATCCACGCTTCCGGCTGGTCCTTGAGGAGGGAGCCGGACATCCAGGGGGTCTTGGTTACGGCGAGTTCGACGAAGGAATCGATCGCGCCGCGGCAGATGCCAAGGGCGACCGCGGCCTTGTTGTAGGGCACCTGGGTGGGGTTGCGAAGGGTGGGGTTCTCCCAGAGCTTCGTAGAGGCGAGTGCGCCCTGGGGGAGGAGGTGTTCGGGCGGGATGTAGCCATTCGCGACACGAACATCGTGGCTGCCGGAGCCACGGAGGCCGGCCATGTCCCAGGTGTCGACGATCTCGAATTCCCCGCGCGGGATCATCCACGAGGCGTCGGCAGGCTTGCCGGTCTCTTCATCGATCACTTCGCCGACGGGGTTGAGGACGAGGTTCCAGGTGGCGTTGTGGCAGCCGCTGGCGAAGGCGCCCTGGTAGCTCATGCGCCAGCCAGCGCCTTCGCGACGAGCCTTTCGGTCGTAGGGGGTGTTGGGGGTGCCAAGGCCGGAAGAGATGAGAACTTCCCAGTCGTCGAAGATGCGGTGAGCGAGCGCCGGGTCCATCTGGCGGAGGACGAGGGCGTTGATCTCCGAGTTTATCTGGACGCACCAACCGACCGAGCCGTCGATGGCGGAGACTGCCTCGATGATCTCGATCTGATCGCGAGCGTTGAGGTTTTCGCCGCCGAGTTCGAGTGGGATGGGAAAGCGGTAGAGGCCGGCGTTGGCCATCATCTCGGCGGCCCAGGCGGGGAGATGCCGGATCTCCTGGGCTTCATCGCCCGCGGCGGCAAGCTTGTCCTTGATCGCCGCAATGCGCTGCAGCGGCGGCGTGGCCTTGAGGGCGGTCATCCGTTCGATCAGTTCTGGTCGTACCATGAGGCAACCTCCACGCGCATTTTGCACGCCGGCACGTGGAGCGCAACGTTTGTGGACACTTCTGTCAGGCACGGCGCCAAACCTGGTTCAGACGGAGCCGGGCTTGTTCGGATTGATCAGGTACTTTTCGCCCGTAGCCTGACGGCCGTAGACGGCGATCTCGTCAAGGCTGAGGACCTCGGCGAGGCCGACGACCTTCGTGTAGGTGCTGGCGAAGGTGGTCTTGATCTCGCGGGCGACCCGTTCACGAAGCTCCTGGGCGCCTTCGGGGCCGATTTGCTGCAGGAACGGGGTGAGCAACCAGCCGCCGATGCCCCAGGCCATACCGAAGGCGCGGTTGAATTCCGTGGCCCCGCGATCAAGGCCGCCGTAAATGTAGACCTGCTTATGTGTGGTGGAGCCGTAGCGGCTGTACTCGGCCATGCTGCGAACGGCGGCGGCTTCCATGGCGGTGAGGATCTGGCCGGCGAGGCGGCCTCCGCCGGTTGCGTCGAAGGCGAGAGTCGCGCCCGTGGTTACCAAAGCCTCCGTGAGGTCTGTCATGAACGTGGGCGAGGAGGAGTCGCAGACGTGCGTCGCGCCGAGCCGCTTAAGAAGCGCGACGTGTTCGGGCTTGCGGACGATGTTGACGAGCGGGACACCCTCGCTGAGGCAGAGCTTGACCAGCATCTGGCCCAGGTTCGACGCAGCGGCGGTGTGGACGAGCGCGGTGTGGCCTTCGCGACGCATGGTTCCGACCATCCCGAGGACGGTGAGGGGGTTGACGAAGCAGGATGCTCCTTCGGCGGGGGTTGTGCCGGGTGGGAGGAGGAGACACTGGGCGACCTTGAGGCAGCGGTACTGGGAGTACATGGCGCCGCCGAGGATGGCGACCGTCTTGCCGAGAAGCGCCTGGGCAGCCGGGGAATCCCCGGCCGCGATGACGACCCCTGCGCCTTCGTTGCCGACGGGAAGCGAATCGCCGACGCGCCCGGCCATGGCGGCCATGACCACGGGCGGGACGGTCGCTGAAACCACGGGGCTCTCGGGCGTTCCGGCCGCCTGTGCGGTGGTCATGTCGGCGCCACCGAAGAGGAGGCCGAGGTCCGACGGGTTGATGGGCGCGGCTTCGACGCGGACGATGACCTCGTCGGCGGCGGGCGTGGGGACCGGGACGCTGACGAGGGAGAGCTCGAGGACGCCCTCGGGGGTGATCAGGGAGCGTAGCTGGAGCCCGGAAGCGGGCGCGGTGGTAGTCAAGACGGAGTTCTCCGGCGGTGATGTGGAAGGCATCGTACACCCGGCCGGGACGTAGCCGGTCGCAACCCCGCAGTTAGCCCATCGCGGCGGCGAGCAGTTGCTCGTCGAGACGCGACGGGCGGCGGCGGAGGCGCTCGTTCAAGAGTTCGCGGGCACGCTGGTGCCGGCCCGACCTGAGGCAGGCGCCGATCAGCGTGTCGGCGAAGACTTCGAATTGGGCGCGGCTGCCGCCGACCCTCAAGAAATCGTGGGAGCGGGCGTCGAGCAGGTCGGCACACGCATCGAAGCGTCCTCGCGCGTAGGCCGCCACCGCTTCGGCGAGGACGGGCAGGATATCGCCCGCCGGAACTTCGCCCGCATCGAGACGGGACCGGAGCCGAGCCGCCCAGCGGTCGACCGCGTCAGGGTCGCCGCAGCTACCGAGGGCGAGCGCGACGTGGGCATCGGCGAATGCGGTGGTCGATTCTGGGAAGTGCTCGGCGGCGAGGCCCCGGACCTCTTCTGCCGCCCCCTCGGGCAGCGGTGTCCCGTACAGGTTAAGCCGCCAGAGGAAGGAACTCGCATCCATCAGCGAGGCTCGCGGGACGCCCGGGTAGACCGCGGGCCGCAGGTACTGCTCGAAGATGGCCACGGCTCGCTCCGTTTCGCCCCGGGCCAATTCGAAAAGCGCCAGGTGCCAGGTCAAGTGGCCGGAGTAGGGTGCTGCGCGCGCGGAGTCATCGAGGAAGCCTGAGAGGAAGCCGATGCCCCCTGATACGTCCCCCGCCTCGTGATGGACATGCGTGACCACGTGCGCGCCGTGGAGGCTCCCCGGGTCAGCCGCGAAGCCTCGATCCGCGTGCTGGCGCCCCTCATCCCAGAGGTTGTTCTCCGTGCAGCTGAAGCCGAGCGCGCTCTCAAAGGCGGGCTCCCCTTCAAGCACCGGAAACAGGCTCCTGAGAACCGCAAGGACGGCTTCACGACGATCCGGGAGGCCGCCGAACGCGATGGAGAAGTTCGTAACACCGGACATACGGGTGTCTTTGGGAAACTCCGCAAGATGCTCACGGCCAAGGTCAGCGGCCTTGGCGTACTGCCCGTGTATGAGGGTGGCGATGGCCTCGATGTGCTGCCGTTCCCGGCGGGTGGACGCCGTTCCGAGGCGCACAGCCGTTTCAATGGACTCCTTCGCCGCGGCTCCCTGGCCGCCAAAGTAGAGGCCAAATGCTATGCCAGCGTGCGCGAGGGCGAGGTCCGGATCCTCGGCGAGGCAGGCTTTGTAGGCATCGACCGCGCCCGCGCGCAGCGATGTGGCCAGCCGGACGGCTTCGTCCAGGTGTTCCACCGCTCGCGCCGATGTGGTAGTTACTTCGTACCCATAGCGATCACGCATTGCTCCAGCCCCCAGCGCCCGTCTGGGTCGCATCATAAAGAAGCCGCAAGCGTCCGTAGGGCCAGTGTGTGAAGTAGGTCACACTCCGAGGTGCAGCCGACGCGAGCGCAGGCGAACTGAACGAAGGCGAGGTCGCCACAGTTCGGCGACCTCGCGTCAAGTGGATGCGGGCGATGGGGGGTGGTGGAGCTGGAGGGATTCGAACCCTCTACCTCAACACTGCCAGTGTTGCGCTCTCCCAATTGAGCTACAGCCCCAGGAACCTTTGCGAGGATAGCAACGCTCCCCGGCTCGCGCCAATTGGGGAAGACGGCAGACGTTGGCGCGCTACTTGCGCGTGCGCGGGTCGAGCGCGTCGCGCAGGCCGTCGCCGAGGAAGGTGAAGCAGAGCATGAGGATGGCGACCATGATGGCGGGCCAGATCAGTTCGATGCTGTTCGTCTGGATGGAATCGAGGCCCTTGCCGATCAGCGTTCCGAGGCTGGCATCCGGCGGGGGTACGCCGAGGCCGATGAAGCCGAGAGCAGCTTCGGCGAAGATGGCGAG
>CAZQCR010000241.1:0-4810 GCA_964591745.1 uncultured Anaerolineaceae bacterium
CCGAGGTCGCCGCCCAACTTGCCCCCTCCCAGCCCGGGAACGTGGCTGAAAGCGAGATCCCATCGAGCGACGCGACCGCGCTCAAGCCCAACATCCCACGGCCGGCTTCGTTGAGGTACAACACCCGGCCGGAAGGATCCGCGGTGGCCACAAAGTCCGGCGTCGCTTCGATGATCGCCGTCAGCCGGGTGCGTTCACCCTCAGCCTCAGCCCGCCCTGCCTCCGCGACCTGCACCCGGCGCTGCTGGAACAGGAATGAACGATAGACCACGCCCACGGGAACCGGCAGGAGGACGAGCGCCCACGGTTCATGGTCGGCAACGAGCGCGACGATCGCTCCGATCACGAAGAGCGACCATTCGTGGCGGGCAGCGTCGAGGTTTCGCTGGCGCCATTCGCGGAAAGGCGACTGCCCCGTCTGAAGGGCGACGATTACCTCCATGGCCAGGTTTCCGATCGCCCAGTAGATCGCTGCCGCGATGCCGGCCGCCAGCAGTGGGCCGTTGACACCCAGGCTCTCCGGGTGGGCCGCGAACCGCGTGGCCACGGAAATCGCCAGGACAGCCGCACCGGTGTTAAAGGCGACCTGCGCCACGCGCTGCGTCGGCCTCGTCAGTTCCCCGGCCAGGATGCCCAGGCCGACGACGAGAATCGCCAAAGGCGGCGGAAGCAGAATCGCCGCGACAATGACCGGCGTCGCCGTTGTGTCGTAGTGGCGCCTCGCCGTGAGACGGATCGGGTAGCGCAGCGCGAGGACAAGCATCGGCGGAATGCCGAGCATCGCGAGCCATTCGCGGGTCCCGCCCGGCAACCGGATTTCGACCATTACGGGCGCAGCCGCAACCGTGGCGAGAAGCGCGATTAACCAGACGTAGGCCAGGAGTCGCCGAGGAAGTCTCGTCATCAGTTCAATTGTCGGGTGAAAGCGGGGCGGGGTTGATAGCGAGTTAGTAGACGGCCGGGAAACGAAAGAAGGCCCCCGCCTGGGCGGGAGCCTCCTTCAGATTCGAGACCGGCCTCAGCTTACTGCCGGACGAAGAGGCCGAACTCGTTCGCCGTCCAGACATTGCTCATCGACGTCGTCAGCAAAACCTCTGTTCGGCCATCGGCCTTCTTGTGCGTCACCGTGAATGCCGTATCGAACGTCTTCGTTGAGACGACGCGCAGCTTCACGTTCACCTTCACCGTCTGACCGGCCTGCCAGACCTCGGACGAATGCACGATCGTGACGACTTCCGGAAGGTTGCCGTCCATGAACGTCACGTGGGCGTTCACGTTCGACGGCACCGTCACGATGATCTCGACCAGGGACACATCGCTCTTGTCCTTGCCATCGACGCCCACATCGATGCTGATCTCGGCCGCTCGCATTCCAGGAGCGTTGATCGCGACGATCGGGTCGCTCCAGCACCCGCCGGCCAACGCTGTCCCAAGGGAGGCGATCCCGAGAACAGCCGAGAGACCGATGGCGATGAGCAGTTTGTAGCGTTTCATGATTCCTACCTCTGCGGGCATTTCCGCTTGATGTCCCTATCGTGCCCACCGGCGGCGAGGCTGTCAGGAATACAACACGTGTCCAATCGGGAGACGGCGTCCACTCAACCCCCGGCGAAAGGCGTCCCAACCGGGACTATCGAAGCTGGCAGGCCGCCGCAATGCCGTTCACTTAGCCGCTCTTCCGGCCGGTGGACGTATGGTGACAAGGCCCCTTAGTCGTCGCCGCGCTTGCCACGAAGGAACTCCTCGAGGTCAAACAACAGATCCGAGGCCGCCGGGAGCTGAGAAGCCTCATCTTCGGGGTCCACCGTTTCGGCCGAGGATTCGAGCCCGCGTACGTACTCAACGACCTCCGGGTTCGCGGCCAGGGCGGCGTTCACCTCGCTCACGAAGCGCTCACCCGAACTCCGTAGCTCCTCCAGGTCGAACCGGTAGCCCAGGATCTCCTGCAGCCGCGTCAGCAGCGCCGCCGTCGCCAGCGGGTTCGAAGAGGTGGTGATGTAATGAGGAACGTTCGCCCAGAGGCTGGCCGCAGGGAACCCTCCGCGACGGAGCGCATCGTGCAACACTCCCACGATCCCGGTCGGCCCTTCGTACCGCGATGTCGTCAGGTCCAGGCGCATGGCCACCTGCGGGTCCAGCGCCGTCCCGGTCACCCGCGTCGGCCGCGTATGCGGTACATCCGCAAGCAGCGCCCCCAGCGAGATCACCAGTCCCGGCCGCAGCCGTTGATACAGCACCATGTGCGCTTCGCTAAACTTTCGCCAGGCGAGGTTGGGCTCCACTCCAATAGAGACAACGATGTCGTGCGGGCCGGTTGGGTTCCGGGCGTAGAAGAACTCGTTTTTCATCCATGAGATCTCGCGGGCGCCGGCCGCGTTCATCTCCGCGTCCGGCCGGGTCTCGCGAAAGTCGTAGAAGTCGTCCGGATCGATGGTGGCGAACCTTCGCGCCCCGAACTTCCGAACGATGTACCGCGCCGCGTCCGTCGCGGCGTTCGCGGCGTCGTTCCAACCGGAAAACGCTACCACCACCACCGGGTCATGGAGCTCGGGAATCCGGTCCGCCTGCAACCCTGCCATCGGCCGTCAGGGTACCAGAAAAGCACGAAACACCGCCTCGACCACGCTTCTGCCACCTTTTTGGCCTACCGTTTACAGAAATCACCACCACCGGGCCACCGTTTCCGGTCGAATGGATAGGTATCAACCGGCTAACGCCGTTCGCTGGTGCAGTGAAGGATGCTTATGACACGACTACGTTTGACCCGGTGGGCGCTTTCGGCGCTCGGACTCGGCGTCCTCTTTGGCGCCGCCGCGCTCTCCATCCCCGCGACGAGCGCCAGCGCCCTCACAAACTGCACGGTGCCCGAGGCGAACACCGCCCTCGATGCCACCGAACAGCAGTTCCTGGTGCTGATCAACAACTACCGCGCCTCCATCGGCGCGACCGCCCTCAAGGCCTCGACCAACCTGAACCGCGCGGCCGCCTGGGCGGGCAACGACATGGGCACAAAGGCCTACTTCAGTCACACCGACTCGCTCGGTCGCAGCCCAACCACTCGCGCCCAAAACTGTGACTACCCCGGCGGCGCCGGCGAAAACATCGCCGCCGGTACCAACTGGGACACCGCCCAGGAAGCGTTCGACGCCTGGAAGAACTCCGCTGGCCACGACGCGAACATGCGGAACACCTCGTACCGCATGATCGGCATCGCCCGCGTCCTCGTCAGCGGCTCGCCCTACAACTACTACTGGGTCACCCCCTTCGGTCTCGTAGACGATGGCACAGGCGGCGGAACAACCGTCACCCCGCCGCCCCCGCCCCCGCCTGCGCCTACCGTGGCCAAGGCGGCCATGACCTCGCCCGCCGTGGGCTCCACCTTCGCCAGCGCCTCCGCCACCTTCAACTGGGGCACCGGCACCGGCGCGACCGCTTATCACATCTACATCGGCACCACGGCCGGCGCCAGCAACCTCAACAACTCGGCCATGGCCCTCACGCGCACCAAGACGGTCACCAACATGCCGACCAACGGCAGCACGGTCTTCGTCCGTCTCTGGACGCAGTTCGCGAGCGGCTGGCAATACACCGACTACACCTACAAGGCGTTCACGGCCACCACCACGGCCCCGCCGGCGCCTCCGCCCCCCACTACGGCGACGAAAGCCGCCATCTCCTCGCCCACGGCCGGTTCCCAGCTCGCGGGTGGCCAGGCCACCTTCGCCTGGACCGCAGTGACCGGTGCAACGCAGTACTTCCTCTACGTGGGCACCACCCAGGGCGCCAACAACTTCTATGCCGCCAGCCAGGCCCTTGCCACCAGCAGGGCCGTCACCGGCCTCCCGGTGAATAGCAGCACCATCTGGGTCCGTCTCTGGACGAAGAACTCGGCCGGCGCCTGGTCATACAACGACTACAGCTACATCGCTGGCCCCTGATCGGGCGCACGTCGAGACCACGGAGAGGGGGACGGTCGAATCGACCGTCCCCCTCTTTTGTTCGCCGCCGGCGACGCGCGCCGCGGCAAGTCTGCGGCCAGCTTCGGCGTGGGCGCCACGGATCCAGGCAGGCTCGGGGCTAGAACTGGAGTCCGTGGCGTTCGATAACAGGCCCGGTGGCATCGAAGTCGAGGTCGCAGCCGTACCGGGCGGCCATGCGGGCCAGTTCCTGGGGTTCGAGTTCCGCCGCAAGCTGGCCCAGTTCGCGGAAGAGCTCTTCGAACCCCCCGGCCGAGATGATCTCGAGCACCGAGGCAGGTTCGTCACCGGCGTTCCAGAAGGTGTGCCACTGGTTCCGCGGCTTGAAGATCAGGTCGCCGGGGCCAGCAACGAACTCCTCGCCGCCGAGGATGGCACCGATCTTCCCTCCGAGAACGTACGTGTACTCGTCTTCGGCACGGTGGCGGTGCATGGGCGCGGCGAGCGCACGCGGTGCGAAGAGATGCTGGACCAGGGCGAATCGGCCGCCCGTCTCCTTACCATCGATCATGAACCGATCGGCGACGCGGCCGGGTTCGGGAGCAACCGCTCCCTCGCCAGCGAGGAGGATGCGGGCCGCGGGCGCGGCGACCGTCTGTTCTGTCATCGGGACTCACCTCGGTTGTACTGGATGGGTGCGAGGCTAGCCGAACGCCCAAAGCGCCACCATTCCAGATATGTGGAACCCGGGCGCGCCATCGCGGGGCTGAGTACACTGGCGGCCCATGAGCGTCCTCCGCTTCGACCGCGCCGTTTCAAAGATCGCACAGCTCTCCGGCGAGGCGACCGACCTTGTCTCGTTCTGGGAGGCGGCGACGGAGGTGCTCACGGCG
>CAZQCR010000242.1:0-4782 GCA_964591745.1 uncultured Anaerolineaceae bacterium
GGCCGTGGGCAGCCTCGCGGTGGAGGCTCGCGTAGAGCGGGCCAGGCGTGTTCCCCGTCGCCAACCCCACGACCGGCGCCGCGAAGGGCGTCACGAGCTCCAGGAAGGCCGCGGCGCAGGCCGGCCCGAAGCTCTCCTGACTCACGACGCGCAGGGCCGTCGTCATCAGGCGTCCTTCGTCGCGTCGAAGAAGGTGCGGAGCGCCTCCACAAAGGCGATCGGCTGTTCCTCAGGGACGAGGTGACCGGTCCGCGGGATGACCACGTGGCGGGCACCGGGGATTGCGGCCACCAGGCGCGCCGTGACCTTCGGCGGGACTACCCGATCGCGTTCGCCATCGACGACGAGCGTCGACGCCGTGATCTGCTCCAGCTTCGCTGCGGGGACACCGATCGCATCGCGAGCCATCCGGCCAACGCACTGGGCCGTGCCCGGGATCAGCGACGGGATGGCGTAGCCGTCTACCACGGCCGCCGTCACATGAGCAGGGTCGAAGACGATGCGCCGTAGCGAGCGGCGCGTGAAACGACGGACGAGGGCGGGGAAGTGGCCCATCAGCCGCATCACTGCCGTCGATATCGGCGCAACGCGGGCCGCGCGGTGCAGCCAGGGTGGCGTGATGCCAGCATCCACCGAGGCCACAAGGACGAGGCGCGAGACTCGCTCCGGCGCGAGCAAGGCCAGGCGCTGGGCGATCCCGCCACCCATCGAATGTCCCACGACGGTCGCCTGTGCGAAACCGAGATCATCAAGAACGGCGAGCGCCCGCGCGGCCTGGGCTGCCGCGCCAAGGTTGATGTCGCTCCGCCGGTCGCTAAAGCCGAAACCCGGGAAATCCATCGCCACGATGCGATGCGTCTCGGCGAGAAGGGGGATGGTTGCCCGCCAGCTGAAGGCGTTGGCGCCAAAGCCGTGGAGCAGGAGCACCGTTTCGGGCCCATGCCCGGCTTCGATTAGGTGGACCCGGACGCCATCGACCTCGATCATCCGGCCGGGAGCCGCGCTTTCACGTTTCATGGGGTACCTCCGAAGACCGCCCGCAACTCGCGGATCGCCGCCGGCATACGCGGGCCGTACCACCAGAGCAGCTTGCCATCCACAACGCGAGCCGGCGCGATCGTCGCGAAGAGAGTCTCGTCGGCCGTCGTAAACGGGTACGGCTCGTCCGGAAGGAGCAGGAGTTCCGGCCGGAGCGCGCGCAGCTCCTCGGCCGTCACCCCGGGGTATCGTTCGCGGCCAGCAAGGACGTTGACCGCGCCGCAGCGGCTGATCAGGTCATGGCCGTAGCTCGCGGCGCCCAGCGCCATGAACGGCTCCTTCCAGACGGCGACTGCGACTCGCAAGGGCTCGGCCGGTAACGGGCCCGCCAGCGCCTCGGCGATCGTGCGGTCGAGCGCATCCGCCTCTGCCGGCCGTCCCAGCGCCACCCCGAGCGCCAGGATCATCGCCCGTGCCTCATCGATCGTGTTCGGGTCGGTGACCATGACGTTCAGGCCCGCCGAGAGCAACGCTTCGATGTCCTCCTTGCGGTTCTCTTCCTTGTTCGCGATCACCAGTGATGGAGAAAGTGCGACGATCCGTTCCACTTTCGGATTCTTCGTCCCACCAACGGTCTGAACACGTTCTAACAGCCCCGCCGGCTCAGTACAGAACCGCGTGCGACCCACCATCCGGTCGCCCGCCCCGAGCGCGAACACGAGTTCCGTAAGACTGGGTACAAGCGAGACGATCCGGGCGGATGCCATGCCCTGAGCATACGGCACGAACCCGAACCTCACGGATGGGGCTCACGCGACGAGGGCGCCCTTCCGGGCGCCCTCGTTGGTATCGACCGCAGCTCAACCGCACGCTACTGAGCGGGCGCCGTCCCCAGCGTCACCTTCGCCGTCTGCTTCTGGCCGTCCCGGTAGAACTCGATGTCCACGGTCTTCCCGGGCTCCTCCCGGATCATCTGGAGGGAGAGGTCTGACTCGGTCTTGATGCTCACGCCACTGATCTTTGTGATCACGTCGCCTGTTCGCAGGCCGCCCGTCGCCGCCGGGTTCCCGGCCAGGACGCTGTTGGCGCTTCCCAGGTACACGCCCGTCGTCCCCACCGGGAGCCCGAGCTCCTTCGCCCGCGCCGGCCTCAGCGCTTCGAAGTTCGAGATCCCAAGGAAACCCCGGTTCACCGTTCCTGTCTCCCGCAGCTCGTCGTACACCGCCTGCACGATATCGGCGCCAACGGCGAAGCCGATGCCCGTCGCCGTGCCGGATGGCGAAGAAGGGTCTGCCGCCAACGCCGTGTTCACCCCGATCACCTCGCCCTGCATGTTCAGGAGCGGACCACCGCTATTGCCATGATTAATCGGAGCATCCGTCTGAATCGCCCCGGCGATCGCCGATCCCTCGCTGATCGCCCGGTTCTTCGCCGAGACTATCCCGCGCGTCACACTGAACGACGGGCCCTCTCCGCCCTTCAAGTCCAGCGCGTATCCGATCGCCACCACGTCCTGGCCAACCACGACTTCGGCGAGCTTGCCGATCTTCAGCGGCTTCAGGTCCGCCACACCGTCGATCTTCACCAGGGCGAGGTCAGCTCGGGGATCCGTTCCCACCACCCGGCCCGAGACCACAGCGCCATCACTCATCGTCACGCTCACCGTCCGCGAGCCCTCCACGACGTGGTTGTTGGTGACGATGTGGCCCTCGGCGCTAACGACGAAGCCCGTACCGGTGCCCGTGCCCGTACGGATCCGAACGATCGCCGGTTCCGCGAGCCGCACGAGCTCTTCGGTCGTCAGCACGCCGCTCCTCACCGCCACGGTGGTAGCGGCCGCCGCCGACGGTTGAGCGCTCGAAGCCGGCGTACCGGCCGTCACCGTCCGCGAACTCTCCTCCGTGCGGGCTGGCGCGCTTTCACCAACGCGATCGGAGCAGGCCCCAAAGAGGACTCCCAGGGCGATAATTCCGCCGGCGGCCGGAGTCAGGAAGCGGTTCATTGCGGTCTCCTCGGTGGTTCTGAGCCCAGTGTCGTGCAGGAACCACAAATCCCCCGTAAACCGAACGAAATCCTTCGAACGGCCAGGTAAAGGAGATGAGTGCCTTCCATACGCGCGGTGTATGCTGCCAGCGGACAACTTCTATGACGTTGAACGGGAATCCGGGAGCCTCCACGGTTCGTACTGTAACCACTACGGGCGAGTTCATCGCGGCGGGAAGCGACGCCGCCGCCAACCGCTCAGAATGGACCGACGAACGCTTGATGTCCGCGATTACCCTCCGCGATGAAGCCGCCTTCGCCGTCCTTTACGATCGCTACGCGGACCTCGCCTACTCCGCCGCCTTCCGCGTCCTTGGCGATGCCCAGGTAGCCGAAGACGCGACGCAGGAGATCTTCGTCCGCCTCTGGATGCGTCCCGAAGGATTCATCGCCGACCGCGGGAAGTTCCTCAGCTGGTTCATGAGTGTCGTCCGCAATAGGGCCGTGGATGAATTTCGCTCGCGCGGCCGCAGGCGACGGCGAGAGAGCGTGACCTCTTTCGAAGGTGACGAATACCTCCGCCAGGTCTGCACGCCGGACCGCAACGATCCCGCCTCCGCCGTCCAGATCCACGAAGCCCAGGGCATGGTCCGCCTCGCCCTCTCCGCCCTCCCGCCCGACCAGCGCAACGCCCTCGAACTCGCCTACTTCAGTGGCTACACCCAGGAAGAGATCGCCGTCGTGCTCCATGAACCGCTGGGCACGGTGAAGACACGGATTCGGCTCGGCATGCAGAAGCTCCGCCGGGCCCTCAGCGATCGCGTGTAACCCCAATGGAACGGTTTCACGTCACCCCTGAACAAGCGGACGAATTCGCCATCGGTTCCCTTCCCGCGGAACTGGATGCGGCTGTCCGCCTCCACATCGATGAATGCGACGTCTGCGCAAGTCTGGTCGCCGAATCCCGGCGGATCGCTTCCGCCCTGCTGCTCATCGTTCCCCGGCGGTCGGCCCCGCCGGGGCTCAAGCGCCGCGTCTTCCAGTCCGCCGGCATAACCCGGCCAGGCGCAATCGCCCGGACCGTGAAGTGGGCCACGGCCGGGGCCGGCGTCGCGGCCGCCGCTGTCGCCATCCTCGCCCTTACCGGCATGCTTTCCGTCCGGGGCGATATCCACGACCTGAGAAGCGAAAACGCCACCCTCGCCTCGCGTCTCGATGATGCCCTCGCTCAGAAGGTCGAGATCGCGGCTCTCAGCCGCCAGCTCGATGAACAGGCCCGCCGCGCCACCGACCTCCTCATCGCCGCCCAGGGAGACCGCGAACTCATGCTCGCGCTCCTTTCGCCCGATAGCCAGATCGCGGAAGTGTACGCCGTCGATGATGGCCTCTCCGGCGCGGCGATCGGCCGCTTCATCTGGGATGACGCGCAAAAGAAGGTCTGGTTCATCGCCAGCCGCCTGCGGAGCCTCGATCAGGGCCAGACCTACCAGCTCTGGGTGAACGCCGCCGGCCGCTACCAAACCCTCGGCACGTTTAACTCAGACAACGTCGGGTTCGCCCGCTATACCACCCTCGTGCCCCAGGGCCTGAAGGGCTACGACAGCGTGGTCATCACGGTCGAATCCGCGCCCGGCGGCGAAGAGCGCCAGGGGCCGAGCGTCTTCGTCGCCGACCTTTCCGAGCTCCGCCGCTAGCCCGCTTTCGCACCAGCCGTCCAGCCTGCTAAACTGAATCTTCGGTTCGTGGCGAGCGTAGCGTAGTGGTTAGCGCGTCTGGATGTGGCCCAGAAGATCGAGGGTTCGATCCCCTCCGTTCGCCCCA
>CAZQCR010000243.1:0-4764 GCA_964591745.1 uncultured Anaerolineaceae bacterium
ATCTGCTGGCGATGGCGGGGCGCTTCGGGGTCGTTCTTGCCCATGACGATCATGACCTTGCAGCGGTCCGCCATGATGCCGGAGGTGAACCATTTGCGGCCGTTCAGAACGTACTCGTCGCCGTCCCGGACGATGCGCAGCGAGATGTTCGTCGCGTCAGACGAGGCGACGGCAGGTTCAGTCATGGCGAAGGCAGAGCGGATCTCGCCGTTCAGGAGGGGCTTCAGCCAGTCGTTGCGGATGCGTTCGTTGCCGTAGAGGTTCAGGATCTCCATGTTGCCCGTATCGGGTGCCGCGCAGTTCAGGATCTCCGAGGCGAACGTCACTTTGCCCAGCTCTTCGGAGATCGGGGCGTAGTCCAGGTTCGAAAGCTTCGTGCCGGGGTCACCTTCGCGAAGGTGCGGGAGGAAGAGGTTCCAGAGCCCACGCTTTCGCGCCTCCCCCTTCAGCTCATCCAGGATCGGCGGGTAGTTGTGGTCTTCGCCCGCGTGATACTGGCGGTAGTACTCGGCCTCGTTGGGGTAGATGTGGTCGTCCATAAAGGCGCGGACATCCTGCTGGCGGGCGATACCTTCGGCCGTAAACTCGTAGGGCATGAGACTTCTCCTTTCGTTCGCACGGGGGGCCCCAGGCGACCCGATCATTCGGCACCAGGCATGTGGGCGCAAGGGCGCGGCCGCGCGTGCATCCGCCGGGCGGGAAAAACGGGACCGCCGGTGTTAGCCCCGGGAGCCCCCGGCGCCGCGAATCGGGATGCCGCAGAGGTAGTCGCGCGCCTGGTCGCGGTAGCGCCAGAAGGTCTCTGCGCCATCGAGGCCGAGGGCCTGCCAGCGGTTCCCCTCATCGTCCTCTTCGATCGGGATGACGGCGCCGCGAAGGCGGCCGAACGAGTACGCCTTGTAAGTGGCGGCGTTCGGATTGGTGAGGCCCTCCGGGTCGCGGGCGCGCAGTTCCGCCTCGGGCCGGGAACTTTCAGTGTCGGTGTTCAGTTTGGCTCTCCACGTATCGCGGTGATTGTAACGGCAAGGCTAGGACGCGGGGATGCATTCTGACAACCCGCTCGCCAGGACCGTCCCGATTCCGCCCCCCAGATCGCCTGCTCCAGCCGGGACTCAGCGCTGATTGCCGAGCATCTCCAGCACTTCAGCGTCCTGCGGGTACTGGGCTGGATACCACGCATGGCCCTCCTCTTCGAACCAGCGATAGGCATCGGCGAGACCACCCACCAGGCCAAAGGACGGTTCCCACCCGAGTTCGCGGCGGGCTCTCTCTATCGAGAAGACCACGCCACCGCGATACCACTCCGCCCAGTGCAAGATCGGCGGGCGAAGGGTCTTCGCGATCTCTCGCGGGACGAAGACGATGTTCGCCTCCACGCCGACAACGCTCGCCATGGCACGGATGTAGCTGGCGATGCTGGCGTACTGGCTGCCATTCACGTTGTACGTCTGGCCGGCGGAGGCCTCGGTGTTGATGACGGCGCACATCGCGCTAGCGACGTCGTCAACGTGGACGAGGTGAACGAACGGCATGCCGTCGCCCGGAACCAGGATCGGGCGGCCCGCCTTCAAGCGGGCGAAGAAGGCGTGTTCACGGGGCAGGGGACTGTGGGGGCCAAGGGTGTGGCCAACGCGCAGGCTCGTGATCGGGAAGCCGGTCCGGTCGTACTCGGCCCGCAAGAAGCGCTCCGTTCGCACCTTCCCCGCGCCGTAGCCGTGTGATGGGTTGCCCGCGTCGTCGTCGGAGACCGGCGAGTCCTCGGTGACGGGCTGCGTGTCAGCCCAGAGGTAGACGGCGGTCGAACTGGTGAAGACGAAGTGCCGAACCCGGCCGCGGAAGAGTTCGACCAGCGGCGCAACATCCTCGACCTGGTAGGAGGTGTTGTCGAAGACGGCGTCGAAGTCATCACGCAGCGGGCCAAGAACCTCCGTGATCACACCGGGTTGCCGGCGATCACCGTGGATCCTCCGGACGCCGGGCGGCAGCGCAGATTCGTGGCTGTTGAGGACGGTGACCTGGTGACCGCGAGCGGCCAGCATCTCGACGAGGTGACGGCCGATGTAGCGGTTTCCACCGAGAACGAGCACGCGCATGAGGTCTCCTCCATCCTACGAGCGCCATTCTATCGTCGCGGGCCGCGCGATGCCGCGGTGTACTGTGGCCCGCCGTAGCTGGGATAGGGTATCGTCCAGTCCTCGACCCGCTGGTGGCCCCCGTGGAGGCGTTGAATGACGATGCAGGAGCACGACCTGAGCGAATACGTCGATGTGCCGGCGTTGGCCGTTTGGCTGGATGCGCGGCTTGGCGGGCCGCCGGCGCCGATCACGGTCACCAGGCACGTTGCCGGCTATTCGAACGTCACCCTCTTCGTGGACCGCGGCAGCGAGCGAATGGTGCTGCGCCGGCCGCCGACCGGGAACCTCCTGCCTTCGGCACACGATGTCCTGCGCGAGTTCCGGTTCATCTCGGCGATCCATGGCCAGGCGCGCGTGCCCCGGCCGATCGCGAGCTGCGACGACCTTGCCGTGATCGGGGCGCCGTTCTACCTGATGGCGCGCGTGGAAGGTACGGAGATTCGAGAGACGATACCGGAAGCGTACGACCACCCGGCCGGGCGGCGGGCGATGGCGATCGACATGGTGGCGGCGCTGGCGGAGGTCCACGCCGTGGACTGGCGGGCGGCGGGCCTCTCCGCGCCGCCAGGGAGCTACGTGGAGCGTCAACTCCGCCGGTGGCAGCGGCAGTGGGAGCTCACACGGCCACGCACGCGCGAATTGCCGGGGCTGGACCGCGTCAGCGCCTGGCTCCAAGCGCATGTGCCCGCCGAGACGGAGACGGTGATCGCCCACGGCGACTACAAGATCGACAACGTTATGTTCGATTTCCAGGAGCCACGAGTCGTCGCCATCCTCGATTGGGAACTGGCGACGTTGGGAGACCCGCTCTCCGACGTGGGCTGGCTGCTCAACACGTGGGGCGAGCGCGGACAGCCGCCGCTCCGCGGCGCCGTGCCCCCGATCACCACGGCGGAGGGCTTCCCGGCGCTCGATGAGATCGCCGCGCTGTATGCGGAGAAAAGCGGACGGTCGCTGGAAGGGATGCGCTTCTACCGTCTGCTCGCCATGTTCAAAAGCGCGGTGATCAGCGAGGGCATCCATATGCGCTACATCGAGGGCAACGTTACCAACCCGCTGGCCGCTCGGATGGAGAAGCAGGTGCCGCTGCTCGTCGAACGGATGCTCGGCTTGATCGACGGCTGAGTGGGGCGGCCGAACGACCCGGACACCGGCAATCGCGAGATCCTGGCTCGATTCTTTGTACGTTGGTGCTCCGACGCCGTATAAAGGTGCCCATGGCACGAAACACGAAGCTCAGTCGATCCGTCGAGGGGAAAGTCGCCCTCATCACCGGCGCCGGCAGCGGCATGGGCCGGGCGACCGCCCTGCTCTTCGCCGATGAGGGCGCCCACGTCGCGGCCGTCGATCGCGACACTACGGTCGAGTCCGTGGTCCAGGAGATCATGCAGGAGGGGTACAGCGGCCGCGCCTGGCTGCTCGATGTCGGCGACCGCGAGGCTGTCGAACGGACCATCGCCGACGTCGTGGGCGAGTTCGGGGGGCTTGATATCCTCGTGAACAACGCCGGCATCTCCCGTGGCGGGCCGATCGACAGCGACGACTACGAAGAGCGCTGGGCAGAGACGCTACGCATCGACCTGACGGCCCTGACCTACACCATCCGGGCGGCGCTGCCCCATCTCCGTAAGTCAGATTCGCCGCGGATCGTGAACATCGCCTCGACAGAGGGGCTCGGCGCGTCAGCCGGCAACAGTGCGTACACGGCCGCGAAGCACGGCGTCATCGGCCTGACGCGGGGACTGGCGGTGGAACTTGGGCGAGAAGGGATCACCGTCAACGCCATCTGCCCGGGGCCGATCCGGACGGGGATGACGCAGGGAATCCCGGAGGATGCGAAGCAGCATTACGCCCGACGGCGAACCGCCCTCGGCCGTTACGGCGACCCGGAAGAGGTAGCGCAGATGACGCTCAGCCTCTGCCTGCCAGCGGCCTCGTTCCTCACCGGTGTAGCCTTGCCGGTGGATGGCGGATTAACGATTCGGCGGGCGTAGTCCCGGGGAAGACGAGGCACTGGCGATGGAAGTCCGGTTTTACGCGACGCTACGGAAGATCGTCGGAGGCAAGACCGTCGTCTTCGACCTCCCCGCGGATACGAACGTGCGCACGCTCCTGGATTCGGCGACCGGCCGGTTCCCCGAACTGGGCCCACTAATTTGGAAAAGCGAAGGCGTGCTCGGCGAGTATCTGAAGGTGTTTGTGGATGGCCGGGAGATCCGCCACCTGGCAATGCTGGAAACGCCACTCCCGGCAAGCGCCAGCATCGACATTTTCCCGCCAGTGGCCGGGGGGTGACGCGTCTGGAGGTCCGCAACCTCCGGGCGGCGCTGATCGCCGGCTACCTGCGGGACGAACTCGGCGGCACTGGCGATGACACGGCCGTGCATGGCGAGGGCTGGCGCGTAGGCCTGGTGGCGGGCGAACCGGCCGGCGTCGGGCGCTACCACGTGCCCGTCCTCTTCCTCGATGTCGAGGGCGCTCGCGAGGCCGAGGTGACGGCGTTCCTTCGCCAGAAGACGATGCGCGGCGGCGGCTAAACGGCCCCTCAGTGCGCGGCGGCGTAGTGCTCGGCGAGGAGGTCCCGGCCGAAGTCCCCATCCGGGTCACGCCAGACCGTATGGCTGTGATT
>CAZQCR010000244.1:0-4735 GCA_964591745.1 uncultured Anaerolineaceae bacterium
CGTCACCAGCGAGCCCTTCGCTGCCCTCCGTCCCGAGTGGGAAGCGCTCTACCGCGATCTCCCGGCCGCCGTCCCCTTCCAGCACCCGGCCTTCCTCGACGCCTGGCTTCGCCACTTTGCGCCCGATAGCGAGCCCGTTCTCCTCGCCTTCCGCCGTGATGAGGCGCTCGTCGGAGTCGCCGCCCTCACCATGGATGCCACCAGCGCCGCCTGGGCCGGCGACCCCAACGTCTGCGACTACGCGGGCCCGCTGGCCCTCCCCGGGGCCGAGGAGACCGTCGCCGACACCCTCTTCGAGTTCTTCAACGCCGACATGACCACCCGCGCCACGTTCTGGGGCCTCCGCGAAGGTGATCCGATGCTCCCCGCACTCACCGCCGCCGCCGAAGGCCACGGCTGGAACGTCACCCCGGAAGACGAGGCGGTCGCCCCGGCCTGCTCCCTCCCGGCCTCCTGGGATGAGTATCTCGCCGCCCTCCCCAAGCACGATCGCCACGAACTCCGGCGCAAGCTCCGTCGCCTCCAAGCCGCCGGCGCCGTCACGTACGAATCCTATGGCGACTTCGCCGAGATCGCCGCTCGGTTCGACCGTTTCCTCGCCCTCATGGCCGCCAGCCGTCAAGACAAGGCAGAGTTCCTCGCCCCACCCATGCCCGCTTTCTTCCGCGACCTCGCCCTCGGCCTCGCCCCCGCCGCCCTCGCCCGTCTCGGCGTACTCTCCCTGGACGGCGCACCAGTCGCCATGCTCTTCACCTTCGAAGACGAACGAACGGTCTACCTCTACAACAGCGGCTACGCCCCGGAACACGTCCACCTCGCCGTCGGCCTGCTCTCCAAGGCCCTCGCCCTCAAAGACGCCATCGAACGCGGCCGCCAGCGCTTCGATTTCCTCCGCGGCCAGGAAGAGTACAAACGCCACCTCGGCGGCGCCCCCGAACGCGTCATCCGCCTCTCCCTCCACCGCTAACCACGGTTGACGCCAACAGCGCCACCGAGCCCCGACCGCAAGGGAGGGGGTTCTTCCGACGGCTCCCGGCGGCCCCGGCCGCCGCCTCGAATCTCTTGGCGCCCCTTGGCGCTCCTGGCATCTTGGCGATTCCCTTGGCGATTCAGTGCCGCTGAGCCACAATGGAAGGCCGTAACGAATCCCCGAGGACACTAGACTCACCCATCATGCGCATCGCCCAGGTCTCCGCCCACACCAGCCCCCTCGCACCCCTTGGTGGCCGCGAAACCGGCGGCATGAACGTCTACGTTCTCGAACTCTCTCGCGAACTCGCCCGCCTCGGCTACGAAATCGACATCTTCACCCGGCTCGATGGCGACCTGCCCCCGGTCGAAGAGATCGCCCCCGGCCTTCGCCTCGTTCGTATCGAAGCCGGCCCGCCCGCGCCCGTCGAAAAGGAAGCGATCGTCGAGCACCTGCCCGAATTCGCCCGCAACATGCGCCGCTTCGCCGAAAACGAGCACAAGCCCTACGCCCTCGTCCATAGCCACTACTGGCAGAGCGGCTGGGCCGGCGGCATCCTCGCCCACGATCTCCACGTCCCCCACGCCATCATGTTCCACACCCTCGGCGAAGTGAAAAACCGCGCCCGCATCAGTGAGCACGAACCAACCAGCCGCATTCACCACGAACGCGAGATCGCCCGCCGCGCCGACGCCATCCTCACCGCCAGCGACCACGAACGCCTCCTCCTCCAGCGCTACTACGGCGCCGACCCCGCCCGCATGCACACCATCCCCTGCGGCGTCGATCTCGACCTCTTTCAGCCCATGGACCGTTCCGCCGCACGCGCCCGTCTCGGCCTCCCCGCCGATGCGCCCGTCATCGTCTGGGTCGGTCGGCTCGAGCGGCTCAAGGGCGTCGATATCCTCATCGGCGCCGCCGCCCAGCTCAGCGAGCCGGGCGTCACCCTCCTCATTGTCGGTGGCGATGACCGCGCCGAGCCCCTTCGCGCCGAGCTCGAAGCCCAGGCCCGCGACCTCGAGATCGCCGCTAACGTCCGCTTCGAAGGAGCCGTCGCCCACGACCTTCTGCCCGCCTACTACAGCGCCGCCGATGTCTGCGTCGTCCCCAGCTACTACGAAAGCTTCGGCCTCGTCGCCGTCGAGGCCATGGCCTGCGGCACGCCCGTCGTCGCTTCACGCGTCGGCGGCCTCGTTTCCACCGTCACCGACGGCGTCACCGGCTACCTCATCCCCTGGCGCTGCCCCGAACCGTTCGCCGAAAAGCTCGAAGTCCTCCTCTACAACCCCGAGCTCCGCGCCAACTTCAGCCGCGCCGCTCGAAAATCCGTCGAGCGCTACCGCTGGTCCCGCATCGGCGTCGAGATGGCCGGCTTCTACGACCACGTGCTGGCTGAGCACTGGACGAAAGCCGGTGCGAACGAAGGCGCCGGATTGGGGCGCGAGGTGTTCGAAGCGGCCGTCCTGGCTGGCGGTTCGATGTAGCGAGCGGATGGCGGTGATACGGGCTGTGCCCACACCGTCTTCCTACCACCGCTATCATCAGTCGCGCCGCCAGCGAGGTGGGATAGTGCCGGGGCGCCTATACATACGACGATCAAGTCATGTATTGTCTAACACGATCTAACTAGACGGATACATTTCCTGATGACCTCGCTGGAGCTCGCCGGTACCAACCTCACCTCGCCCGCGGTCCTCGCATTCGCATTGGGGGCGGCAGCTACGTTCCTGCGGACGGATCTGAAGCTCCCGGAGGCCATTCACTCTGCCCTCACGTTCTATCTTCTCCTGGCGATCGGGCTGAAGGGCGGGGCGGAGCTGTCTTCCAGTTCGCCGGGGGATGTATGGCTGCCGGCACTCGCCGCGGTGGGCCTCGGGCTGCTCACGCCCTGCTGGAGTTTCGCGATCGCGCGGCGGATTGGACGCATGAACATCCCGGATGCGGCCGCCCTGGCGGCGCACTATGGGTCCGTCTCGATCGTGACCTTCACCGCGACGCTGGCGTTCCTGGACGAGCTCTCGATCCCGGTAGAGGGGTACATGACGGCGCTGGTGGCGCTGATGGAAGTGCCGGCCATCGTGGCTGCGCTCCTCATCGCCCGGCGGGCGATGGGCGGCAGCGGGGGCATTGGTGAGGCGATGCGCGAAGTCTTCACCGGCCGCGGAGTGGTGCTGTTGGTCGGCGGGTTGGCCATCGGCCTGCTAAGCGGCAAAGACGGGCTGGACCGGGTCAGCGGCTTCTTCGTGGAGCCGTTCGCGGGGATTCTCGTCATCTTTCTGCTGGAGATGGGGATAACGGCCGCGAGCCGATTCAGGGACCTGCGAACGGGCGGCGTGTTTCTCCTTGGGTTCGGCACGGCTTTGCCGGTGCTGCACGGGCTCCTGGGGGCTGCCGTCGGCACGGCGATTGGCCTGAGCGTCGGGGGAACCACGGTGCTCGCGACGCTGGCGGCGAGTGCCTCGTACATCGCGGCGCCGGCCGCGGTGCGTGTCGCCCTCCCCCAGGCGAACCCGGGGTACTACCTGACGGCGGCACTCGCCATCACGTTCCCCTTCAACCTGGTCATCGGCATTCCGCTGTACTACCGCTTCGCTACGTTCCTGGGCTGAACCGGGGGCGTTGGGGGCGTACCATGCGCGGCATGGAGTACTCGCCCCTTCCCGGCCCGATCGCCGCCTTCGTTCGTGACGAGATGCGCCGTCTCGATGTCCCCGGTGTAGCCGCCGGCGTCCTCCATGACGGCCGCTTCTACGCCCAGGGCTTCGGCCTCACCAGCGTCCGCCATCCCCTCTCCGTCACGCCCGAGACCCTCTTCCAGATCGGCTCCACCTCGAAAACCTTCACCGCAACCGTCGCCATGGCCCTCGTCGAAGAGGGCCGGCTCGACCTCGACGCACGCGTCCGTGACTACCTCCCGACGTTCCGCCTCGAATCGGAAGCCGACGCAGACCGCCTCACCATCACCCACCTCCTCACCCATCACGGCGGCTGGGTCGGCGACTACTTCCGCGATACCGGCCGCGGCGCCGACGCCATCGCCCGAATCGTCGAGAAGATGGCCCGTTCGCCCCAGGTCGTGCCGGCCGGGACCGCCTTCTCCTACAACAACGCCGGTTTCTACGTCCTCGGACGGATCGTCGAAGTGATCGAAGGCCGCCCCTTCGATGAGGTTGTCCGCGATCGCGTGTTCGGCCCCCTCGGCATGAAGCTAAGCACCTATCTGCCAGAGGACACGCTCGTTCACCGCGTCGCCGTTGGTCACATCCGCACGGCGGCCGGCCCCGTTATCGCGACACCATGGCGGATGCCCCGCAGCATCGGCCCCGGCGGCGGCATCATCTCCAACGTCACAGACCAGCTCCGGTACGCCGCTTTCCATCTTGGCGAAGGCCCTTCGTCCGCCGGCCCATCTCCTCTTCGCCCCGAGACCGTCGCCTTCATGCAAACACCCCTCGCCGAGGCCGGGAGTATGTGCGAACAGGTCGGCGTCTCCTGGATGCTCGACACCATCGGCGACACCCGCGTCGTCAAGCACGGCGGCGCCACCAACGGATTCCTCTCCTCCTTCGAACTCCTGCCAGACCGCGGTTTCGGCTGCACCGTCCTCACCAACAGCGACAGCGGCCGTGAACTTCGCCAGACCGTCCTCGAAGCGTTACTCCTCCACTTCACCGGCGTCCATGTCCCCGGCGTCGTCCCCGCGCCAACGCAGCCCGCCCTCGCCGAGTACGCCGGGCACTACGCCTCGCGTCTCGCCTCGCTCGC
>CAZQCR010000245.1:0-4725 GCA_964591745.1 uncultured Anaerolineaceae bacterium
AAGACCCGGGAGCGGCAGTGGCTGAGGTGGTCGACCTGGCCGGGGCGGCGAGTGCCCTTTGCCTGGCGGAGACGGGATCGCGTCCCGTGCGGGCACATAGTGTGCTGTTCAATACGGCCAACACCCACGCCGTTATCGCCTTCGTGGCATCGGGGCATGTCCTCTTCATGGAGGCCGCGACTCGCGCGCCGATCAAGTGCGTGCTCATGAGTGTGGGAGCCGGTGGGGCGCGCCAGGCGCACGCGGCATTCCCCGCGCCCAACGATGCCTACGTCCTGGTTGCGAACCAGGGCGGCAAGCTCCTCGAGCGCATCACTACCGACGCGAACAACAACGGGAAGGGGTATGAGGGGGCGAGCGACATCGTCCATGACACGACTGCGACGCTGAACGTGGCGACCTGCGCGACCGGCAATGGCGTGCTCTGCGAAACGCCGGGCGTTGCACCGCGGCCGAACAACACCCTGGTCGGCGCCATGATCGATCGGAAGAGCGCCAAGACGTTCCTGACGTTCGCAGGAGGCGGCCTCCTGGTCGTCGACACCCGCCTGGGGAGCGCCCCACCGCCGATTGTGGCGGAGTATGACAATGCCGCCGTGCATGCCAATGGCTTTGGTGGCATGCAGAAAGGCGCGGTAACGGCCGATCGGATCTACCTGAACTCCGGAGCGGGAGGTGCGAATGTCTCGGAGGCTGACCTTTACAGCTTCCCGCTGGCGGGGTTCCCAGCGGCCCCGGCGTTCAACGCGCCGAACACCCCGGCGCCTACGCTCGTCTTCTCAGTCGACACGCCAGGGCACGATTCCCATGGCCTGCTGCTCCTCAATCGTGACGGGAAGCGCCGCTTCCTATGGGCAGCGGACAGGCCGGCGAACGCGATCGAGGTAGTCGACACAACCACAGATAGCCGGATGACGCCCTTCAGTATCGTGAGCAAGCACAGTGCTGACCCAGCCCCAGAGCTGTTCGAGCTCTCGCCACGTGGCACGCACGCCTTCGTCACTCTCCGTGGGCCGTGTCCACTCACTGGCAACATCGCTGGCGTGAATAACTCGGTGGGAGACGCGCCCGGCGTCGGAGTCCTGAAGGTACTCCGGGGAGGTCGCACGGGACAACTCGTCGGCGTTGCCCGCATCAACAACGTCGATGGCTCGGTCGTGAGCTGCGCGCCCTCCGGGGCGCCCGCATCGAACAATCGCGCCGACGTGCACGGAATCGCTGTGCGCTCCTCTGCTGGAGAGAAGGACGCTCCGATGGGGCGGCCGATCGACTACGACTTCCAACGGCGCAAGTTGGAGCAACTCCACGCAACCGCCGGTGAGCCGCTCTCGTGCCCCGTTCAATCGGGCCAGGACGTGAAGTGCGCCGATGCTGCCCTCCAGCAGCACAATCACTAGGACGAACTTGCTCGTCGGGTGCGTTTTCGGGCGATCTTCGTTGAAGCCGGGCCGGCCGCGGGTTCGCTCGCTCCGGCCGCCACCCGAGACGCGTATGCTGGTTCCATGGCAACGAACCCGACCCTGAAGGAGCGGCAGACCGAAGAGATGGGACAGATCTTCACAACTATCACCGTGACGAACGCAACTGACCTGGGCAAAGCGGACGAAGGCCTCATTGCGTCGATGGAGATCCGATCGACCGTCGTCGAGAACGTGCTCGTCGATACCGGCGCGACCTATCTCTGCCTGCCGGCGGATGTCATCGCCAGGCTGGGTCTTCGCGTGTTGCGCGAGGTCTCGCTTCGCACAGCCACCGGAGAGGTAACCACGAGGGTCTTCCGTGGAGCAAGGGTGGCGCTGCTCGGACGAGACACCGCCGCGGATTGCGTCGAACTCCCGCCGGGGTCCCATGCGCTCCTGGGCGCGATCCCGATGGAGAACATGGGCATCGAGCCGGACTGGCGACGCGCACACTCCGGCTGCTTCCGGATTCTGGCCCTGACGGCTACATCATGGCCTGAACGGCCGTCCCCGCCGCACCCGAGACGCGTATACTGGTTCCATGGCAACGAACCCGACCCTGAAGGAGCGGCAGACCGAAGAGATGGGACAGATCTTCACGACTATCACCGTGACGAACGCAACTGACCTGGACAAAGCGGACGAAGGCCTCATCGCGTCGATGGAGATCCGATCGACGGTCGTCGACAACGTGCTCGTTGATACGGGCGCGACGTATCTCTGCCTGCCGGCGGATGTCATCGCCAGGCTGGGTCTTCGCGTGGCCCGAACCGTCCGCCTGGAGACAGCTAACGGTGAGGTGGTTACGCGGGTATTTCGGAGTGCGCAGGTGGAGCTCCTCGGTCGCGAGACAATCAGTATGTGCGTGGAACTGCCGGCTGGCTCCCGCCCCCTCCTCGGGGCGATCCCGATGGGGAGCATGGGCATTGAACCGGACCTGGCGACGCGTTCGCTCCGGCTGCTGCCGGATTCTGGTCCGGACGGCTACATCATGGCCTGAGCGGCCGCCGATTCGCGTAGACTACCGCGATGCGTATCACATCCCTCGACCACGTCATCCTTCCGGTCGCCAGCCTGGCAGAGGCCGCTGCCCCGTTCGAACGTCTCGGGCTCTCGCTCACGCCCGCGATGAAGCACGGCGGCGCGGCGACCGAGAATCGCGTCTTCTTCGTGGGCAACGACATGACGGAGTTCTACGTTGAGCTTCTCGGCGTGCACGACCGCGCCCTCGCTCTCGCAGACGGCGGCGGCGGCCAGGAGCTGGTCGCGGCCATCGATTCGGGAAGCGGGCTGGTACGGCTGATGCTCCAGGTCGATGACATCGGCGCAGCCTCCGCGGCGCTGGCGAAGGCGGGACTCGCAGCGACGGCGCGCGAGGTCTTCCGCGACGACGGTACGAAGATCTGCGACGTCCTCCGGGTCGAAGGCACGGCGGCGGGCTCCTCAGTCAGCCTTCTCCAGTACGCCGCCAGCAACTCTGACCGGATCGCCGGGCACCAGGCGGCGGGGCGCTTCACCCACGGCCTTCCGCTCCTGAGGCTCGACCACCTGGCGGCGATCGCGCCGAACCTCGATGAGGTGACCGCGTTCTGGGTGGACGTGCTCGGCGTCCCCGTCTTCGGTGAGGTAAGCGGCCGTGGGATGTTGATCCGCCAGATGAAGGTGGGCGACGCGATCTTCGAGCTCATCGGCCCGGACTCGCCGGAGAGTCCGCTCGCCAGCCGGCCGGCCGGCCTGATCAGCATGGCGGCGTTTGAGGTGGCGGACCTTGAGGGCGCCATCGCCCTGGCGCGCGAACGCGGCTTTACGCTGCCGGACGCTGCCGTGGGTGTGTTGCCCGGGAGCCGCGTCTCGACGATCTCAGGCGATCAGCTTTCGGGGCTATCGCTGCAGATGATCGCCTTCGCCTGAGATCGGGCCCGTTCGGGGCATTGGGGCGGATCGATTGGACCACCCGGGGCGAGACGGAACTCGCTAGACTACGCCGAACGCACCGAAGGAGTGTCCAATGAATCTTCCGCCCGCCTATCCGGCCACCCTCGCGATCGACTACCCGGAGACAGCCCGCGACCGGATGAAGGTCGCTTTCCGGATTTTCATCGCCATCCCCTTTCTCATCCTTCTTGCCACCGTCAGCGGCGGCACTGGCTTTCAGGCTGCTGGTGATAGCGGTGGTGCCGGCTTCGCCGCCGCCGGGGGGACGCTCTTCGCCGCTCCCTTGCTCATGATCCTCTTTCGCCAGAAGTATCCGCGCTGGTGGTTCGATTGGAACCTGGCCCTCACCCGCTTCTCGACAAGGGTCATTGCATTCGCCGGACTGCTTCGCGACGAGTACCCCTCGACGGAGGACGAGCAGGCCGTCCACATCGAGATCGACTATCCCGATGTTCCGAATGAGCTGAATCGCTGGCTGCCGCTGGTGAAGTGGTTCCTGGCGATCCCGCACTTCATCGTCCTGTTCTTCCTCGTCATCGCGGCGATTGTCGTGACGGTGATCGCCTGGTTCGCGATTCTCTTCACCGGGGTGTACCCGCGCGGGATGTTCGCGTTCGTGACGGGCGTGATGCGCTGGGGCCTCCGCGTCCAGGCGTACGCGATCCTGCTCACGACCGATAAGTACCCGCCCTTCAGCCTGGACTAGCGACTACCGGGTGCGCTGCACGAAGCGGCCGATGCGTTCCAGGGCGCGTTCGATCTGTTCGTAGCTGGAGGCGTAGCAGCAGCGGACGAAGCCTTCGCCGGCCGCTCCGAAGGCGCTGCCGGGTACGACGGCGACGCGCTCTTCGGCCAGGAGCCGCTCGCTGAAGGTGACGCTATCGAGGCCCGTGGACGTGATATCCGGGAAGGCGTAGAAGGCGCCTCGCGGCTCGAAGGTGGGGAGGCCGACGGCTCGGAGGCCATCGACGATGAGCATCCGGCGGCGGTCGTATTCGGCGCGCATCTCGGCGACGAATGACTCGCCGTGGTCGAGGGCGGCGACGCCGGCGTACTGGGCGGCGGTGGGCGCCGACATCATGACGTACTGGTGGACCTTCATCAGCGCTTCGGCGAGCGGCGCGGGGGCGGCGATCCAGCCGAGCCGCCAGCCCGTCATGGCGTAAGCCTTGCTGAAGCCGCCGATGAGCACTGTGCGGCCCTGCATTCCGGGGAGGGAGGCGAAACAGGTGTGTTCGCCGCCGTAGGTGAGGCGGTCGTAGAGTTCGTCGCTGACGACGGCGAGGTCGTGGCGGGTGGCCACTTCGCCGATGGCGAGGAGGTCTTCGCG
>CAZQCR010000246.1:0-4681 GCA_964591745.1 uncultured Anaerolineaceae bacterium
ACGCGGGGATCGCGACGCAGAACGTGATCGAACGGGAGCTGGCGAAGGAGGGCCTTTCGCGCCACGACCTGGGCCGTGAGGCGTTTGTCGAGCGGACCTGGATGTGGGTGCGGAAGTATCGCGGGCGAATCGCGGACCAGCATCGCAAGCTGGGTGCGAGCGCGGACTGGTCGCGCGACGTCTTCACGCTGGACCCGGGCATCGTGAAGGCGGTCCGGACCACGTTCGTGAACCTCTATAGGGACGGCCTGATCTACCGGGGCCTGCGGATGATCAACTGGTGCCCGCGTTGTGAGACGGCGCTGAGCGACCTTGAGGTGGACTACGTTGAGGAGGCGGCGAAGCTCTACTACATCCGCTACCCGGTGGTGGGTGAAGGCGGGATGCCGCTGACCGACGCGGTGATCGTGGCGACCACGCGCCCCGAGACGATGGTCGCTGATACGGGTGTGGCGGTGAACCCGGCCGACGACCGCTACGAAGAGCGCATCGGCCGGATGCTGCTTCTGCCGCTTATCGGCCGGGAGATCCCGGTGGTGGGCGATGACGCCGTGAAGCTGGAATTCGGCACGGGCGCGGTGAAGGTGACGCCAGGCCACGACCCGAACGACTGGGAGATAGGCCAGCGCCACGACCTGCCGGTGATCATCGCTATCGACCGGGAAGGCAAGATGAACGACGAGGCCGGGCCGTACGCCGGTTTGGCCTGGGAGGATGCGCGCGCGGCGGTCCTGAAGGATCTCGAGGATGGCGGCTTCCTCGAACGGGTGGAGGACTACACCCACAGCGTTGGGCACTGCAGCCGCTGCAAGACCGTGGTACAGCCGATCCCGAGCGAGCAGTGGTGGATCGCCGTCAACAAGGAGTTCGAGCACGGCCGATCGATGGCGAGCGAGGCGGGGGCGGTGGTCCGCGATGGCCGCATCCGGATTGTGCCGGACCGCTTTCAGAAGGACTACCTGCGCTGGCTCGACAACATTCGCGACTGGTGCATCAGCCGGCAGCTCTGGTGGGGCCACCAGATCCCGGTCTGGTACTGCGAGCAGGGCCACCAGACAGTTGTGGTGACGGACCCGGACCAGTGCGGCGAATGCGGCAGCCGCGACATTCGCCAGGACGAGGACGTGCTCGACACCTGGTTCTCGTCCGGTCTCGCTCCACACGCGGATCTCGGCTGGCCCGATACGGAGGCGGAGGACCTGACGTACTTCTACCCCACGAGCGACATACAGATGGGGTACGACATCATGTTCTTCTGGTGCGCGCGGATGGTGCTCTTCGCGACTTACAACATGCGCTACCTGGGGCCGGAGAAGCAGGTGCCGTTCCGGACGGTGCTGTTCCACGGGCTCATCCGGGACACCGACGGCAACAAGATGACGAAGTCGCGTGGGAACGTGGTCGACCCGCTGGAGTGCATCACGCAGTACGGGGCGGACGCGTTCCGTTACGCCGTCCTCGCGGGGGCCTCGATGGGGGCGGACCAGAAGTACAGCGAGGAACGGCTCACGAGCGCCCGGAACTTCGCGAACAAGCTCTGGAATACGGCCCGCTTCGTGCTGCTCAAGCTCGACGGCCGCGAGGTGAAGCGGCCACACCCGCTGGACCGTGAGACGTATGCGCTGGAGGACCGCTGGATCCTCTCACGGCTGGAGCAGCTTGAACTGGATGTGGACCGGCTGATGCACGATTACCAGCCGGGCGAGTGCGCGCGGACGGTGCAGGAGTTCCTCTGGAACGAACTGTGCGACTGGTACATCGAGTTCGTGAAGCCGCGCCTGAACGAGGGCGACGAGCGGCCCCTGCGGGTGCTGGCGCACGTGCTGGACCACGGCCTGCGGATGCTGCACCCGTTCATGCCGTTCGTGACGGAGGAGCTCTGGCAGGCGCTGCGCGAACACATCGACGGCGACATGCCGCCCGCGCTGATCGGCGCCTGGTTCCCGAAGAGCGGGAACAACTGGAAGGACGCCCGGGCCGAGGCGGAGATGGAGCACGTCATCGAGGTGAACCGGGCGATCCGCAACGTGCGAGCGGAGAAGAAGCTGGAGATGAGCTTCAAGCCCGCCGTCTACCTCCGGGGCACGGAGTTCAGGGCCGCGCTCGAGAGCACGCGGGCGGCGACGGCCTTCACGTCGCGGGCGGAGCCGGCGTTCCTCGCGGCCGGGGAGCCGTTCCCCGCCGGGGAGTACGCCTTCGCCCGAATCGCGGATACGGATGTGGCGGTCGCTCTGCCGGCGGTTGACGCGGCGGCGGAGCGGGCACGCCTGGAGAAAGAGCTGGCCGAAGCGGCCGCCCACGCCGATCGGCTGACGAAGCAGCTCGCCAACGAGACCTTCCGGGCGAAGGCGCCGGCCAACGTGATCGCCGGTATGGAGGCGACGCTGGCGGAGACGCAGACGAAGATGGCGGGGCTCCGGGAGCGCGTCGTTACTGGACCGTGATCGTGCCGGACATGCCCGCGCCGTGTACGCCGCACTGGTAAGTGAAGGTGCCTGTCTTCGTGAACGAGAACGTGAAGCTCCCGGTGCCGGTCAGCCGCAGGGACTCGACCTTCTCGCCCTGGAAGGTGCCGACCACGCTGTGGGGGTTGCTGCCCTTCCACTCCCAGATCGCCTCGTTGTTCACCTTTATGGTGACGGCTGCCGGTTCAAACTTGTTGTCGGATACGGAGATCTTCGCGTCGCCGCTCGCGGCGCTCGCGGTCTTGCCCGGCGCGACGGTGGTTGGGACGGCGGGGTCGTCGTCGCCGCCGCAGCCGGTGAGGGCCAGGGCGGCGAGGAGTGATGGCAGGAGAACGGCCAACAGGAGTCGGCGGCGTAGCATCGCGTATCACCTCGGAGTCGCATCGTAGTCTGGTGTCATGGGCGCATCAAGGGGCAGCGAGGGACGATGAGGGGGCGTCGCGGCCAGAGCTGCCCCGTCTCCGGGTCCATGTAGCGGGCGCGGAGGTACTGGAGGCCCGTGCCATTGGTCTGCTGGCCCGCGAGGCGCTCCTCGTTGCACGCGTCGTCAAAGGGCTTCCCGAGATCCGAGGGCACGGGGGATTGTTTTCGCAAGGGCAGACCTCCAGGAGCGGCGCATCGATAGATGACAGGAGGATTGGGCAGTCTCGTATGAGCCGCCGCGCTCGCGACAGCATAGACAACTCCCTTCGGGCAGCCACTATCGGCGCCGCTAGTGACTGCCCGGACCGGCCGAGGGCCCTTGGTAAGGCAGGCGCCCTCGCGAAACTGCTATCATCCGCCGATGGTTCTCATCTCGTCTCCGAAGCAGCCCCGACGGAAGGACTGGTATCCGTACTACGCGGGATACACGGCGGCGTTCACCCGAGATGTGTTAGAGTCCTACCTGCGTTCGGCTGAGTCTGTTCTTGACCCGTGGAACGGCTCCGGAACGACGACGGCCGTTGCCGCCGGCCGGGGCGTGCGAAGTCTCGGCATCGATCTCAACCCCGCATCGACGGTCGTCGCCCGCGCGCGCCTCACGCCCCGGTCAATCGCCGACAGCTTGCCTCCCATCGCCATGGACATCGTGAAGCGCGCCGAAGGCCTGCAGCCGGAAGACCGCGAGGTCGAGCCTCTGGCGATTTGGTTACAAGCTGGTGCTGTGCGTCAAGTCAGGAAGCTCCAGCGAGCCATACATGTGGTCACGTCCACCGACGCGTCACTGGAAGCGGAACTTGCGGCCGGGGTCGCGGGAGCGCCATCGCGGTTACCTCTTATCACTGCCTTCTTCTACGCGGCCCTGTTTGCGTCATGTCGCGACCTATTGCGGCCGTTCGGAGGTTCGAATCCGACATGGCTCGTCCCGCCGGAGTCACCGCGCCGTCGTCTGCGTCCGAGCCTGCCTACAATCCAAGCTGGCTTCGTCGCCCGGGTGGCGTATCTCTGCGCTCGCCTGTCAGTCGATGCAGCTGACGCTGCTGAACTCGCAAAGCTCTGGACCGGCCCAGCAGAAGCGTTGCTGTTAGGAAACCAAGCCTTCGACGCTTGCCTTACGTCCCCGCCTTATGCCACTCGCATCGACTACATCAGGGGGGCGATCCCAGAGCTATCAGTCCTCGGGCTGAGTCCGGAATCAGTCGAACGACTGCGGCGTGAATCAACTGGTACGCCTGTCGTGCGAGGCGTAAGGATAGCCGCCCAGGACCTTCCGGCCTCAGCGGCGGAACTGGTCGAACGCATTGCCGGCCACGGCTCACGCGGCTCGGCTAACTATTATGCCCCGTGGCTCCGGAATTACCTTGCCCGACTACACCAAACTCTCGAGGCGGTCGCAACGTCGGTGAAGCCCTCCGGGAGAATCGCTGTGGTGGTTCAAGATTCTTACTACAAAACGATCCACATCGACCTCCAGCATCTCGTTGAAGCAAGCCTAAGCGCATCTGGCCGCCGGTTGGCAGGACGACAAGACTTCGAGGTCCGGCATTCCATGACGCACATAAACACTGTGGCTCGCAGGCATCTCCCAAGCCGCAAGCATCGCGAGTCCCTTCTCGTGTTCGAATGAGCACATTCGACGCAACTATGGAGGGACAAGCGTTCCCGACGGCACTTCCAGCGGGAAACCCAAAGGATCCCTCAGAGCAAATCGTCTACCTGTTGGGAGCGGGCGCCACGCAGGGCTGTATCTCGCACGGCGGTGGCGCGCAGAACCTACTGATGAGTGGACTGACGGC
>CAZQCR010000247.1:0-4667 GCA_964591745.1 uncultured Anaerolineaceae bacterium
GGACCTACACGGCCTACCCGCCTGACCTTTCGGACGTCAAGAAGTACCTGTATGGGGAGGACCGCCAGATCCCGGTGCGAATGATCGCCGAGGAACGGGCGGAGTACGACCCACGGTGAAACTCTTCGTCGATGCTTCTGGCTGGGTGCCGATGGAGATGCGCCGCGACCACTGGCGCCCGGACCTGGACCGCGTGATGGCGATGCTCCGGCAGGAGCGGCGCCTCAAGATGATTACGACGAACTGGACCATGTTCGAGGCGCTGGCGATCACTCGACGTCGGGCCGGGGACGCGGCCCAGCGCCTCCACGCGGTGATCGCGATGCGAGCCAACGTGGTCAGCGTCTCGGAGGCGGCGGAGGCGGAAGCGATCCGCCGTTTCCTCACCTGGTCGGACCTTGGCGCTTCGGTCGTGGACCATGCGAACGTGATCATCGCTGAGCGCGAACGCTGCGATGCGATCCTTTCGTTCGACCGGGACTTCGTCCCGCTGGCGGCGGCAGCGGGCCTGCGCATTTTTCGGTAGCGGGATCCCTCCGCCTCTACGGGCTCGGTGGTCCGCCGCCTCTTTCGGGTCGATAGGTCATGAACTCGAGGAGGTTGCCATCGGGATCGCGCGTGTAGATGCTTGTCCCGCGGCGCTGCCCGGCGTCTGCGCCACCACGCTGATCGACCGGCCCGTAGGCGATCTCGCAGTCGGCCTGGCGGAGCATCGCCTCGGCCTCTTCGATCGTGCCCGGGTAGAAGAAACAGAGGTCGCCGCAGCCGGGCAGGGCAGTTGGCCCGCGAAGCGTAAACCGGGGATCGCGCCACATCTCGGGCGGGTGGACGTTGATCTTGACGTGCTCGTCAACCTGGATGCCGACCCACCGGACGTCGCCGCGCCGCCATTCGTCCTCGTAGAGGATGGGGAAGCCGAGCCGCCGGTAAAAGGCGATCAACGCCTCGACATCGTTAGTGGGCAGGGAGACATGGTCGAAGCCGCGAACGTTCACGTGTGCACCTCTGGCGGGCGATCCTACAGCTAGCCCTCGCTTCTCGCCGTCCGCTACAGTCCTTTCATGACCGAGGACACCTTCGCTGCACTCGCGGCCGGCTGGCGGCAGATGGTCGAGATCTATCAGCGGGCATGGTCGGACGCGCTCGGCCTGCAATCGACGGACCCCGAAGCCGGCCTGGACACGCTTAAAGAGGCATGGACGCGTATGGACACGATGGCGCGGCAGGCGGAGGGTGTGGCGGCTTCGAACCTGGCCGGGTCGCCGGCGGTCTCCGTGGAACTCGCGGCTGCCGGTGCACGCATCGAAGCGCTGTCCGGGCGGCTATCGGCGATTGAGACCGCCCTGCTCGCCCTTGCTGCCGCAGGTGGGCCGCCACCTAAGGCGAAGAAAGGGAAGCAGGGCGGCGACGGCAAGAAGGGGAAGCGGAAGGGCCGCTGAGCGCACGGCGCCCCGAGAATCCTACGCGGGCGCCAGCTTCCCGAGCGCCCAGGCGGCGCGTTCGACGCTCGGGTAGACGGCGATCCCGGCCGTCGTAAAGCCGTCCCGAACGCCATCGGCGAGGGCGCGGTACCGAGGGTTCGTCGTTTCCGTGGCCCCGAGGACGACGGCCACCGGCATCGTGGCGCCCTGAATCATCGTCGTCAGGCGGTTGCAGGCGTGCGTCAGGCGTTCTTCCGCGTCGGGCCGGCCAAAGAACCAGTCCTCGCCGATATTGGCAATGGCGAGGTCGTAGGCGCCGCTCGCCAGCATGAGATCGAGGAGGGCGTTCGAACTGAGGCCGCTGCCGGCGAGGATCGACTGATCGACGGGGTTGCCGATCCAATCAGCGAGCGCGGGCGCCTTCGCTCGCACCTGTTCGCGGACAGCGGAAGGCAGCGGGAGGACCGTGAGCCCGTTCTCTTCACAGGCATCGGCCGACTGCACACTGCGTCCGCCGCCACCGCCGACAACGGCCGTCAGTCGGCCGGCGGGCCGCGGCATCAAGGCGGCGCCAACCATCAGGTCGAGGAGTTGTTCCTGGCTACGCGCTTCGATGGCGCCGGCTTGGCGGAGGGCGGCCGACCAAACTTCGGCCGAGCCAGCGAGAGCCGCCGTGTGCGAGGCGGCCGAGCGTGCCCCGGCGCCGGTCCGGCCGGCCTTATGGACGATGACTGGCTTGACCGCGGCGGCGGCCCGGAGCCCATCGAAGAACCCGCGGCCATCCGGCACGCCTTCAACGTAGGCGCCGATGACCGTGGTCTCAGTGTCCCGGGCGAGGTACCGCAGCATCTCACCGGGCGTGATATCCATTCCGTTGCCGTAGTTGGCCACCTTGCCGAAGCGGAGCCCCCGGGCGTGGCCGCGGATGATCACTTCGACAGCGTTGTTGCCGCTCTGGCTGAGGAAGGCAGCACCGCCAGCTTCCAATGGCAGGTCCGGGCGGAAGGCGAGGCCGCCCGCCGGATGGTAGAGGCCCATACCGTTTGGCCCGAGGATTCGTACGCCAGCTGCGGCGGCGTTCGTTTCGATGCGGCGCTCGAGGTCCGCCGCCTCTTCGTCACCCGTCTCGCTGAACCGTCCGGTGAAGAGGTGAAGGAAGCGCACACCCTTCTGACCGCACTGGGCCACGAGGTCGAGAACGGCACCGGCCGGGACGCAGGAGATCACGAGATCGACGTCGCCCGGGACTGCGATCACGGAGGGATAGGCCTTGAGCCCGGCGACTTCGTCCGCCTTCGGGTTGATCGGGTAAATGGGGCCAGCAAAGCCAAAGACCTGGAGCGAGCGGACGTAGTCGTGTCCTGCGCTATCGACGTTGGTAGAGGCGCCAGCGATGGCGACGGAGCGGGGGCGGAAGAGGCGGGCGAGGTCGGCGTTTTGCGGCACGGGCCGATTATACGGGCGGAGCGCTCACCCGGGCTGAAGATCGAATATGATGGAGAGACCATGACGCAGCTGGCGACTTCCACCGGGCTACCCAAACGCGCGGAACGCATCTCCTACGAAGAGTTCCTCCGCCTTACCGACGGCACGCACGCAGAGTGGGTCGATGGGGAGGTGATTGAAGGCGTGGCCATTTCACGAACGCACGACAGCGCACACAACTTTCTCCACCTGGTCTTCGCAGCGTTCGTGGGCGAGACGGCGCTGGGCGAAGTTCATCGCGACCCCTTCCAGATGAAGACGGGCCCGAACCTCCCTGGCCGCGCTCCCGACCTCATCTTTATCGCGAACGAGCACCTCGACCGTCTCCACGAGAACTACCTCGAAGGCCCGGCCGATCTCGCTGTCGAGATAGTCAGCCCGGGGAACGCGTCCACCGACTACGTGGACAGATACCGCGAATACGAATCCGGCGGCGTGAGCGAATACTGGATCGTGGACCCCGTGAACCAGACGGCGGACTTCTTCGTCCTGCACGAGGGCCGCTACGCGCGTGTCCTCGCCGATGCTGCGGGCGTCTACCGGAGCGCCACGGTGCCGGGCTTCTGGATCCGTGTCTCATGGCTCTGGGAGCGCCCGCCGCTGAGCCAGGTGCTGCCAGAACTCATCGCAGCCGCCCAGCAGTCGTAGCCTCCCGTTCGGCTGCGGCTAGCATATCCGGCGGTTCGTCCGTTATGCTCCGTCGGGCATAACACGGAGGGAGTTCTCATGGCGCGATTCAGGGCACCCCGGGCCATCCTGCTACTCGCATTGCTGGCGGTCCCGTTCATGGCGGCGGCCTGCGGTGGCGATGACGACGACGAGACCCCGACCGCTACCGCCGCGGCCACCACCGCCATCGCCGCAACGGCGACCCCATCGCCCACGCCGAAACCAAAGCTCGGCGGGGACATGATCCTGGCGACGACGACGAGCACGCGGGACAGCGGCCTGCTCGATGTCCTCGTGCCCGAATTTTCGAAGCTGACTGGTGTCGAGGTGAAAGTGATCGCCGTCGGTACGGGCGCGGCTCTCGAGATGGCCGCCAAAGGCGACGCCGACGCGGTCCTCGTTCACGCGCCGACGACCGAGAAGAAGTACATCGACCAGGGAGACATCGTCGAGGGCAAGCTGGTCATGCACAACGACTTCATTCTCGTTGGGCCGACGAGCGACCCGGCGAAGGTGAAGGGCCTGAAGGATCTGAACGCGGCGATGACCGCGATTGCGACCAGCGGACCGTTCATCTCGCGCGGGGACAGTTCGGGCACCCACACCGCGGAATTGAACCTCTGGAAGGGCGCGAGCATCGACCTTTCGAAGGTCCAGAACCGCGAAGAGACGGGCCAGGGCATGGGCGCCACGCTCAACATCGCTGACCAGAAGAACGGTTACACATTGACGGACCGGGCGACCTACCTGGCGCAGAAGAAGAATTTGAAGCTGGAGACCGTCTTCGAAGGGGCGAAGCCGCTGCTCAACATCTACCACGTCTACATTGTGAACCCGGTGAAGTTCACGAAGGTGAAGGCGGCCCAGGCCCGCGCGTTCGCGGAGTTCATGGTTGCGCCCGAGACGCAGAAGCTGATCGGCGACTTCAAGAAGGCTGAGCTGGGGCAGGCGCTGTTCGTCCCGGATGCGGGCAAGAAGGTCGAGGAGATCGGGCAGTAGCGCAACGGGCCGTGGTGTGCCCGGTGAGCTACGCTGTTCGGCGTTCATGGACGCGATCTGGGAAGGCCTGAAAGAAGCGATCCGGCTGATCGC
>CAZQCR010000248.1:0-4664 GCA_964591745.1 uncultured Anaerolineaceae bacterium
CATCACCATCAAAAAATTCCGCAAAAAAGGCCCCGACGCCTACGATGCCTTCCTCCGCGATCCTCGTGCCTCCGGGGTCACCCCGGACGCGGTCATCTGGTTCGGTGGCGTACCGACTTCGAAGGCGCTGAACACCCACCTCGGCGTTTTCCGAGACATACCTCACATCTTTTGCGATGCCTGGGGTTCGGTGCGCGACCCGTCCGCGCTGGCCACTCACGTGGTCTCCGGTGACCCGGCTCTCACTGCCCGGGGCCTTGCCGATAGCGCCGGACCCTTGCGCTCCGAGCCCGGCTGGCTGCCCTCCTGGCTCGATCGCGATCGTCGCGCACGCCGGGCCCTGGAGGCTGCCGCGGCGGGATTCCAGGAGCCGTTCGAGGGTCGCGTAATCACCGAACTCCAGGAGGCCCTTCCTGCCGACGCATCGGTGATGGTAGGGAACAGCATGCCCGTTCGCGACCTCGATGCGTTCCTCGCCTCCGGGCCGGGAGTGGCTGAATTCGTCGGCAATCGCGGCGCGAACGGCATCGATGGGGTCGTCTCGACGGCGCTCGGGGTTGCCGCTGCCCGTGGGCACGCCTATCTCGTTATCGGAGACCTCTCGTTCTATCACGACATGAACGGGCTCTGGGCGGCCAAACGTCATAGCCTGGACCTGACGGTCGTCCTCGTGAACAACGACGGTGGCGGCATCTTTCACTACCTTCCCCAGGCCGCCCATGAAGACATCTTCGAGGAGTGGTTTGGCACGCCCGCTTCGCTCGATTTCTCGCTCGCCGTCCGCCTGTACGGCGGCTTGCATACCCTCGCTGAGGATTGGCCCGCCTTTCGCGAGGCCGTGCGGCCAGCTCTGAGCGCCGGTCTCCGCGTCGTCGAAGTCCGTACGGACCGCGTTCGAAACGCCGCGATGCATCGCGAAGCCTGGGCTCTCGCCGGTGAAGCGGCATGGGCAGATTCGGCGCCGAAGTGAGAATCGAGTGTTCGGCGGGCTTCGCCCTTAACGTCGAGATCGCCGGGGATGGCCCGGCCCTCGTCATGCTCCATGGCTTCACGGGTTCAGCGCGCTCCTGGGGTGTGTTCGGTGACCTCCTGGCGCGCTCGTTTACCACGGTCCGGCTGGACATCGTTGGCCACGGAGGTTCGGATTCCCCGGCCAGCATCGACCACTACCAGATGCCGCTCGCCGTTGTGGACCTCCTGGACGCGGCGGACCGGACCGGTTTTCCGGAAGCATCCTGGCTGGGGTACTCCATGGGCGGTCGCACCGCGCTTCACGTTGCGGCAGCGCGCCCGGGGGCCGTGCGGCGCCTAGTCCTGGTTGGCGCATCGCCCGGCATCGCCGAGGCGGAGGAGCGTGCCGCGCGGAGGGAGGCTGATGAAGCGCTCGCTCGCCGGATCGAGGTGGAAGGCATCGAGGCCTTCACCGACTACTGGGAGGCGATCCCACTCTTCGCCAGCCAGCGGAGGTTGCCAGCCGATGTTCGTGCCCGGATCCGGGCCGGGCGCCTCGCCTGCGACCGCACCGGCCTCGCCAACAGCCTGCGCGGCATGGGCGCGGGTGCACAGGAACCGCTGCATCATCGGCTCCACGAACTCACCGTGCCCACCCTGCTCCTTGCCGGGAGCGACGACACCAAGTACACGGAGATCGGCGCGGCGATGGCCGGCGTTCTGCCCGCTGGACGCTTCGTCGCTGTGCCCGGCGCGGGCCACGCCGCCCAGGTGGAGGCCCCAGCATTCTGCGCGGAGACCATCACCGCGTTTCTCAGGGAGGGAGACCAATGAATACGAAGTGGAACGACGTTCAGGCGTACGACGACATCATCTTCCAGAAGACGGAAGGGATCGCCCGGATCAGCATCAATCGGCCCGAGGTTCACAACGCCTTCCGCCCGAAGACGGTGCACGAACTGATCGACGCCTTTCAGCGGGCCCGCCACGACCCGGAGGTTGGGGTCATCCTCTTCACCGGCGAGGGCGGGCGCGCCTTCTGCTCTGGCGGCGACCAGAAGGTCCGCGGCCACGGCGGCTACGTAGCCGAGGACGGCGTCGCCCGTCTTGACGTTACCGACCTGCACATGCTCATCCGATCGATCCCGAAACCCGTGATCGCTCTCGTGGCCGGCTGGGCGATGGGCGGCGGGCAGGTCTTGCATGTCATTTGCGACCTTTCGATAGCTGCCGAGAACGCGCGCTTCGGCCAGACCGGCCCGCGTGTCGGCAGCTTCGATGGCGGCTTCGGGGCCATCCAACTCGCGCGCCTCGTCGGCCAGCGCAAGGCGCGCGAGATCTGGTTCCTCTGTCGCCAGTACGATTCGAAGCAGGCGCTGGATATGGGCCTCGTGAACGCCGTTGTGCCGCTGGAGCGGCTCGAGGACGAGGGAGTCTCCTGGGCACGCGAGATCCTGTCCAAGAGCCCCATCGCCATTCGCATGCTCAAGTCATCGTTCAACGCCGAAATGGATGGCATGTCCGGCATCACCCAGCTCGCCCACAATGCGAACATGCTCTACTACATGGTCGACGAAGCGAAGCACGGCCGCGATTCGTTCCTGCAGAAGCGCGAGCCCGCATTCTCCGACCCGAAGCAGTTCCCCCGCCTCGGCTGAGGCACGTCATGCAGAACCTCGACCGGATCAGCTGGCGCCCATTCGCCATCCCCTTGAAGCAGGCGTTCGGCGCCGCCCATGGCACGCTTTCGCTCCGCGAAGGCGTCGTCATCCGACTTCAGACCGTTGACGGCCTGGTCGGGCTCGGTGAAGCCTCGCCCCTGCCCACGTTCGTGGGAGGCGGCGTGACGGATATCCTGCCGAATATGCGCCGCTTCGCGGCCGCCGTGGTGGCCCACGTCGCGTCGGAGCGCCCGGAGGCCCCGGCGGCCTTGCCCGCCGGGAGATGGACAGGGGAGCGCGAAGGGATGCCGCTCTCCGTCTCCGGGGCCGTAAGGTTCGCCTTCGAGACAGCCTTCATCTCGATCGAGGCCGAGCGCGCCGGGCTGCCGTTCTACCAGTGGTACAGCCAACGCCCCAGGAGTGGGGAGAGCCCTCCGTCCGTGGCGGTTGCGTCTTCAGCCGTCCCGGTCAACGCCGTCATCGGCGGCGTCTCACCCGCCGTTGCCGGAGAACAGGCGCGCGCCTTCGTCGACCAGGGCTACCGCGTTTTCAAGGTGAAGGTCGGACTGGATGTCGCGGAGGACATCCAGCGGGTGGCGGCCGTGCGCCGCGCGGTAGGGTCACTCCCCGAGGTGCGAATCGACGCCAACGGGGGCTGGTCGTTCGAGCAGGCCTGCGACGCCCTCGAAAGGCTAAGGGACGAGGCCGTGTCGATCGTCGAACAGCCCGTGCCCGCCCTTCCCGCGTCCGATCGCCTCGCCGCTCCCGAGCCTGCCGAGGTGGTCTCCGCTGACTTCACCGCCATTCGCGACCTCGCGCGCCGCTTCCCCGCCGCTACAATCGCGGCGGACGAATCCCTCGGTTCCGTCCTCGCGCTGCGCGATTGGGTCGATTTCGTCACGACCGCCGCCACGGACACGCGGATCGGCACCGTGTATAAGCCGATGGTCCTCGGCCTCGACCCGTTCGGCTCCGTCCATCGGCTCGCGGCTTCCGGCCTCCCGGTCATCGTGACGACCACCATCGATGCTGGGATCGCGACCGCCGCCACCATCCATCTCGCGGCCTGCCTGCCACGGCCGCGGCTGGCCTGCGGCCTCGCCACGCTCGATCTCCTGGAAGGCGATATCGTCACAGGAGTCCCGCCGATCGTTGATGGGCAGGTGGCCCCGGCTGAGACGCCCGGTCTCGGAATCCGGCTCGATGAGGCGGCGCTTGGCCGCTACGCCACTGGCCCATGGCAGGAGGTTCGCGGATGACGCGTCACGTCGATTGGCTGAGGCATCGCGCGGCCACAATCCCGAACGCCCTCGCCCTCATCGCAGGGCACGAGCGGACGTCGTACCACGACCTCGACCGGCGCGTGAACAGCGCCGCCGCGGGGTTCGCCGCCGCCGGAGTGCGTTCCGGAGACCGTGTCGCTGTGCTCGCCGGCAACGCCGTTCCGCTTGTCGTAGCTATACACGCCATCCCCCGCCTCGGTGCGACACTCGTCCCCCTGAATGCGCGTCTCTCGGCGCCGGAGCTGGCCTCGCAGCTCCAGGATGCCGACGTCCGGCTCGTGGCCGCCCATGGCCCGCTCGTTTCGGCCGCCAGCGAAGCGGCGGCCCTCGCCGGTTGCCCTCCGCCGATTGCCCTCTCCCAGGAGGGGGACACAGCTTTCCAGGCCGTCTTCGAACACGACGGCGATGCTATCCATAGCATTCTCTTCACCTCTGGCACCACGGGGCGGGCGAAGGGCGCCATCCTGACCTTCGATAACTTCTGGGCAAGCGCCGTCGGCTCCGCCTTCAACCTTGGCGCGCTCCCCACAGACCGATGGCTTGCCTGCATGCCCCTCTTCCACGTCGGCGGGCTTTCGATCGTGTTGCGAAGCGCGATCTACGGCAGCACTGTCGTCCTCCACGAAGCCTTTGATGAGCACGCCGTTGTCCGTGCCCTGCGCGAGGGTGGCGTAACCGTCGTCTCGCTGGTTGCGACCATGCTCCATCGTGTGCTGGACGCCGACGATTTTCGCGCCCCGGAGACATTGCGCGCCGTCCTCCTTGGAGG
>CAZQCR010000249.1:0-4634 GCA_964591745.1 uncultured Anaerolineaceae bacterium
GCCTCGCCATCCTCGCCCGCCACGGGTTCGGGCAACCCGTGCCATGAGCACGACGATATGGGCCGCCGCCCATCGCCGGACGAACCGGAGCGGCGCCCGTGCGTAACCTCGCCGGGGTCGACCGTGGCGCCCTTCTCACGATCGTCGTGCTCGTCACGGCGTTCGCGCTCTTCTTCGTCCTCCCGTTCGCCGGGCTCATCGTCCGGGCGATCGAAGAGCCCCGGACGTGGGAACTGCTCCGCACCTCCCAGGTTCGACAGGCGCTGACCCTCTCCCTCTGGACATCGGCCGTCACGGTGATCCTGGCCGTCGTCTTCGGAACGCCCGTCGCCTACCTGCTCGCCCGTGCCCATTTCCCCGGCCGGGCCATCGTCGATGCGCTGATAGACCTCCCAATCGTCCTTCCGCCGACAGTCGCGGGAGTGGCGCTGCTCACCGCGTTCGGCCGGCGCGGCCTCCTTGGAGAACCGCTCGAATCATGGACGGGCTTTACCTTCGGCTTCAGTACAACCGCCGTGGTGATGGCGCAGCTGTTGGTGGGCGCCCCCTTCTTTGTGCGAGCCGCAAAAAGCGGATTCGAAGCGACAGACCTCGCCACCGAGCGCGTGGCCTACACCCTCGGCGCCTCCCGCCTGCGGACGTTCTTCCGCATCACCGTACCGGCGGCGTGGCCGGCGTTGCTCGCGGGCGTGGTGCTCTGCTGGGCGCGCGCCATGGGCGAACTCGGGGCGACACTCATCTTCGCCGGCAACCTGCAGGGCGAAACACAAACCATGCCACTCGCCGTCATCAGCGCTTTCGAAGGCTCCTCGCTCGGCCTCCCGGGCGCGATCGCCCTCTCCCTCATCCTCCTCGGCGTCGCGCTTGTCGTACTCGTACTCTTCCGGCTGGTCTCTCGCAGGGCCGCCCTATGACGCTCGAATTCCGTGCCAACCGCACGCTCGGGCCGTTCCAGTACGCCGCGAATCTCGACGCCGCCCACGAGATCGTCGTCCTCTACGGACATTCCGGCGCCGGCAAGAGCCTCACCCTCCAGATTGCCGCCGGCCTGATGAAGCCCGACGCCGGCCGGATCGTCGTCGATGGCACGGTCGTCTTCGATGACTCCCAGGGGATAGACCTCCCACCGCAACGCCGCCACACCGGCTATGTCGTGCAAGAACTTGCCCTCTTCGAGCGCATGACCGTCGAGGAGAACGTGCGCTTCGGGATGCCCTCAGGCATCGACCGCCCGCGCCGCGCGGCCGAGTTGATGGCCCTCCTGGAGATCGGTGACCTCGGACAGCGCCGGCCACGGACACTGAGCGGCGGGCAGCGCCAGCGCGTCGCCCTCGCCCGCGCCCTCGGACGCGAGGCGAAGCTCCTCCTGCTCGATGAGCCGTTCAGCGCACTCGACGACCAGCTCCGCTCCTCTCTCCGCCGCGAACTGCTGCGCTTACGCAGCGAACTCGGGCTGACCATCCTCTTCGTCACGCACGACCTGCGCGAGGCCCACCTCCTGGCCGACCGGATCGCGGTCTTCGATGGCGGACACGTGCTCCAGTTCGGGCCGCGCGAAGAGGTCTTCCGGCGGCCCGCCAGCCGCCGGGTGGCCCGCCTGACGGGAGTCGCCAACGTCTGGCCGGGGCGCGTCGTCGCTCACGGCCCTGGGACGATCGATGTCGAAGTCGCCGGCGCCCGGCTTCGCGCAGCGCACCCTCCCGGCGCCCCGCACCTTGCTGCCGGCGCCGATGTCGATGTCATTCTCCGCAGCGAACGGGTGGGCCTGCGCCGCGACATGAACGCCGACCCCCAGGGCCGCAATCTGCTGCCCGGCCGCGTGACCGCCGAATACGCCTACGGCTCCTCGCACACCCTGCTGCTTTCGCCAGAAGGCGCCGGCCCAGAACTCGAGTGCGATATCGCCGCCCGCCCCTACGAAGTGCTGGGCGTCGGCCATCGCACCCTCTTTAACATCGAGATCGACCCCTCCGACCTCCACGTCGTCGCACGCGACATCGCGGATGACTAACCCGCGGCGGTCCGCTCCATGGCCCGGCCCAGAACGGCGAACATCGGGTCGCTCCGGCCTGGCGCCGGGCTCAGGTCGTAAGCGGTGACCTCTTCGAAAACGCCGGAGTGGCCCATGTACGCGGCGACCACCCGGGCGTGGTCCTCGTCACTCGTCATCCGCCAGATGGCGACGGCCTTCGTCGGAAAACAGCGATTGGAGAAGGTCACAATGAACGGCGCTCCCGGGACGAGCACCCGTCCCACCTCCGCGAAGACCTCGATCGGGCGGGTGAGGTACTGCACCGAAACCGTCACGATCGCGCCATCGAACGCCCCCGCTGGCCACGGCAGAACCGGGGCGCTGTTCAGGTCCTGGACGACGCGCTCGCTCAGTACGGGGTTGGCCGCGAGCTCAGCCGCGTTCATACCCAGGCCCGCGACCGAGGCGAAGCTGGCTTCGGCCGGCAGGTGCGAAACCCAGCTCGACATCAGGTCCAGGATTCGGCCACCGGCGGGCAGCTGCGCGCCATAGAATCGCGACGCCGCCAGGATCGCGGCATCGTCGATGTGCGTGACGAGGCGCGGAGTCATGTAGAAGAAGGCGTCGTCCGATGCGTCCATGCGGTCGAAGTGCTCGGGCTGAAACGGCGACTGCGCCACCTCAGGCGGTGGGGGCGGCCACGCCCGCCTCTTCCAGGATAGCGTCGTAGAAGCGCGCACGCGGGTGGCCGACAACGACGCCTTCCGCGAGCTTCATGCTGTGGGCGTGCCGGAACGCGTCCGATTGCGTCCAGGCCAGGAAGTCCGCCCGCGAAGCCCAGGTGGAATGGGAGACGTAGTCGCCGGGGTCGTCGCCCTTCAGCAGGGCGAAGTGGACGAAGCCGGTGAAGCCCTGGAGAAAGCTCTCACGCGTCCGCCAGACCTCTTCGAACTCTTCGCCGCGGGCGGGGTCTACCTGGAACTGGTTCATGGCGATGAACATGGCTACCTCCGTGAAGCTTTCCGCTCGGCCGCCCGCAAAGCTGAGCGGCCCGGGCCAATTCTAGCAGCGCGGGGAACAGTGTGGGCTCGGCGGCGGCGCGAAAATGTTCGCCCGGCCGGGGAGTGATAGATTCCCCCCCGTGCGTGTTGTCGGTTGGAACATTCGCGCCGGTGGAGGCCGCCGGGCCGGCGAGATCGCGGCATGGGTAGCCCAGTCCGCCGCCGATGTCGTCGTCCTCTCCGAATTTCGCGGTTCGGCGCCGAGCGCCGGTCTCGCCGCCGCCCTCTCCACGCTCTTCCCCTTTCAGCATCGCTGGCTGCCCGATTCCGCGGCGGGGAACGGCCTCTTCCTGGCATCGCGAAGGCCCTCCACGCCCATCAGCCTCGGCGGGGCGCCAGGGGACCGGTGGCTTGCGGCGCGCTTTGCCAACGGACTCACGGTGGCCGGGCTTCACGTCCCGAACATCGCTCCCGACCGCGCACGCAAGCTCCGCTTTCGCGATGCCGTGGTCGCCACGGCCCTGGCCTGGCCGCCGAACGAAGACGGGCTGATAATCGGCGACACGAATTCGGGACGGCCGTTGTTGGACGAAGAGAACGCCGTCTTCAATCGGCAGGATGCGGGGTGGTTCGAAACACTGGCAGCGGCCGGCTGGCACGACACCTTCCGCCATCTTCACCCGGACGCGCGCGAATACACCTGGTACTCCCCAAACGCCGGCAACGGCTTCCGGATCGACCAGGCCTTCGCCAACCGCCACCTCCTCGGCCGCGTGACGGCCGTGAATCACGTCTGGGCGGGCGAGAGCAATCGCCGTGACGCCCTCAGCGACCACGCCGCCCTCGTCGTAGACATCGCCAACGGCTGACCGGCGGGCGCGCAACGCTTGCGCTCACCGGCCCACCGCCGGATCCTTCGCCGCCATGACCGCTCCTCTCGATGGTATCGTCGTGCTCGACCTCGCAACGCCGCGCGCGGAACTCGCCGGCCGGCTCCTCGGTGAACTGGGGGCCGAAGCCATCAAAGTCGAGCCGCCCGGCGGATGCGAAAGCCGCTTCCTGCCGCCGTTCGAAATCGGGCGGGAGCACGACCCCGAAGGTTCGCTTTACTGGGCCGCCGTCGGCCTCGGCAAGCGCAGCGTGATCATCGACTACACGACGGCGCAGGGCCAGGACGAGGTGCGCCGACTCGCGGCGACCGCTGACATCCTGGTAGAAAGCTTCGACCCGGGCGTCATGGACGGTTTCGGGCTCGGGTACGCGGCCCTCGCGGCGATCAACCCCGCGCTGATTTACGTCTCTGTAACCCCATTCGGCCAGGAAGGCCCCGAAGCCGGGCAGCCAGCCAGCGAGCTGACGCTGGAGGCGGCCGGCGGCCTCCTCGGCCTCCAGGGTGATGGCGACCGGCCCCCCGTACCCGTCGGCTATCCCCAGGCTTCGTTCCACGCCGGCGCACAGGCCGCCGCCGACGCCACGATTGCGCTCTACGAACGCAGCAAATCCGGGCTCGGCCAACACCTCGACCTTTCGATGCAGGCGGCGATGGTCTGGACCCTGATGAACGCGACCGGCTACCCACCGAACATCCCCGGCAACCCGCCCGGGTATTGCGAGCAGCGGGCGCGGCCGGCGGCGCAACTCGTCCCCGGCCTGACGATCCC
>CAZQCR010000250.1:0-4627 GCA_964591745.1 uncultured Anaerolineaceae bacterium
TGACTCCGCAAGCCTCACCTACCACGCCCTCTTCCAGCGCCCCGTCAGCGGCCGCCTCCAGGTCGGAAACGACCTCGACCGTCCCCGCATCCTGGCCATCGAGGCCCGCGGCCAGGTCTTCGAAGTCGACCTCGCCCCCGGCGAAAAGCGCTGGTTCGAATAGCCCACTGCTACACTGACACTATGGCCCAGCTCCGCATCGACGCCCGCAACCTCGCCGCTGAACTCGATTCCGCCCTCGCCTGCCTGGAGCAGGGAGACGAAGTCCTCCTCGAGCGCGATGGACAGGTCGTCGCGCAACTCGCGCCCTGCGCGCAGGAAGACGGTGTGCGCGGGCCCGGCAACATCCTGCGGTTCATCGAAGAACGCCTCCAGGCGGAGCCCCTCGACGACGAGACCATCAAAAACATCCTGGAGGCGGGATCCGCCGGCAGCCTTCAGCGATACTTCCAGGAACGCCTGAAGGAGCCACCCGCCGGAGACTGGTTCGCTGACGCCGTGATGGAGGCGGTGGAAGCCGGAAACCAACCTGTGGAGGACGATCCCTGGGAACGCTCGTAGACACCGCACCGCTTGTCGATATCGAGCGGCAAAGCCGGGGTACCACCCTCGACTTCACAAATCTTTCATTGGAGGGTGGCTTCATCTCCACAGTAACGCTTTCCGAACTGTGGGTCGGGTTCTTTCGGGCACAGACTGATTCGCAGCGGTCCATGGCGGAGGCGGTCCTTTCGTTCGTACCCAGGCTGCTCATGGTTTTGCCGTTTGATGCGGAGTCGGCGCGTATCCGGGCCGCACTGTGGGTCGACCTTCGCAGCCGCGGCATCTCCGTCGGCGAACGCGACCTCCAAATCGCAGCCACCGCGCTCGCTCATGGCCACGACGTGCTCACAGGCAACGTCGCCGAGTTCAGCCGCATTCCGGGTCTTCGCGTCATCCCCTGGGCGGGCCGCAGGCCATGAGGACCTGCCCGCGCTGCGGCACCGAGTTCGTCGGCGTCTGCCCCGTCTGCTACGACATCCAGCCCAGGCCCGAAACGCCGAAGCCTACGCCGCCCTGACCCACTATCGCCGTTCGGCCCGCAAGGCACGGGCGGATGGCCCTGTCCCTGTCGCTGCGTGCCCGCCACTCTTGGACCATGAAGCTCACTGTCTCTCTCGAACGTGGCGAATCAGGCCGCTGGCTTGCCGACATCACCGAGCTCCCCGGCGCCTTCGCCGAGGGCGAAACCGCCTGGGAAGCAAGCGCCCGCGCCCAGGCGATCGCCCTCCGCGGCATCGCCGAACGCCTCGACGCGCTCGACCTTCAGCCCGAAGGCCTCGTCATCGAATTCGCAACTGCCACCTGAATCTCTCTCACGCCTCACGCCTCACGCCTAATGCAGGTTCATCCCCAGGATCTCCCGCGCCATAATGTGCCGCTGCACCTCACTCGGCCCCTCGCCGATGCGGCGAATGCGGAGTTCGCGGTACCACCGTTCCAGTGGCAGGTCCTTCGTCATCCCGTAACCGCCGTGGATCTGCATCGCCCGGTCCACCACCCGGCCCGAGCCCTCGCTCGCCACCAGCTTCGCCATCGCCGCCTCCGTCCGGAACGGCTGGCCGGTCGCCGCTTTCCCGGCGGCCGCCAGCGTCAGCCAGCGGCTCGTCTGGATGTCGATTTCGTTGTCCACCAGCATCCACTGCACCGCCTGCCGCAGCGCTAGCAGCTCGCCGAACGTCTCACGCTGCTTGGCGTAGGCCACCGCCATCTCCTGCGCCTTCACCGCCACCCCGATGCAGCTCGCCGCATACGGGATGCGCTGGCGGCTGAGCCGGTCGTTCGCAATCGCGAACCCATTGTTCACCTCACCCAGCACGTTCCCCGCCGGCACCCGCAGGTCCTCGAACTGCAGCTCCGTCGCGTACGAACTCGACCGCAGCGTGTGCACGATCCGGCGGACGTGGAAGCCAGGCGCGGTCGTATCCACAAAGAAACAGGTGATGCCGCCTCGCCCTTTTTCCGCGTCCGTTCGCGCGAACACGATCCCGTAGTCCGCCTTGTCCGCGCCGGAGATGAAGATCTTCGCCCCATTGATCACCCAGTCGTCGCCATCCTTCACCGCTCGCGTCTGGATAGCCCGCGCCGGGTCGCTCCCGCCAGAAGGCTCTGTCAGCCCGAAGAATCCCTTCTTCTCGCCCCGCAGCGTCGGGTAGAGATAGCGCTCCTTCTGGTCGTCGTTCGCTTCGAAGAGCTGGGCCAGTCCGGCGCCCCCGAACACCCCGTAGCAGGGCACATACAACCCCGCCCGGTGCTGCGACATCTCGATCGCCATCAGCGTCCGCGTCACGATATCGATGTCCGGCCCGCCGTACTGCGGCGGAATGTCCAGGCCGTAGAACCCCATCTCCCGCGTCATCGCCACCAGCCGCTCCCGGTCTGCAGGGTCCAGTTCGCTCGCGTCCGGGTCCAGGTCGTCCTCCAGCGGCACGATCTCGTTGCGCACGAACTTTCGCACCGTCTCCGTTATCAGCCGCTGTTCGTCCGAAGGTTCCAGGTCCATCGCCGTCTCCTCTGTCTCAGCTCAGCCGGCCGAGTGTGGGCAGCCCCTCCGCTGCGTTCAGCGCCGGCGCCTCCCCGTGGTCGCGCTGGTGGAGCATCAGCAGCTCCCGCCAGCGCGTCTGGTACTGCTGGTTCACCTCAGTCCGGAACGACGCCTTCGCCGGGTCGCCGAGGTGCTTCTCGATCTCGCCCCGCAGTCCAAAGAGCGACTTCCCGCCGGCGAACCCGATGTAGACCACCGAGCCCTCCGGCCCACCTATCTGGTACACCCCGAGTTGCCCGCTCAGCCGCTCAACATTCTCACGCGTCAGCCCGATCCACGGCTTGTCCAGGTGAAGCTTCATCGGCGGGAGTCTATCAGGCCCCGGCCGCCAACGGCGTTCCCCTCGTCCCGGCCACTTCAGTCTGGTACTTGGTCAAGAAATTTGGCATGAGATCCCGGGCCTGTCCACGGTCACTCCCCCTCGCCCTCCGCAGAGGGAGCAGCGGGTCGGGGGGTGCGGGTAAGCTGCGGCGGCACCGAATGCCCGGTTTCTCAACCGAGTACTAGAATTCCCGCATGGCCCTCCCCGACCTCCAGCCTACCCTCCTCGGCGAACGCGTCCTCATCCGCCCCGTCCAGCCCTCAGATTGGGACGAGATGTTCCGCGTCGCCTCCGATCCCCTCATCTGGGAGCTCCACCCCGCGCGTGACCGCTATACGGAGCCGGCTTTTCGCCGCTTCTTCGACGACGCCCTCGCCGCAGGCTCCGCCTTCAGCTTCATCGAGCGGTCGACCGGCGCAATCGTCGGCTCCAGCCGCTACAACGGCTACGATTCGGCCACGCACGAGGTCGAGATCGGCTGGACCTTTCTCGCCCGCCAGTTCTGGGGCGGAAGCTACAACGCCGAGATCAAGGCGCTCATGCTCAGTCACGCATTCACCTTCGCCGATGTCGTCATCTTCTGGGTCGGCGAAGCGAACTACCGCTCTCAGCGCGCCATGGAGAAGATCGGCGGCGTCCGCCGGCCCGGCCTCCACACGCGGCCCGTCGCCGGGGACGTTCCTCACGTGATCTTCGAAATCCGCAAGCCCCGGTAACGGAGTGACGGTGTATCCGAGTAACGGAAGCACCATGCGAATCGCGCCGCGCCGGCCTTTGCCTGATTCCCACGTCTCCGCCGGGCGTAGCGGCCGAGGCCCGGCGCCCTCCGATACTCCGACACCCCGGTACTCCGACACTCCCCCAACTCCGCTATTCGCCCGTAAACACCGGCGCCCGCTTCTCCAGCCGCGCCGCTATCCCCTCCCGTGAATCCGCGCTCATCCGCGTCGCCTCCACCAGGCGGTCCACGTCCTCATGCGCGATCCCGTCCCGGAACTGCATCTCCCGCACCAGCAACGCCTTCATCGCCCGCAGCGAAAGCGGCGCGTTCGCCGCCAACCGCTCAACAACGGCGCTCGCCGCCCCCTCAAGCTCCTCGGGCGCCGCCACCCGCGAAATCACCCCCAGCGCGTGCATTCGCTCCGCCGTAAGCGGGTCGCCAAGCAACAGCACCTCCCGCGCCGCCACCGGCCCACACACCTCCAGGAGCTTTTTCGCCAGGAACCACGAGGGCGCCAGCCCGATCTGCGCCAGCGACATCCCGAAACGCGCCGCCGCCGAGGCCACGACGAGGTCGCAGTGCAGCGCCAGTTCGTTCCCCCCGGCGATGGCGTCGCCCTGCACCACCGCCACCACCGGCAACGGGTACATCTCGATCCGGTGGAGCATCCCCTCGATCGGGCTCGCCGAACCGCGCGCGCCCTCACTCAGCCGCTCGCGAAGGTCCAGCCCCGCACAAAAGACCGGCCCGTTCGCCCGCAACACCGTCACCCGCTCTTCCGCGGGTGGCGTCGCGGAGAAAGCCGCCCCAAGCAGCTCCAGCATCTCGCTGTCTAGCGCGTTTCGCTTCTCCGGCCGGTTCAACGTCACCGTCCGCACCGCCCCGTTCGCCGTGATCACTACTGTCGACATCTTCGGTCCTCCTGGTCTGTGATTGCTCCCCTCTCCCAGCGCACTGGGAGAGCGACTGTGTTGCTGGTCAAGTAGTTAGCCACGGTTTG
>CAZQCR010000251.1:0-4614 GCA_964591745.1 uncultured Anaerolineaceae bacterium
CCCGGTACGAAAGGCCATGTGATTCTCGGCAGAGAAGATCACCTCGGCCATACCACGGAGCGCCCCGGCCTGGGGCCGCAGGTCCAGCGCCTGGTCTTCGACGACGATGCCGCGGGCGAATCCGGGGAAGCGGTCCGCGACGGCAGCGGCGAGGAGGCCGCCGAAGCTGTGGCCCACGACGAGCGGCCGAACCACGCCAGCCGCCGCGCAGATGGCCATGACATCGTTCGAAAGCGCCTCCAGGAAGTAGGCGTGGTCACGTGGCATGCCCGAGCGGCCGTGCCCGCGCATGTCCGGGGCGATACAGCGGAAGCTGCCCCGGAATGCCTCGGTCGTATCTGCCCAGCTGGCCGAACCATCGCACCAGCCGTGGAGGAAGACGACAGCCGGGAGGTCGCCACCGGTGTCTTCGTAGGCGAGGTCACAGGTGAGTCCACGGAGTGTCGGCATGGCTACTCGACGACGTCCGTCTTGCAGGGCGGGAGAATTGAGAGATGGGCCATGTTCTTCCCTGGCTGAGCGCCGTGCCAGTGCACGGTCCCGGCGCCAACATGCACGATGTCGCCGGCCGAAACGTGATGCTCCTGGTCCGCATCCGCGACGATGCCATCGCCCTCGGTGATGTAGAGGATCTGGTCGGCTGAGTGGATGTGGCGCTTATTCTTCGCCCCGTCCGTGAACCTCACGAGGGACACCGTCACATTCGGACTGACTTCGGCGGTGATGAGCGGGCGCATGTGAACCGTCCCGATGAAGATCGGATTCGCGCTCGCCGACCGTTCCTCGGAATCGCCGGTACGTACGACGTGCATGGGTGAACACCTCCTTAGGAACGCACGATACGCCGCCAGCCGGGGTGGTGATAGGTTCGAGGCTCAGGCCTGTGGCCGGCCGAGGTCGAAGCGGGCATGGGTATGGACACCGTCGGGCGTGTTCCAGGCGATAGCCAGGTTGGTGACCTTGAGTGGCCAGGCCAGATGGTGTTCGCTCCACCAGGCCAGTGCCTCGCCAAAGCGCTCATGGGGGATGTTCCCGCGGGCGATGGTGACATGGGGCACCCAGTGCTTCGGCTCGTAGTGATAGTCCGGGACGCGAACGAGGCCCTCGACCGCGTTGAGGACGGATTCCTGGAAGCGCGACAGTTCGCGCGTACGGATAACACCAACGTACAGCGTGGGGGTCGGACCGCCGAACACGCCCAGGCTGTGGGTTGCCACATCGAAGGGCTGCAGCCCGGACGCCAACCGCTTCAGCGCGGCCGTAACCGGGACAAGCTCGACCCCCTCACCGGCGATGAACGTGAGGTGGGGCACCGCGCCGGGGAAGGCGTGCGGAACTTCGAGGTCGTGTTCCATTCGGGCCCAAAGCGCTTCCACGCCGACCCGCACCTCACCCTCGAGAAACGCCACGATTCCCTGCATCACGAACACTCCAGCGCGGCCGGCAACTCACTCGCCCCCGGTGAGATTCGGCTAGAGACGGCCCGCGAGGAAGTCCCGAAGAGAGTCGTTCGTGATCTTCGGCGCTTCTTCCGGGAAGAAGTGACCGGCATCGACGCGCCTCCCCCGAAGGTCCGGGAAGTAACGCGCGAACTGGTCAGAGAAGGGGTTACCGCTGGGAACGAAGTCATCAGGCCCGGCGGTGTCCGTGCCACGGCTTCGGGAGAGATACTGGCCGAACATCCAGAGGGTCGGGTTCTCGAAGCGCTTGTGGCGGTCTTCCGGGCCGTAGTCCATGAAGTTCTCGTAGAGCGGGTGCTTCTCCATCCCCTCAGGAAAGGTCCACATCTCCGCCACCTTCTTCTCGCTGAGGAACTCGTACCGTTCGCCGCGCGGGGCCGAGGCGTCTTCGTGGACGACGTGGAACGGGAGGCCGTAGCGGTATTGCGAGATGGCGTGGAAGTGGCTCATCGGGTCGGCAAAGGCCTTCGCGTAGCGCTCGATGTCTTCGTCCGTGGCCCAGGTCCTGGGGGCGCGCCCGGCGGCCTGCCAGGGCGAAAGGGGGCGGCCGGGGAGTTCGCCCTTCATCTCCGAGCCAGCGAAGATCGCCTCGATGAACCCGCGATGGTGGCCGGCGAAGAACTCTTCGGGGTACGGTTCAGCTTTGAACCAGTAGCCGTGTACGCCCCCAGGCGTCCAGACCGTGCAGAGCGTATCGAGCAGCGCGAGGCGGTTGACGCGCTCCGGCCAATCGATCGCGACTTTGAACGCGATGATCCCGCCCCAATCGTGGCCAACCACGTGGGCCTTGTCGATGCCGAGCGCGTCCATGAAGTTGATGATGTCCTGGCCGAGGAGGGCGCGCGTCACGCGGATGCCTGGCTTGTCGGTCTCTCCGAAGCCGCGCATGTCGGGCGCGAAGCAGGCGTAGGTGTCGCTGAGGGCCTCCATCTGGAAGCGCCACTCGTACGACGTTTCAGGAAAGCCGTGGATGAAGATGACCGGGTCGCCGGCACCCTGCTGCAGGTAGTGCATGCGGAGGTCGCGGGTTTGGACGAAGTTCGACGATGCTGGCATGGCGCCGGAGTCTACCAGATGGAAGCGTCAGTCGTCCCCGTCGTGCGGCACGCGCCCGGCGATCTCGTAATACTGGGCGAAGTCCATCGGACCTGTCTCGTCCACCGAGTCCGCGTCATCGTGAGGGAGGCCCGTCGCTTTCGCGAACTCGCGCGCGCCAGCGATCGATGCCGCCATCAGAACGGAGTACACCGCATCGGCGCCCGGATCCCAGAACGAGCGCAACCAGCGAACGCCACGGCGCTCTGGATCCAGGCGGAGGCTGTCGAGGGTCGCCTCGAGCGCACCGCTGTCCGGGGCGGCGCGCCCGCGCAGGAGTTGAAGCGAGCCCGGCCGCGGCCCCGGGTGGGACGCCCACCACTGTTCTACTTCGGAGACGTCAGAAAACGGTACGCGGCAAGCGAAGTTCCAATGCTCGACCTCGGCCTTCGAGCGGGCCGTGTACACGCACCAGGTCTCAAAGCGGTCGCCAGAGGAAGCGACGAACGAGCGGTGCCATGTCGGGTGGGTGAGACCGGTCGGCTCGATCGGGCCGATCGATCGGATCGCAAGCATCTCCCGTTCATCTGGCGTCATCGCCGGATCAAGAACTCGGTGGATAACGAAAAGGGGCATGGCGTCACTCCGTGGTGGTCCCGGGGGAGCCGGGCGAAATCGGATTGAGGACGGCCGCGAGGTCTCTTTCGCGGATCCGGATGGACTTCAGACCGGCAAGCCGGGAGGCGGGGAGCTTGCCGCTCCGAACCCAGGAGCGCACGGTTTCGACGCGGACGCCAAAGTACTGCGCGGCCTCTTCCGGGCTGTAGAGCCGCTCTGCGCGGTCTTCAGCGGGCGGCGTTCCCATACGGTCTCGTTCGGCGTACGCGCGGACGCGCTCTGGTGAGATGCCGAGTTCAGAAAATACGCGCGCCGGCAGGCCGTGGGTGGTCGTCATGAAGGCCACCAGGTAGTCCACTTCATCGAACGTCCGCCGGCCGTGACGGCGACCTTCGACCCAGGCCCGGGTGATGAAGTCCAGGTGGTCCTCCGTGGCGGCGGGAATGGCGCGATCGGCAGCATCCCATGGAGTGAGCCCGGTCGCGGCCTTCGCCTGGTACTCGCGCCAAAACACATCATCGACCGGCTGGAGAGCGATCGTGATCGGCCCATAGCGGAAGACACCGAAGCGGGAGAAGACCCGCAAGTATGAGAGGAACTCAATGTTGGTATCGACGGGGATGTAGCCGAGTTCCGCGGTGATGCCCACGCCCTCGGCCCGGACCGCGCTGAGCCAGCCGGGCCGACCCAGCGGAAGTTCGGCGTCCTGCGCGTCTTGATCTACCACGGCGACAGAATACAACACCGCCGAAAACGCATGCAAACGTGAGTTAGATCACGCAACACCCGTTGACAACGCAAATCGACGCATGCAAACTACGCCAAACTCACGAAAAGAGGTAAGCGCCATGTCAGTCCCGTCGCTCGATGAGCTCCTCAAGGGAGTCGAACGGATCCGGCCAGTGATAGAAGCCAATGCCGCCCAGGCGGAGGCGGACCGCACGCTGCCGTACGCTTCGTACGCCGCGATGATCGACGCGGGGCTCGTGAGGATGACAGTATCGAAGAAGGCAGGCGGGTACGAGTTCCACCCGTGTGACGCCTTCCACGTCTGGGAAGCAGTCTCCCGGATCGACTCGGCCGCAGGCTGGTCACTGCAGATCGCAGCCGCCGCCGGAGCAGCGGTGCCGATGCTCCCGGAAGCTGGCGGGCAGGAGGTCTTCGCTGACCACGGCGCCGACACCATCTTCGCCGTGCCCTTCTTTCCGATGATGGCGGCGACCCGCGTCGAGGGCGGCTTCCGCGTCACCGGGCATGGCCGGATCGCCAGTGGCGCCAATCGCGCGGACTGGGTTCTGCTCACCTGCATCGAGATGGAGGGCGAGGCGCCCAAAATCGACCCCGCGACCGGTGGGCCGACACCGATGATCGCCGCCGTGCGACCATCGGACGTACGCGTGCTCGACACCTGGAAGACGATGGGGATGCGAGGGACCGGTTCGAACGACGTGGTTGCAGACGCCGTCTTCGTTCCACAGCAACGCATGGGCATCGTTGGCGG
>CAZQCR010000252.1:0-4575 GCA_964591745.1 uncultured Anaerolineaceae bacterium
AAAGTTCACAAACAGGCCAGCCCACCATGTATTGACATGGTGGGCTGGCCTGTTATCGTGCCCCCAATGAGGCTCAACACGATCTTCGCACGATCCCTCTCTCTCCGGCTCGGCATCGGTGCCGCCGCGGTGGCAGCGTTGGCCGGCGCGGCCCTGGCGACGCCATCACACACGTCAGCGAAGTGCGACCCTCCCCGGTATCGGGACTACAACACAAGCCGCCATGTCGGAGTCTACAAGCCGCTCACCGGAATCACAGGAGTCAAGTCGCGTATCAGTCAATATTCACCGTGGATCGATCCAATTACTACGGGAACGGCGAGTAACGCGACTGCGTGGGTGATGCTGAGAAATACGTCGTCGTCTATCAAGTACGCCCAGATCGGATGGATGGAATTGCCATACGGACTGAGGCACACATTCACAGAGGAAGTCAATGGATCGGCTCAGAGAATGTTGGTTCTTACGGCTCCTGAGCCTCTCGGTACTCTTACCTACTTTAGAGTAGAGTACGTGAGCGGATCTACTGGTCGGTTTCGATACTACAAGAACGATTCCATGATCCGCGAGGTCGAAACGTGGTTCATTCCGAACCAGGCGGAAGTTGCCGGAGAAACGCACAGTTACGACGATCAGATGCCCGGGGCGCTCAATACCCGGCAGCGCTTCTACGACACCCGGGTGCGGGCTGGCTCCGGATCGTACGTCGCGATCGACGGAAATGTGTTCAACTCCACGCCCTCCTGGTTCGGGCTTGAGGGAACGAGCATGTACGACTTCAATATTTGGGACGCCGCATGTCCATACTAACGCCCGGACGGAACCGCCGTCTTGCCTTAACCACGGTGGCCCTCTTCTCGGCCGTCGCGGCAGCCGTCATTCTTGTGTCGTTCGCCGGCGGCCAACAGCCTCCTCAATCGGCGTTGCGGACGATTCCTCGGCCCGTGCTTGAGCGCATGGACGTGAAGGTCGTACCCGCTCCGAAAGGCCTCGTTGCGCGACTCACTGCGGCCGATGCCGAAGCGGTTGTTCGAGAGGAAGTTGGACTCATCGGAGCTGCGGGTCTCAAGGAGCCGCCGAGCCTGGCTGTCGCCACTGTACCGTACCCCTACAATGGGGGTGCCCCGTTCGAAGGTCCGGTCTGGGCCTTCAGCGTCGCTTCGGTGCTTCCTGACCTTGGGGGTGGCCTTCCCTTGCCGGGCCTCGATCGGAAGCCTCGAGTTGCCACCCTTACATCGACGTACTTCCTCGTCCTAGTCGACGCAACGACGGGCGAGGTGGTGCTCGCCGTGCTCGGTGATCTCTCTGACGACGAGCGCGAGCGGCCCTCCCTCCCCTGACTGCGGTTCGCGCGGGCACCTCCGACCCGCCGGCGGCCTTCGTGTCCTTCGCGCCTTCGTGGTTCGCCGCTCCACTACCGGCCGGTGAACTCCGGGTCGCGCTTCTCCTGGAAGGCCTTCACGGCTTCGCGGTGGTCGGCCTTCGTCATCGAGATCTCCTCCAGGGCGAGGGAGACCGGCAGGACGAGATTCGAGACGAGCTTGATGAACTTGTTCACCGAGACCTTGGACGACTGGACGGCGTAGGGCGCCCCGGCGGCCAGCCGCTTCGCCAGGAGGAGCGCCTCGTTCAGCGCCTCGCCTTCATCGACGACCTTGTTGACGAGGCCCATCGCCATCGCCTCTTCGGCCGGGATGAGGTCGCCCGTCATCAGCATGTACTTGGCGCGGTTGACGCCTACGAGCAGCGGCCAGATGACCGCGCCGCCGTCGCCGGCCGTGATCCCCATCTTCACGTGGGGGTCGCCGATGCGGGCGTTGCGGGAGGCGACAACGACATCGCAGAGGAGGGCGATCGTCGCGCCCAGTCCAGCGGCCGCCCCATTCACCGCGGCGACGATCGGTTTCTCGCAATCGAGGAGGTTGTCCACGATCCGGCGGGCCTCCTGCATCATCGGCAGGCCGGTCTTCGTGGCCATGTTCGAACTGGGAGAGAAGTCACCGCCGGCGCAGAACGCCCGCCCGGCACCGGTAAGGACGGCCGCGCGAACCCCAGGGTCGGCCTGCACATCGATGAAGAGGGTGGTCAGTTCGGAGTGCATGGCGCCGTTGACGGCGTTGAGCCGCTCCGGCCGGTTGAGGGTGAGGACGGCGACGCCATCGGGCCGCTTCTCGATCGCGATCGTCTCGTAGTTCGCCTGGTCCAGCATGCTGCGCCTCCGGGAGGGGATGGCGGGAGTATACGCCGGGCGGGCGGGGCGACGCGTAGCCCTACGCCACCACGGTGAACTCAACGACACGCGGGTTCGTCACCCGACCAGATGCGTCCAGGATCTCCAGCCCAACGACATCGCCCGCTTCGTCGAAGTCGATGATGATGCCGGGCCGCTCCTCGTCGCTCTCCGCGACGGGTGAACTCTTGAAGACCAGGGTGAGCGTGTCCGTCTCGGGGTCGTAGCGGATCTTCATGCGCCTCTCCAGTACTTCCGGATCTTACTCCGCTACTTCCCTCGCTTCGCCGCCTCCGCCCGGACCGTGGGGATAAGTTCCTCCCCGTACTCGATGGCGTTCGGCAGCGGTTCGAAGCCGCGGATGAGGATCGTACCGACGCCGGCGTCCACGTACCGAAGCAGCGACTCGGCCACCTGGTCCGGCGTGCCGACGAGGGCGGTGGTGTTGCCGGTGGCGCCGACGGCCTTCGCGATCGCCGTCCAGAGGCGGTCGTCGTGCACCTCGCCGTCCTCGGCGAGGGCGAGCAGGCGCTGGGAGCCGGCGTTCTGCGGGGCGTAGGCCGGGATCTTGCCGCCCCGCAGCGTCATCACCCGTTCGAGATAGCCGCGCGCCTTCTCCCAGGCGGCCTCTTCGTTCGCCGCCATGATCGGCCGGAAGCTGACACTGAAGCCGGGCTCGCGGTCGTACTTCGCCGCCTCCGCGCGGACCTCGTCCATCGTCGCTTTCACGTTCGCGACCGGTTCGCCCCAGACCATGTAGGTGTCGGCGTGCTTGGCGCCCACGGGCAGCGCGGGACCGCTCATGCCCCCGTAGAAGACGGGCACGTGCGGCTCCTGGAAGCACCGCACCTCCGTCGATCCTTTGCGAACCTGGTAGAACTCGCCGTCGTAGTCGAACGGCTCGGGGCTGCTCCACTCCAGCTTCATCACGTCGAGGTACTCGTCCGTGCGGCGATAGCGGTCGTCGTGACCGAGGAAGTCGCCGTCGCGCTGCATCTCGGCGTCGTTGCCGCCAGTGATGATATGGATAGCCACGCGGCCCTGGGTGAACTGGTCCAGGGTCGCCACTTTCCGTGCCGCGAGCGTAGGCGCGACAAAGCCCGGCCGATGGGCGATGAGGAAGCCGAGCCGTTCGGTGTGGGCGGCGGCGTAGGCGGCAACGCTAAAGCCATCGGCACCGGCCGAGCCGTAGCCGACGAGGACGCGGTCGAAGCCGGCCTTTTCGTGGGCCTGGGCAAATGTGCGAAGGAAGTCGCGATCGACGTGCCCGCCGATCAGATTGGAGGTGGCGCTATCGAGCTCCGACGCGGAGCGCGTGCCGATCATCCCGATGAACTCGACCATGGGGCTTCCCTCCGCGCCGTTACGGCTCGCCTGGCGATTCTACGGCGTCGGAGCGAGTGGTGAACCACCAAGACGCCAAGAAAGAGTTATGGGTGCCGGGACCGGTGGTTCAGAGAACGACGCGCTTCGGGCCCTGGCGACGTTGAAGTTGACCAGCAGGCCGAGGTGGAGCGTCGGAGCGAGTGGTGAACCACCAGGAAACCAGGAAAGAGTTATGGGCGCCGGGACCGGTGGTTCAGAGAACGACGCGCTTCAGGCCCTGGGGAAGGAGGGGCACGTTGAAGTTGATCAGCAGGCCGAGGTGGAGCGTCGGAGCGAGTGGTGAACCACCAGGAGACCAGGAAAGAGTTATGGGCGCCGGGACCGGTGGTTCAGACAACGACGCGCTTCGGGCCCTGGGGAAGGAGGGGCACGTTGAAGTTGATCAGCACGCCGAGGTGGAGCGTCCGAGCGAGTGGTGAACCACCAAGACACCAGGAAAGAGCTATGGGTGTCGGGACCGGTGGTTCAGAGAACGACGCGCTTCAGGCCCTGGCGAAGGAGGGGCACGTTGAAGTTGACCAGCAGGCCGAGGTGGAGCCCTGTCGCTCGGAGGTACGACAACACCTGAGCCGTGTGAATGGGAAGCAACGCCTCCACGGCCTTGAGCTCCACCAGCAGGCACCCTTCCGCCAGGATGTCGACGCGTCCCGTTCCTACCTGGTGGCCCCGGTACATGACCGCGACCGGATGTTGCCGGGCGAAAGGTATCTCTCGGGCCGCCAGCTCGAGACCAAGCGCCTCCTCGTAGACGGACTCCAGGAAGCCCGGGCCGAGTATCCGGTGGACCTCGATGGCGGCGCCGATCACGTCGCGGCACACCCGGTCGACGTGCTCAGCGTTCCGCGTGTGCGCACCCGAGTCGATAGCCTGACCTTGGTGTCTTGGTGGTTCGATCACCCAAGCGCCGCCCGCCCCGCCATTAGCTGCACCATGTCGTCCTGGGGCATGTGGATTCGGCT
>CAZQCR010000253.1:0-4533 GCA_964591745.1 uncultured Anaerolineaceae bacterium
GGGGAGGGGCAGGGGTGAGGGCCCCCCGGTCAAACCTCAGAGGCCAGGTCGTCCCGGCACCGATCCGGCTCGGCCCCACCCCCTTCCCTCTATACTTGTGCACATGGACGTTGTGCCCGCCTCCGAACGCGACCGCGAGTACATGCGCCGCCTCGGCCAGTACCAGGACGAGGCCAACGCCGAGTGGCGCGCCGCCTGGCGAGCCCTCCCCCTCCACGTTCGCCTCGAACACAGCGCCGCCCGCCGCTTCGGCCAACCCGTCTCTCCCCGCCGCGACCCCGAAGAGCCCGAGAAGATCTACGAGCGGGCGAAACGCCTCGGCCTCTACCGTGACTGAACGAGTCCCACAGCTCGAGCCGAACGGCTGGTTGGACTTCCTCGGAGCGGCATTTCAGGCTGCGGAACTCCCACACGCCCTGATTGGCGGCCACGCCGTCATCGCCTGGTCGCTCCCCCGACAGACCGACGACTACGACTTCATCGTCGCGGCCGAACGTGACGCGATTGCCCGTATCCAGGCGAGCCTGGAGGGGCAAGGCTTGAGGATCGTTCGCATGCAAAACCCGTCCGCCGCCAGTGGGCCGGACTTCGTCCAGCTCCGGACCGACGGCAACACCTTCCAGATCGATCTGCAGACTGCGAAGACCGAATACCAGGTACTGGTGATGCAGCGTGCCGCAGTTGACGCGCGCTACGGAATCTCCGTCGCCACCCCGGAGGACCTCATCGTCCTCAAGCTGCTCGCCATGCGCAGCCAGGACCAGCGGGACATCGCCGTGCTGGTGGAGGGCCTGCGCAACGAACTCGACTGGGCCTACATCGAACACTGGGCCCAGGTCTGGGACGTCGTCCCCGCCCTCCGCGTCTTCCGTGCCACCGCCGGCGAGCCGTGATCGCTGGAGCCGCGCCGCTCCGTCGGCGCTGACGCCCGCGTCCCCGTCAACGCAACCCATCAACGATGGATAAGCGCAACCTCCGACCGGGCTATTGCTCCACCAACTCAGCTTTGTTGGAAGCTTTGGGGGCCTTGAAGAACCCCTCGCCTTTCGCCCGGAGAGGGGCACGGGTGAGGGCGCCCTACCCCCGCTGCGCCTTTTGCGTACCCGCAAGCACCGGCGCGCCGCTCTTCTCGTCCCCTTCCCCGTCCTCGCCGTTCTCCTCGCCGTCCTTCGTCTCGTCCGCCACAGGCGCCGCCGCCCGGCGAATGCTCCACCGCCGGAACTTCTCCTCGATCGGCTTCTCCCCGTCCTTCTTCACCTGCTCGGCACGCATCTTCAGGAAGTCTTCCTTCGTCCGCCCGCCTATTTGGCTCGCGTGACAGAGAATCGCGTCGATCTTCCGTTCCCAGTGCTCCGTGATATCCACCGAGTAGTCCGGGTCCGCCGCGCCCGCGAGGAGAATCTCGTTCACCGCGTGCGATTCCAGGCCATCCTCTTCGTCTCGGCCGTAGAACAGCCGGTCGCGGACCAGCGGATAGACCGCGTCTGCCACCACCGTCCCTACGTTCCGGTGGTCACGGTGGTTGAACGACCCCCGGAAGGCGTCCCACGTCACTACCACATCTGGCCGGCAGAGCCGCAGCAGACGCACGATCTGGCCCCGAAGCTCGTGCTCATCCACCGTGAACCCATCCGGGTAGCCGAGGAAATGGCACTCCTTTACACCCAGGACTCGGCAGGCCGCCCGCTGCTCCTCCTCCCGGATCGCCGCCAGCTTCTCCGGGTGCATCCCGGGGTCATGCGTTCCCTTGTCGCCGCCCGTGACCAGCACGTAGTGCACATCCCAGCCCTCGGCGCACCACTTCGCCACCGTCCCCGCGCAGAGGAACTCCGCGTCGTCCGGGTGCGCCATGATCACCATCGCTCGAAGCGGCCCCACCAGTGGCGGCGGGTCCTCCTGCCGGGCCGTGCCGATCGGCGGAATCTGGTTCGCGCTCGCCGGCAACCCCAGCTCAGCCACGTGCTCCTTGATCAGCTCCTTCAGCTTCACGAGCTGTTCGTCCTGCTGGCGGTCCCTCTTTCGCTGCCGGTCCTTCTTCTTGCTCACCTGGTTGCACCTCGCGCCCATTCGGGGCCGTTCCGTCGCCATGATACAGGTCAGCACTCGCCCGGGGCCGCTGCCTGCCTCGCATGCCTGCGGCCCGGCCCCGGTACGGGGCTTGCTGGCCACGCTTCACATACGCTCACGGTATCGCGTATCATAGAGCATATGGTCGGCACACCGGTCCACGCCCCGTGCCCGCCAGCGGCTGCGCGCGGCCGCGACAAACCTGCCGTTCGAAAGGAGGTTCGAGCCGTGATCGAGGCGATGTTCGGCGTCATTCTGTTGCTCAGCGCCGTGGCCTTCGCGATCCTCATCTACGCCGTCCGCGACGAATAGTGGCGCCCCGAACGCGCCACCGGCCGTGAGCGCAGGCCAACAGGGCGGCCAGTTGACGTACGAATTGAGTATCGTGTATCGTTAGTCATGTAGTCACGGGGGAGTAACCATCGTCCCAGCATCCTGGGGCGTTGCGGTGGCCGTCAGTACGCGCTGAAAAGCGCCGGCGCCGCGGGCGAAGTCCATACGTTCGCCGGTGAGACCCTGGCTCCATCCATCAACGGATGCGGCCAGGCTGTGTCTCTGCCGCGAAAGGACCTCCCCTCGATGTTCATGGACCTGCTTCCCTGGGCGCTCTTCCTCGGCCTCGTCGCCGGGCTGCTCGCCCTCGACCTCGGCGTCTTCCACCGCACGGCCCACGAAATCAAGAGGAAAGAGGCCCTCATCTGGAGCGTCGTTTGGGTCGGCCTCTCGCTCCTCTTTAACCTCGCGGTCTACCTCTTCCAGGGCTCCGGCCCCGGTCTCGAATGGACGACCGGCTACCTCATCGAGAAGTCGCTCGCCGTCGACAACGTCTTTATCTTCCTCCTCATCTTCGCCGCCTTCAGCGTCCCGGCGGCCTACCAGCACCGGGTCCTCTTCTGGGGGATCGTCGGCGCCCTGATCATGCGGGCCATCCTCATCGCCGGCGCTGGCGTCCTCCTCGGCACGCTCCATTGGATCATCTACGTCTTCGGAGCGTTCCTCATCTTCACCGGCATCAAGTTCCTTCGCTCGAGCGACCATGCCCCCTCGCTCGAAAAGAACCGCCTCGTCCGCGTCGCCAAGCGGTTCCTGCCCGTGACCGAGGCGTACGAGGGCCAGAAGTTCTTCACCAGGCGGAACGGCGTCCTCTTTATGACCCCGCTCTTCCTCGTCCTCCTCCTCATCGAAAGCACCGACCTCGTCTTCGCGGTCGACTCCATCCCCGCCATCTACGCGGTCACAGACGACCCGTTCATCGTCTTCACCTCCAACATCATGGCCATCCTCGGGCTCCGGGCCATGTACTTCGTCCTCAGCGGCTACCTCGCTGGCTTCACCTATCTGAAGCCAGCGCTGGCCGCCATCCTCGTCTTCGTCGGCATCAAGATGCTCCTCATCGACGTGTTCAAAATCCACCCGCTCCTCAGCCTCACCGTCATCATCAGCATCCTCGCTATCGCCATCGTTGCCTCCATCCTCAAGAGCCGGCGTGGCGGTCCGTCCGGGGAATCAGGCCACGACCCGCTCCTCGGCTCCCACCCCGCCTAGCGACTCCGGCCGCCAGCATCGAATCCGCCGGTCAATTCCACCCAGGAAAGGAACAACTCATGGTCCTCAAGCGATTGAAAGTCATCTTCGAAGCCAAGGCCAACAAAGCCGTAAACGCCCTCGAAGACCCGCGTGAGATGCTCGACCTGAGCTATGACAAGCAGGTCCAGATGCTCCGGGACGTCAAGCGTGGCGTCGTGGAAGTCACCGCCGCCCGCCGCCGGCTCGAACTCCAGGCGGACGAAATCCGCGGACAGGCCCAGAAGTTCGACGGCCAGGCCCGCCAGGCCGTTGTCAGCGGACGCGACGACCTGGCCCGCCTGGCGCTCGAACGGAAGCAGGCCGCACTTGGCCAACTCAGCGGCTTCGATACCCAGGTTGCCCAGCTAAAGGGCGAACAGGACCGTCTCATCCAGGCCGAAGCCCGGCTCGCCGCCAAGGTCGAGGCCTTTCGCACCCGCAAAGAGGTCATCAAGGCCCAGTACACCGCCGCCAGGGCCACCGTCCGCATCGGTGAAGCAGTCAGCGGCCTCTCCGAAGAGATGTCCGATGTCGGCCTCGCCGTTCAGCGGGCCGAAGACAAGACCGCCGCCCTGCGTTCCCGTGGCGACGCCATCAACGAACTCATCGCTTCAGGCGTTCTCGACGACGCGCTTGAACCGGGCGGTTCCGCCCTCGATCGCGAACTCGATGCCCTCGGCACGTCCTACGCCGTCGAAGACGAACTTGCGCGAATCCGGGCTCAAGTCGCGGCCCCCGCGCCCACACTGCTCCTGGAGGATTCTCGGTCATGAAGCTCATCTCCACCGTCGCCGGTCGCTTCCTCGTTGAAGAGGCCGTCGTCAACCTCATCGACGCGATCCAGCGCGACGTCACCGCCGCCCTCCGAAACGGCGACGATGACCGCTACCGGATCCAGCG
>CAZQCR010000254.1:0-4485 GCA_964591745.1 uncultured Anaerolineaceae bacterium
GCCATGACAGGCAGTATCCTACAACTACGGCTTAATTTCTATAGTTAGTACTAGGACGCATAACGGCACTGCGAGGAGGGTTGCCGCGACGACAGCGATGGCGCCTATGTATCCGCTGAGTCCGAACGTGCGGGTTGCGCGCCAGAGCCACGTTTGCCGCGGAGGTCGGAAGCCGATCGTTACCTCGAACGAGTGGCGTCCCCCGCCGAGAAGGTAGTAGCCCGGATCACCCTCACGGCCAGGGAGGCGCTCACCCGCCGAGGTGGCTCGCGCTGTCGCCAGTACGGCGCTGCGCGCGATATCGAGTTCCGTAAAGTTCGAACCGCGCGCAATCTCCTCAATGGCGGTGCGGTAGAGGTCCCGCGTCGGAAAATCCAGGTCCGGGAAGCCGGTGCCGGCTGCAAGTACTTCGTCGACGAGACTGATGCGCTCGAACGGCTCCGCCCAATCGACATCGGAAATCACGTGCATGCTAGTGATGATGTTTCGCACGGTGACATTTGCGGCACCGTACGTCTGAAGCTCGTCCCGCACGACGGCGTCTATCGTCGTGCCCTGGGCGGCCAGGCGCTCGTCGAGCCAGGTCAGTGCCGGGGTAATCCTGGGATCCTGGTCGCGCAGCCTGTGCACTAACTGGACAGCGAATGCGTCCGACAGTGGCGTGCGTCCGTAACTCGCAAGCACGACAGCTACTGGTTCGGCAGTGCCCTCACCGACCCCCAGCAAGCGGTCGGCGACACGGTCCGCCTCTCGCCGGGCGTTGCTACTGCGCACGACGCGCTCGGCGAGGCGTCTAAGGTTCTCGACCAGAACGAACCGCAACGTGATCGCTAGCGCCCAGAGCTCACCGATCATCAGCGGCTGGACCTCCTGATAGGCTCGCACGAAGCGGCACAGCGTGTCGGTCTCGAAGCGGCTATCGGTGTGGGCGACGAAGGCCCAGGCCACGCCAAGCACGCGCGGATATCCTGCGAATGGCCCGTCGGCGAGTTTGGGCAGCTGTCGGTAATAGCCGGGGGGCAGATCAGAGCGCATCTCGCGGATCTGCCTCTCCACGAGGTAGTAGTTGTCGACCAGCCATTCCGCCGCCGGGGTGATCGCCTCCTCTTCTTCGGCCGCCGTGATGATGGTGCGATAAGCGCCGAGAAGCACGGCTGCGTCATCAGCGAGCCGAGCCGTCAGCGAATGGCCCCTCGTCGGCTTCGGTGTAACGGGCTGCGCGAGTGCAAGACTCCGCGCGTGCTGCTCAAGGCGGTCGACGCTGAAGAGCTCTTCGCGAATCGGCTCGCGACTATCCCATGGAGGGACCGGCGGCCTGCGCTTGAGGGCGAGGCGAGCGAAGGTCTTCAAATGAACCTTTCTCCCATGCCGAGCTGATCTGAGTCAATCATCGCTTGTCGGCGAGAACTCTCTGCGTCATGATCGGGTCTCCGAACAAACGCTGCAATCCGCTCCGTGACAAGTATAGCCCGTACCCGGCTCTCGCCCTTGCCGAGAAGCTTGAAGTCAGCCGGGCAGCGGGCGATGCCATGCAGGTTGGACCTCCACTGGATCCGCACCCGGCTGCCCCTTCCCCGGCCAATGAAAACGGCCCGAGGCCATTCGCTCCGGCCCGCGTGGGGCTCCGGCGTGGGCGCGCAGGGCACCCTGAGAGTAACCCAATGTTGAAGCCGGTGGGAGCCAACGGGACCGCGGACGCTGAGTGGACTCGCTACAGGCTGGCGGCACTACCGCCTCACTCTGCCCCGTTCAGAACGCGACATAGGCTCACCGCCGGCGCGATCCAAAGAATCCCCCCAACGCTAGGACCACGACGACAATGACGATGACGACGATCACATTCTCCGTCAGGACGAACGCGCCACCGCCGAAAAGGAGGAGTAGGAGTAGGAGTGCCAGAATCAGCCACATTGAGGATTCCCTTCTAAGCCTTGCCGCTGCCCGGGACGCCCTGAACGTTTATGGCAGACGAGCGAGCGGATGGCCGTTGAGACGCACTCTACCGATGGCGTGTCCGGCATACAGCGGTCCATAGGGTCCGAAACCGCGGGCCGTTCGGGTCGCCATGGACGTTATACGACACCCATGGACAGCGCTTTCGATGTGCCTCGTGAACGCCGGTCTGACGATAGCCCGGGCGTGGCTGCAGGCCTCGTTCTCACTTCGCCCTGATGCTGCGGACGCTCAACACCATTGCCTGATTGTGTTGAGTCGCGGTTAGCGCTTTGCCTCCCTGGCGATGATCGCATGAGGGCGTCGCGGGTTCGCTCGGCGGGCGCTGCCGGGAGGTCGAGGGAGAGACCGTCCCGGGCCAGCTCTTGGTGGATCTCCAGTAGCACCGCGCGGGTCTCGTCGAGCAGTTCACGCAGGTCCGGGTGAAGCGGCTCCTCCCCGTCGAAGCTCTCAGCGATCTGGGAGAGCGTCTCATCGACTGCCGCGAAGTCGGCCCAGGCGTCCCCAACCAGCGTCGCGACCGACTCCATGATGGCCCGCACCATCTCCGTCATCTTCGAAGCCTCAGCGGCTGGCTCTCCACTGAAGGGCGACCAGCCTATCCTGGGCCTTTCCCATGATCGCCGACTTCGGCTTCAGCTCGAACTCCGCGAAGGCGAAGAGGGCATCGGCCTGGAGCGCCCAGAGGCGGAAGACGGAGACCGTCGCCCAGCGCTGCTGGATGACCCGGGCCCGTTCGCGGAGGTGGAGGAGGTACCAGCCGATCTCCGCGTCGGTGGCGTGAAGGAGGCCAATGAGCGGCCAGTACTCGAAGGCCTGAGCGCCGGAGGTGGCGGACTGGAGCCTGAGGTCTTCAGGCTGGCCGTTCTTGAAGAGCCGGATCTTGAGGAGGGCGAGTTCCTTCGCGGAGAGGGAGCTGTAGATCTTGTCGAGGCGGGCGTCGTTCATCGCCGGCCGCCGGGGAGGGACTGGAGCCGTGATGCGGTGGCGGCTTCGATGGCTTCCACCCTCGCTTCGAGTTCGCCAACCTCCAGGAGCTTGAGGCCACGGTGGCGAGGGAGGCGAGAGTGCGGGAGCGGTTGACGCTGTTCTCGAGGCCGAGGGTGTCGAGGGCGGCAACCTCGACCAGTCGGCGGATTTTGGGGACGGAGTCGAGGCCCTCGAAGTCGTAGACACCGTGGATGATCCGTTCGCGCCAGCGGCGTGGTCGGGGGAGTGCCAGAAGCAGAAGGGCTCGTCGCGCATGGGCGCGGACCGGCAGGGCTCGCCACCCTCCTTGATCGCCCGGCAGTACCTGCTGCCCACGTCGTCTCCGAACGCAGAATGAGCGCCGGCCCCCGGGGTGGGACACGGCGCTCGAAGGCGCTCAGACGGAGGTTGCTGCTTGTCCCGGTAAGGGTACCATGCCGGTCTTCCGCTCGTTCCGGGGAGCACCTCTGCTTGTCCCGCGGGCTGGTACTGAACACGACGCCGTCATCGTGTGCCGTTCCGAACTGCCCGATGCGTTGGATACGACACATCGTCGCGGGTTTCTGAGGCCCGAGCCGTTGCTTTCGTCGCCGCCCCGAGTGAGTTGTGTGTCAGCTCAACAAGGAGGTTGGCACGAAATGCCGATCAGCAACCGCATCCTGCCCGAGGGGACGACCCTGACGGCCACCTTCAAGAAGCAGGGATACACCTGCTCCGTCGAGGCCGGCGAAGACGGCCGCGCGATCTACCGGCTGGAGGACGGGAACACCTTCAGCAGCCCCTCCGCCGCGGGCTCCAAGGTCATGGGCGGCGTCGCCTGCAACGGCTGGCGCTTCTGGACCGTGGCCGGCGGGGACGCAGCCGGGGAAGCCACCGACGGCCCGCCAGAGCCACACGCGAGGACCACGAAGGCCGCTCGCCCGAAGTCTACGCCGAAGGTCAAGCAGGTGCGCCGGGTCCCGAACCAGCGGGGCGTCCCCGAAGGCGAGGCACGCTGGTTCTGCTCGGCCTGCATGAAGGGCTTCCTCACGGACGCGGCGACGCCGCCCGAGACCTGCCCCGAGGGTCACGCTCGCGAGGTGGACGACGAGTTCGCGCCGGCCGACGGGGCTGAAGGTGATCGATGATGCAGTCGACGCCTGACCGCCCCTCGGTGCCAACCGCGTGCGTCTGCTGGATGCTCCGGACGGAGTTCCCGCTGCCCGCTATCTGCCCTGAGTTTCGGCCCCACCCGGAGCTGACGATCCACCTGCGGCCGACCTGCATCGACTGCACCCATCCGCTCGCCTGCCACGAACTCCACCTCGTCCGCGCCCGGTAAGGCAGTGCGATCGCCCGGTGGACTGTCTCACCGGTGCTTCTGCGAAGAAGCCTGATCAGGGGCTGCGCAGGCTTCTTCAAAGCGTCTCACGCCTTGGGAGTCCAGGGGACGAGTTCGAGTCGTGACCAGGCGATCCCCGACGCCATGCGTTGCGCGGCGTGGAGCGGACGCCAGTCAGGTTGAGCTGGTTGGATGATGTTGATGAGAGCCCGTCTATCGCGCGGAGTGAGACGGTTACGTCC
>CAZQCR010000255.1:0-4484 GCA_964591745.1 uncultured Anaerolineaceae bacterium
GTGACTCCCCTCTCCCAGCGCGCGGGGAGAGGGGCCGGGGGTGAGGGCGTTACGCCCCCGCGGCGCCAGCGCCTCCAACAGCGACAGCCTCCCGCAGCTCCTGCAGGCTCGCCGGGATAGGCTTCGCCCGCTTGTCCGCGGCCATCGGCTTCGGCATCCAGTAGTCCACATACTCGCGCTCGAACTTGTTCTTGAAGCGCGGCATCACCTTCTCGGCGAACATCTGGGTGTTGTAGAGCGTCAGGTCCCGCGGCATGTCGCCGATCTGCTGGAGCAGCATCAGGTGGCCAACGTGGAGCTTGTCCGCCAGCTGCTCGATCTTCTCGCTCACCGTGTCCGGGCTGCCAGCGATCACGTAGCCGTTCTCGACCATCGCCTCCCAGCTCTGGCGCTCCTTCATGATGACCTTCTGCATCTCGATCTGGCCCTTGATCCCGGCCTTCACCGTCGCCTTCGTCTGGTAGCCCGGGGCACTCGCGAAGCCGGGGTAGACGTGCAGGCAGCGGTTGTAGAAGTAGTCCACGTGCTTTTCGTAGAGCTTCTTCGCCTCCGCGTCCGTATCGGCCACGCAGACCACCTGCGCGAAGCCGGCCTGGAACGGGTTGCGCTCCACGTTGCGGGCGTCCACGCGGGCCCACCACTTGTTCATCATCGTTTCCGCTCGCAGGTAGCCGCTGTACGAAAGATACGAGTACAGGTACCCCATCTCCGCGCACCAGTCCCACGTCTCAATCGATCCGCCGCCGGGGATCCAGATCGGGGGATGGGGCTGCTGAAGGGGGCGCGGCCAGGGATTGAGGTAGCGGACCTGGTTGTACTTGCCGTTGAAGGTGGAGACGCCCTTGTCTTTCCACGCCTGCATGATGAGGTCGTGGGCTTCGTAGTAGCGCTCGCGAAGGGTCGCCGGGGTGATGCCGTAGGCGAAGTTGTCGTCCATGGAGGTGCCGACGGGGAAGCCGGCGATAAGGCGGCCGCCGCTGATCACGTCCAGCATCGCCATCTCTTCCGCCACCCGCACCGCCGGGTTGTAGAGCGCGATGGAGTTCCCCATCACCAGGATGGCCGCCCGCTCCGTCCGCCGGGCGAGGGCCGCCGCCATGATGTTCGGGCTCGGCATCAGGCCGTAGGCGTTCGAATGGTGCTCGTTGATCCCGAGGCCATCGAAGCCGCACTTCTCCGCGAACTCCAGCTCGTCCAGGTACTCGTTGTAGACCGCGTTCCCGCGCTCCGCGTTGTACAGCGAGTAATCCGGGTCCACCCAGACGGAGCGGTGCTTCTCCTGGAAGTCGTCCGGCAGTTCGGGCCAGGGCATCAGATGGAACCAGTGAAACTTCATCGCTTTCCTCGGGTACCTCGAGGGCATGGGCGGTCGAACCCGGCCAATAGCTCGCGGTCGTGATATCCGCCGCAGCGTACCAGAAACGAGAAGGATCTGCCCGCTTCAGAGTGTCCGTCAGATCTTCGCACAGAGGTGCGAGCCCGCCAGTCAGTACCGCGACCGCGAGGGAGCGGCGGGCCAGGCGTCCATCGCCGCCCGGCGCCCGCTTGCTCACGCGCGCCGTGCCGACGGTTCGTGCTGATCGCGGTGGCGCGCAGAAATCTGACGGACGCCCCCGCGTCATGGCAACATCACGTCCAAACCTCACCCCCGGTTCCTCTCCTACCGCCGTGGGAGAGGGGCCGGGGGTGAGGGCGTCCACTACACCGGCGAAATGACGACCCGCTCAATCGTCGTCGTTGGCGGCTCGGCGAACAGCCCTTTCATCCGTGCGTTCTGTGCCGCGGTCGATGGCGGCAGCTCCTCCATCTCAGCCATGGACTCGTATGCGCTGAAGACCAGCAGCCGTGGCGATCCCGACCGCGCCATCGCAAGCGTCGTACGTCCGCCGCCGGCCTGTCGTTCACGCGTGTTCTCTTCGAGCGCGGCGCGCAGCTCCCCAAACATCCCGGTCACCGGCCGGAACTCCGTCCGCCGTACCCAGGCCACTGGCCGGGGCGCTGCGCCCGTTGGCCGGCCGACCACCTGTTGGAAGAGATCGAGCTGCGGTGGCCGCGCCGTCAGCGCCGCCACTGTCGCCGTGAACGCCGCCGACTGCTGGCTTGCCCCGGAGAGCGGCTCCAGCTCGGCAAGGCTCTCGACGCTGAACACGATCCTGAACAGCGGAGTGTCCGTACCGTACATGACCGTGCGAAGCCCGACGGTGAAGCCCTCCGCCTGTCGGGCCCGGACCTGCGCCTCAAGCGCTGTCCGGAGGGCCGCTACCTGCCCGTTCGCCGGAAAGTGGTTGAGAGTGTGGAAGAACGTAGCCATCAAGGTGCTCCTGCGCGAATCTGCGCGACGCCACCCTAGTCGTTTGCACTATCCTTGTATGTGAAGTAGCTCACACAAAGCCGAGATTGCCCGAATTCGTTGCCGGTGCAGGCCGAGGCCTGCACCCCTCACTGCTCGCGCAGCGAAGCAATCGCCGCCCGCATCTCCGCGTTGTACGGGTCGAGCTTTTCCGCCTCCGCGAGCAGTCGTTCGGCCCGCACCCGCGCACCGTCTGCGCCCGTCGCGATCAGCGCGCTCGCCTCCGCTACCAGGCTGTAGGCGGTGGGTGCGAACCGCCCATTGTGGCGATGGAACGTCGCCGCCGCATCCGCGTGCCCCGCCGCCGTGTCCGCACCGGATTCGATCCGGGCCAGCGAGAGCAGGTACCCCGGGTGGAGCGGGTTCAGCCGCGTGGCCGCGCGGGCGTGGCGTTCGGCGCCCTCCTGGGCCGGCGCCCGCAGGGCCTGGCCCGCGCGCAGGTCCGCCAGGCCGAGGACGGCCGCCCCGCCCACGAAGAGCAAGCCAAGACCGCCAAGAGCCACGCCAACAGCCAGCTGCCCTCGCCCACCGGCCGGGAGTGTCGCCGCAGCCGCGCCCCCGTCCTTCGCCCACGTCAGGCCCACGATCGCGCCGCCAACGATCCACGGCAGCCACCCCGTCATCGCCTCCGCGAATGCGAAACTGGCCGCTCCCAGATACCCCGCAAGCCCCGCCGCCAGCCCGGCAAGCGCGAAGCGCCGCGGCCCGGGCGGCGCGCGCAATGCCCCCAGGATCCCCACCCGCAACACCGCCCCGACCATGAACACGAAGGCGCCCAGCCCCAGCAGCCCCCCGCCGACCAGCTGGTCGAGCCAGGTGCTGTGAGCGCTCTCCGGCCGCACGTTGCGCGACTCCACCCCCGCCTGGCCCTTGTCCCGGTACTCCGGGAAGAGCACCGGGAACGTGTCCGGGCCGCTGCCCAGCACCGGCCGGTCGGCCGCCATTTCGAAGGCGTTCTTCCAGAGCCCCAGCCGGGTCGATTGGCCGCCGACATCGACCGTCGATTGGCCCCGCGCCACGGCCGAATCGAGCACGCTCCGGCCCTGTGGAACCAGCGCGAGGACCGCGATCGCGGCGATCGCCAGCGGAGCGAGGCGGAGGGCCACATCGCGGCGAAGGGCGGACTGGAGCGCGAGGAACGTGATCGCGGCCACGCCCGCCCCAATCCAGCCCCCGCGGCTGTACGTCAGCACAAGCGCCGCCGCCATCAACCCCAGCGCCCCGGCCACGCCGTCTCGCCGCCACCCCCGCTGGTACACCGGAGCAGCCCCGCCGCCGCGGATCCCGAGACCACCAGTTGGATCGCAAGCACGTTCGGCTGCCCGAAGAGCCCGCCCAGCCGGTCCGCGCCGCGTGTCTCCCACTCCAGCCAGTCGAGGCCAAGGGCGTCCAGGGCCGCGTACACCGCCGCCACCGTCCCGCCCGCGGTGAGGCCCCAGAGTACCGGCGTTACCGATCCGGCGCGGGCTACCGCCATCGCAGCTGCGATGGCCAGCACTGCGTAGCTGATCAGCGGCAGCAGCCCCTGGTAGCGTTGGAACTCGCCGAGGAGGCTGCCTATCGGGTCGACGCCGAACGCCGTGGCCAGCGCCTGGACGGCGATGAAGGCCAGCAGCGCCACCACCGCCGGTTCGCGAAGGAGCCGCCGCGATGGCGCGAATCCGCCCCGCCAGGCCAGCGCCAGCAGCGCCAACCCCGTCAGCCCCAGCGTCGCCACCAGCCGCGGCATGGCGACCTGGTCGTAGAACGGCTCGACGACCATCAGCGGTGCAACAGCGGCGAGGAGCGCGACAACGTGGACGGGCTGAAGGCGGAGCGTCGCCCGGGTTTTCGCGGCGGGTCCCGGCCGCGTAGTGCGAGCACTCGCCGTCCGGTGTCTCTTCGCCACGCGTGGATCCTACACGGCCCGGAGTCAGGCGGCCTCGTGCTCCACCAACTCCGCTTGTTGGAAGGTTCGTGGGCCTTGAAGAATCCCTCGCCCACCGCCGTGGGAGGGAGAGGAGCAGGGGGGAGGGAGACCCCGCCAGCCAGACCTACCGGCCCACAGGCGCCGCGGCTACAATCGGCCCCAATGACCTGCATCGAGATCCGCCGCAACCAGCCTCCCCGCGCCACCGCCGCCCGCTACGCCCTC
>CAZQCR010000256.1:0-4479 GCA_964591745.1 uncultured Anaerolineaceae bacterium
CCGGGCTACCCGGTGCACGAACATCATGCCCGGAACATCATGGCCGTGGCTGCGGCTCATAGCGGCTTCGGCATGCGCCGGACAGGTGGCGTCTTCGCCCTCGCTGGATTCCTGGCGCTGGCGGCGGCCATCGTCGTCGGCGTGCTGGGCAGCCGCCTCTAAGCTCCGGCTCCGGCGTAGAATGTCCCATGCCTTCGTTCACCATCGGCGACGATTTCACGGTGTCCTACGACGAGTGGGGCGACCCCGAAGCGCCACCCGTCCTCCTTCTCCACGGCTTCACCTCATCGAACCGGATGTGGATTGGGCAGGTGCGCCCGTTTTCCGGCCAGTACCGGGTGATCGTCCCGGACCTCCGTGGCCATGGCGCGACGACGGCTCCGGAGAGCCTCGCCGCGTACGGCATCGCCCGGTACGCCGACGATCTTCTCGCCCTGCTCGACCACCTGGAGATCACCGCTTGCGCGCTCGTGGGTTGTAGCTTCGGCGGGATGATCGCGCTCCAGTTCGCGACCACCTACCCGGCGCGCGTCGCGGCGCTGGTGGTCAGCGACTCATCCCCGGCCTACGAACACGCCGCCTACGACGACGGATTCCGCGAACGCGAGCGGCGCATGCGCGAGAACGAAGAAGTGGTGCGCAAGGGCGGCACGGCGGCCCTGGGCAAGCGCGCGGCGGCGACGGTGACGGACGGCCTGGCAGCCGACGCCCTTCGCCAGCGTTACGCGCGCATGTCGAGCGATGGCTTCCTCGGCGCCTCCGCCACCCGCCGCGAGCGCCCGGACCTGACGCCGATTCTGAAGGAGCGGTTGACGATGCCGGTGTTGCTCTGTGGGGGCGAGGACGACCCGGTCTCCTGCGCGCTGGCCGTGATGCAGGCCGAGTTGCCGGGCGCGCGCGTGGTGCGCTTCATGAAGGCGGGCCACGGCCTGCCGACGGCCCGCCCCGAAACCTTCAACGACGTCGTCCTCCGCTTCCTCGCCGACGTAGAGGACGGCGAGCCCGTCGCGGGCAGCCTGCGGGTGTAGAAACGCAAAGATACTAAGGACAAAGGGACAGGCGGGCGGACAGTCGCGGTTCGCCCCTCGGTTCCTTCGTTTCTTTTGAACCTTTGCGTTTCCCGCTGCCCGGACGTACGCAATACCCGGACCGTTCGGCCGTGCCCGAAGTGGAGAGGCTGGGCTATACTTCAGGCGCTGCGCAGCCGAACGCCCGTCTCACGAGCGAGCGCACCAGGGGAGATTACGCGTGAAGAAGTTCTTTGGCCTGTTCGCCGTCCTCGGGGCGGCCGCCGCGGCCCTCATGTTCTGGCGGAAGCGTCAGAACGACGATGAATTCCTCGACGAGGAACTGGAATAGCCGAGCAACCGCCCCGCCAGCCAGTGATCACGGGTTACGGTGTCGTCAGCACGGCTGGCGGTGGCGTCGCGGCTGCGTGGGAGGCGCTCGCCAACGGGGCCGAGGCCGGGGCCGAATGGTCGCCGGACGGCGAGCAGCCCGGGTTCTTCGCGGCCCCCGTGCCGGAGGAGTACCGGCCGCACGGGGGCATCCCCCGGAACCTCGCCCACTTCCTCGACCGTGGTTCGCTGATGGCGGTAGATGCTGCCCTCCAGGCGCTGGAGATGGCGGGGTTGGGCGCTGGCGCGGGCGATGCACGCCGCTTCGCGATCGCCGATGGCCTGCCCTACCGGGCGCCCGGCCAGCCGACGCTCTTCGTGCCCTATGGCCACATGATCGCCCGGGCAACCGGCACGCGAGGCCCCGTCGCCATCGTTGGCGGGGCGGAGACGAGCGGGCTGGCCGCCGTGATGGCCGCCGCCCGGCTGATCGCCACGAACGTGGCCGATGTCGTCATTGCTGGCGGTTCGCAGGCGCTGCAGCGGCCGCTGCTCGAACATCTCCGCGCCCAGGGCTTCGCTGACCGCGTCGCCGCCCGGCCGTTCGATGTGAGCCACAACGGCTTCGTGCCCGCGGAAGGCGCCGCCTACGTCGTGGTCGAGGACGCCGGCCACGCCGTCGAGCGCCAGGCGCAGATCATCGCGCGCATCGCCGGGATGGGGGACATCTTCGATGGCACGGCCGAGCCACTCGCGCTCAGCGCCGCGCCGGAGATTGGCCGCGTGCAGCAGGCGGCGCTGGCGAGCGCGGGTTACCTCCAGAACCAGGTGGACCTCGTGGTCTCCTGCGCGGATGGCCGTCCGCTCGCGGACTTCGGCGACGGCTACGGGATGAAGCACACGTTCGGCCGCCACGCTTATTTCGCCGGCGTGACGACGGCCGCCGCCGGTCTCGGCTTCACGCTCGGCGCGAGCGGCGCACTCTCGCTGGCGATGGGCCTGGAAGCCATCCGGCGCCAGCGCTCGTTCCCCATTGCCGGCTTCGAAACGGCGGAGAAGGACCTGGAGCTCGCCTACATCCGCGAAGCGCGTGACGAGAAGATCGACTGCGTGCTGGTGACGAGCATCGGCGTGGGCGGGAGCCTGGCGAGCGTGTTGCTGCACAAGTAGCGGCGCAGACGGGGTCAATCGCCAAGACGCCAAGTGCGCCAAGAGCGGTGTGAAGACTACCTCTGATTCCCTTGGCGTCCGTGGCGTCTTTGCGTTTCAACCCGCCCACCGGACTTGATCGCCGACCGTTAGTACACGCCGCCGAGCTTGCCGTGGTCCCAGCTGTAGATTTCGGTGGGCTTGACGCGGATGACGACGCGCTTGCCGGCGACTTTCATGGCGGCCTCGGGCGTCTCCATTGGGGCGGGGATGCCATTGTACTTTTCGCCGACTTTGGCCATCACTTTCGCGGTGAAGGCGGGGTCGTCGATGATTTCGCCGTCGCCTTCGATGACGAGGCCGCGCAGCTCGGAGTAAGCCTTGCCCGCTTCAAGCATGACGGTGAGCTTCGGGTTGCGCTGGAGGTTGACCACCTTCTGGCTCTTGCGGAAGGTGGTGAAGACGATTTCGCCGCCACCGTCGAGCACGTACCACATCGCGACGAGGTGCGGGAAGCCCTTCGGCCCCATCGAGGCGACCTGGAGCGTCCAGCCGTCCTTGAGGAAGGCGTCCTGTTCATCCTGAGTGAGTGCGATACTGCCGCGGCGGCTGGGCATTGGGGCGTCCCTCGTTCGGTGTAAGATGCGGGCAAAGAGTACACGGCCCCCCACCGAGGGGCCACGGAGGTAGCGCGATGCCAGAACCGGGCACTCAGGACGAGCATGGTTTCCATGCGGGCGAACGGGAGGTCCAGGAGCGGTTCGACAGCCAGCGGCTGGCCAACCGGGTCGCGGAGATCACCCACCGCGACGTGATCACGGAGGCCGACCGGGACTACATCGAGTCGCGGGACATGTTTTTCCTGGCGACGGGTGACGCCGACGGGAACATGGATTGCTCGTACAAGGGCGGCCAGCCCGGGTTCATCCGGGTGCTGGACGAACATACGGTGGCGTTCCCGATCTACGACGGAAACGGCAAGTTCCAGAGCTCCGGTAACATCCTTGTCCATGGCAAGGTTGGCATGCTGTTCATCGATTGGGACGGCCAGAGCCGGATGCGCCTGAACGGTTCGGCCTCCATCGATTTCGAAGACCCAATGCTGGCAGAGTTCCCGGAGGCGCAGTTCGTGGTTCGGGTGCAGGCGGAGCAGGTCTTCCCGAACTGCCCGCGGTACATCCACAAGATGGAGCTTGTCGAACGATCGGCCAACGTTCCCCGGGCGGGCTGTGAAACGCCCGACGCGGAGTGGAAGGATCACTTCGACGCGGAGCTCCCCGCGGAGCAACGCGCGCGCCGGGCGGCAAAGCGGGCCGAAGGACAGCCACGTGAGTAGCCAGCCCCTGGTGCCCCCGCGCGACCGGCCGTTCAAGTTGAAGGACTACGACGCCGGATACACGGACATGAAGGAGCGAGAGGCACGCGAGCGCATCGTCGGCCTGCGCGCCCGGCTGAACGAGCTCCAGGACTTGATGTACGCGGACCAGCGTCACGCCCTGTTGGTCGTGCTCCAGGGGATGGACGCCTCGGGCAAGGATGGCACGGCGAACAGCGTCTTTCATGATGTTGGCCCCGTCGGCTGTTCGGTGGTGGATTTCCACGCGCCAAACGAGGAAGAACGCCGCCACGACTACCTCTGGCGCGTGCACCATGCCTGCCCCGAACGCGGGAAGACGGTGATCTTCAACCGTTCGCACTACGAGGACGTGCTCGTGGTACGCGTCCGCGGCCTCGCACCGGAGGAGCGTTGGAAGGGGCGTTACGACGAGATCAACCACTTCGAACGGCTGCTGGCCGCGGAGAACACCGTAATCCTGAAATTCTTCCTTTACATCTCGAAGGAGGAGCAGCGTGAGCAGCTACAGGAGCGTGTGGACGACCCCGCGAAGCAGTGGAAATTCCGGATGGGCGACCTGGACGATCGCAAGCTCTGGGACCAATACATGGCGGCGTACCAGGAGGCGATCGACCGCTGTAACACGGACTATGCGCC
>CAZQCR010000257.1:0-4462 GCA_964591745.1 uncultured Anaerolineaceae bacterium
CAGTTCGACCGAGAGCGGCTTCGTCATGTTGATCACGCCCGACTTCGAGGCGCCGTACGGCCCGAAGTTCGGCGACGGCCCCATGGCGGCGATGGAAACGATGTTGAGGATCGTTCCGCCTCCGGCGGCCTGCATGTGCGGCGCGGCTGCCTTGGCGCCGCGCCAGGCGGTCTTCAGGTTGAAGTCGATGAGCAGGTCCCAGACGTCGTTCGGCGTCTCGATGAGGCGGCGCATGGTGCGGTCCTGGTTGCCGCCGGCATTGTTCACCATGATCGTGAGCTTGCCCATCTCGGCGACGGTGCGGGCGACGAGGTTCTCGATGCCGTCCTCCGTCAACACATCTGTCGGGACTGCCAGGGCGCGACGGCCGAGGGCGCGGATCTGCGCCGCCACATCTTCGATCTCGGTGACGCGCCGCGCGCCCACGACAACATCGGCGCCGGCTTCGGCGAGGGCGATCGCGATCCCGGCGCCGATCCCCCGGCCCGCGCCAGTGACACAGGCCACATGGCCATCCAGTCGAAAGAGGTCGAGGACGCTCATCTGCCAACTCCTGCCCGGTCTGGGCGGGATGATGTCAGAAGTTTGTCCGGGCGTCCAAGTTTTTTCTTCCGGCGCTACGCGGGCGCGGCGTCGATCGCCGCCCAGAGGCGCGCGACTTCAAGCCGGAAGCCTGGGAGCGCCGGGGACTCCATCGCGGCCTCCGCGGTGAGGCGCTGGCCATTCCGGCCCGCATCCCAGACCTCCGTCCAGCGCTCATACGGGTGGATAAGCCAGCAAACATCGACGCCGCGCTCACGATAGAGACGGCACTTCCGTCGCAGGTCCGTGACGCTCTGGTCCTTCGAAACGATTTCAATGCCTGCCGTCGGCGGCTCGAAGATCGACTCACCAACGGTGCGGCCGGGCGCCCAGTAGGCGTAGTCCGGGAGGCGGTAGAGCCGATCGGGGCCTTCGCTCATGTTGGTGGTCGGCGTCTGGCCGCCGTACCCACCGTTTTCGATTCGGTATGCGCGAAATGCTGCGCCAACCTCCTCGGCGGCCGTCACGTGCGCCTTCTGCGTCATGTACGGCCCCCTCTTCGCTGTCACCACGCCGTTGGTGAACTCGTACCGGCTGGTATGAGCGAGCCGTTCGAGGTACTCGTACTCGGCCATCTCGATGCCGCCGCGGACTTTCGTCGCCGTTGCCATGAGCCAATCGTACCAGAACAGACCCGTCATGCTCGACGCGAGGCCAACGGCCAACGGCCAACGGCCAGTCGCCAACTAGAACTCTCGTTCCTTCCACCAGGGGAAGTGCGGCGGCATGTCCGCCGTGACCTTCCCCGGGAAGGCAGGCAGGCGCTTTTCTAGGAACGAGGAGACGCCTTCCTTCGCGTCTTCTGTCTTTCCCATGTAGAAGATCGCCTTGGAATCGACGCGGTGCGCCTCCATCGGGTGGTCCTGGGCGGCGTTGCGCCAGAGCATCTGGCGGGTCATCGCGATCGAGACGGCCGAGGTGTTGTCCGCGATCTCGCGGGCGATGCCACGGGCGACCTCCAGCACTGCTTCCTTCGGATGAAGGCTGCGGACGAGCCCACCTTCGAGGGCCTCTGCTGCCGGGAAGACGCGGCCGCTGTAGACCCACTCAAGCGCCTGGCTCATGCCCACAGCACGGGGGAGGAACCACGAACTGCAGGCCTCCATCACGATGCCCCGCCGGGCGAAGACGAAGCCGAAGCGGGCGTCGTCTGCGGCGACGCGAATGTCCATCGCCAGCGTCATTGTGACGCCGACGCCGACGGCTGGGCCGTTAATCGCGGCGATCACCGGCTTCTTCGATTCGTAGATCCGGAGGGTGAGGAGCCCTCCACCATCCCGGTGCTTCTCCGGGTCGTCTGTCCGGCCGCGGGTGGAATTGTCGAAGGTGGCGGCGCCCGAAGAGAGGTCCGCGCCAGCGCAGAAGGCCCGTCCGCGGCCCGTCACGATAACGGCCCGGACGGCGTCGTCAGCGTCCGCCTGGTCGAAGGCGTCGCGCATTTCGGCGCACATCTGGTCGGTGAAGGCGTTCAGCTTCTCCGGCCGGTCCATGGTGATGGTGGCGATGCGGTCTTCGACCTCGTAGGCAATCTGTTCGTAGTCCATGGTTTGCTGTCCTGTCCCGTGTAGTCGGGCGATTGAAGCACCGATTGAGGCTGGTGGCGACTGGCGGGGGGCGTTGGCCGTTGGCCGTTGGCCGTTTGGCCGTTGGCGATGCCGTGCGGGCTGCCAACGGCGAGTGGCCGCCGGGCGATTCCCTCCCTTACGGTCGGGGTGCTGACCTCGGACCTCGGACCTCGGACCTTGTAGACTGTGCGCCAACAGGAGGCGCCCGATGACACGCATCCCCACTATGAACGGCGCACCGGGTTTCGCCGGCGTCTACATGAACCACCCGGAGATGTGGGAGGCGTTCCGCGCTTACTACGGCACGCTCTGGGAATACGGTGTCCTCGACCCGGTGGTGAAGGACCTCTGCCGGATCAAGTCGGCAACGCTCCACGACTGCATGTTCTGAGGCCGCGCGCGCACTGCTGCGGCGCAGCAGAAGGGCCTCGATGAAGCAATGGCGGCCAAGGTGGCGGACCACATGAATAGCGACCTCCCTGAGCACGTGAAACTCGCGCTCACGCTCGTGGAAAAGTGGGTCTTCGAAATGGGCCAGGTCGAGGACGCGTTCTTCGATCGGTTGCGCGAGCACTACAGCGACAAAGAGATCGTCGAGCTCGGGATAGCGATCGGCTATTTCGACTTTTCGCACCGCTTCAACGCCGTCATGGGCGTGACGCCCGTCCATGAAGGGTCCTACGACGTTGGCACGCCGACGGCCCCGGACTATATGCGGGCCCACCTGGCGGCGATGGGGTTGACGCCGCCGGCGATTGAGGCGGCCGCCCGGTGACAGCGACGGCTCCTTCGGCCGCCGCCGATCGGCTCGCCATCCAGGACCTGATGGTCCGCTACGCGATCGCGCTGGACACGCGTGACTGGGCGCTTTTCCGGGACGTGTGGACGCCGGACTGCGTGGTCCACTATCTGCCGAACACCGTCCTCCACGGCTACGACGAGGTCCGCGACTTCTGCGACCGCGCGCTGAGCCGCTTCCGGATCACCCAGCACATGCTCGGCAACTATGTGGTTGAGCTTGATGGGGACACAGCGCGGACCAGCGCGGCCCTCCAGGCCACCCACGTCCCACCCGAAGGCAAAGGGCCCGTCTACACGGTGTGGGGCGTCTACCGGGACGTGGTAGTTCGCACCCCGGCCGGCTGGCGGATCCGTGGGCGAACGCTCGAGCCGACGATGACGAAGACGGGCTAACAAACTCGCTCAGGCCAACGTCCATCTGGACGCAGAGGCGCAGAGGGTTGAGAGGTGCGCGGAGAAGGGACCTTAACAGGTCTGCCGCCGGGCGCCCGGAGCGTTATGTAGCGATCCCGAGCAGCCACTTCCCGGTCATCTCGTTGACGCGGTCGGGATGGCAGATGATGTGCACGGCATGCGCCTGGATGTCCCGGAGGCGGCGTTCGAAGCTGCCGGACTCGCGCAGGCCGTTGCCGCCGAGGACGCGCAGGACGAGGGCCATCGCCTCGCTGGACTGGCGAATGGAGGCCATGGCGAGGCCGAACTGGCGAAGCTGGGCAGGCTCGTCCGGCGCGCGGCCGTCGGCGATGCGTTCGTCGGTCTCCCGGGCGCCGACCACCCATGTTGCGCGGGCCGCAGCGCCGAGGGCCGCCGCCTCGCCGAGGTTGAGTTGAACGGTCGGCCTCTGCACCATCGGAACGCCGAAGATCGCACGCCGGGTGACCGCCTGGGAGACAGCGTCTTCAAGCGCTGCACGGGCGATCCCTGTAGCCTGGGCGGCCAGCCAGAGCGACGAGATCCCCGCCCAGTCTTCCCGGTACCGGTGATCGACCACGCTCCACTCCGGCAGGCGGGCGCGGGCCGCGTAGTCCGGGAAGAAGCGCCGGGACAGCACTGCCGGGGTGCGAACGGCGGCGAGGTGGACGTCATCGGTGGCGGAGGCGCGCACGGCTGAGCCATCCCAGGTTGGGGCGATGGAGACGCCCGGCTGATCCAGCCTGGCGAGGGTATGGCTGACGACGCGGCCGTCTTCCCCCGGGGCCTCGTGCGAGAACATGACCAGCGCCCATTCGCCGTAGCGAGCTCCCGAGGCGAAGGTGATTTTGCCATCGAGGACGTAGTGGTCGCCGTCGAGGACTCCCGTGACGGCCGTCCCCGCGCCGTTCGGATAGGTCACCCACTCGCGGGCCGCCACGATCCCCGCCAGCGTCTCGCGGGCCTCTTCGCCGAAGAGCGTGCAGTAGTGGTGGAAGACGCAGAGGTGGTTCCAGAGGCACCAGGCCGTGGAGGCGCAGGCGCCGGCGACCGCTTCGAGCTCCTCGCCCGCGCCGAGCACGCTCCCCTCGCCCCCGCCGATC
>CAZQCR010000258.1:0-4448 GCA_964591745.1 uncultured Anaerolineaceae bacterium
GGCGGCCGACCTGCATCGAGCGGATGTTGATGTCATTCTCGCCGAGGAGGGTGCCGACGCGGCCGATCATCCCCGGACGGTCTGTGTTGTCGCAGGCGAGCAGGTAGGTGCCAGGCTGCGGCTCGAGGTCAATATCGAGGCCGTTGAGGCTGACGAGGTTGGGGTGGCCGTGTTCGACCGTCCCGGCAACCGTGACCTCCGTGTCGCTCGTGACGACGCGCACGAGGATGAGGTTGAGGAAGACTTCGTGCGAGGTGCGCAGGTGCTCATCGATGTTCCAGCCGCGGCCCTGGGCGACGACGTTGGCGTTGACGATGTTGACCGTCTCGTCGCTGATCGGCCGGAGGAGGCCGCGGATGACGGAGGCGCGGAGCGGGGTGACGTCGTACTCGGCGATCTCGCCGTAGTAGTCGATCGAGATGGACTGGACCGTGCCGGTGACGAGCTGCGTAGCGACAGAACCGAGGACTTCGGCTACGGCCATGTATGGACCGACGACCTTGAGCGTCTCAGGCGGCAGAAGCGGGGCGTTGACGGCGTAGCGCGCAGGACGGCCGGCGAGGACGTCCACGATCTGCTCGGCGACGTCGACGGCGACACGCTCCTGGGCCTCGGCCGTGGATGCGCCGAGGTGCGGCGTGATGATGATCCGCGGGTCGCCCACCAGGGGGTTCTCGCCGGGAGGCTCGGAGGTGTAGACGTCGATGGCGGCGCCGGCGACCTTGCCGGACTTCACGGCGGCGGCGAGGGCGGCTTCGTCGATGATCCCGCCGCGGGCGACGTTAATCAGCCGGACTCCGTCCTTCATCTTCGCGATCTGTTCGGCCCCGATCATCCCGCGGGTGGCGTTCGTCATGGGAACGTGGACGGTGATGAAGTCGGAGGTCGCGATGAGGTCGTCGAAGGTGGCGGGCTCGACGCCGATCGCCCGGAGGTGGTCTTCGGGGACGAAAGGGTCGGCCGCAAGGACGCGCATCTCGAGGCCGAGGGCGCGGCGGGCGACGGCCGAGCCGATGGGGCCCATCCCCACGATGCCGAGCGTCTTGCCTCGGAGTTCGATGCCGACGAACTCCTTGCGCTTCCACTCGCCGCGGCGCATGGAGGCATCGGCCTGGGCGACGTGGCGGGCGAGGGCCATCAGGAGGGCGACCGTGTGCTCCGCCGCGGCCATGGTGTTGCCCTGGGGCGCGTTGACGACGATGACCCCGCGTTCCGTAGCGGCGGGCAGGTCGACGTTGTCGACGCCGACGCCGGCGCGGCCGACGACCTGGAGGCGGGCGGCGGCTTCGAGGACGGGCCGCGTGACCTTGGTTTCGCTACGGACGACGAGGGCATCGTAGAGGGGGATGATGGCGATCAGTTCGTCCGCGGTGAGGCCGGTCTTGATGTCGACATCGGCCACGGCGCGGAGCAGCTCGACGCCCTCGGGAGCGACGGGGTCGGCGACGAGGACGCGGGGGCGGTCGGTTGGCATCGGTGGTGTGTGCTCCTTGAGAGTGGCGAGGGCGAGTTCGATCGCGGCGGGGATGCGTACTTTCCCGGACTCCCAGCGGCTGATGGTGGCCTGATCGACACCGAGGGCGGTGGCGATGGCGGCCTGGGAGAGCCCGAGGCGGGTGCGCTGGGCGGTGAACTGGCTGGCATCCATAGACCATGCAGTATGCATCGCCCGGAGACGCTATGCAAACTGCATCAGCGGCTCTCGGGAGCCAGGCGGCGGCGAAACTCGGCGACCAGCGCTTCTGCGTCACGAGCGGCGTACCAGTGCCGGCCTTCGATGCTCATATGCACGCGGTCGCCGCGCCGCCAGTAGTCGTCGGGAGGCAATCCCGGCCGCGCCAGGTCGCCATCGACGCAGGTCGCGTGGACATCGCGGCAAACGCTGCTGACCGCACGGTGGACGCGTTCGACATCGTCGCCGGGCGCGCCGGCCAGGAACTGGGCCCCATCGCCGACGCGCACGACGAGGCCGGGGCCCTCGTGGCGGACGATCTGGCGAATACACCGAGCCGCGAGGTCCGAAGTCTCAGCGGCCGTGAAGTGCGTCTCTCCACCGAGGACACGCAAGGCGATCCTGCGCCCGGCGTGGAAGGCCGCCGTGTGGGAGAGGCGGCTGGAGCGGCCAGCCCTGGCCGTAGCCCGCCCGGCCAGGCGGCCGGGCAGACCGAACCGCCGGACGAGCCGTTCCGGGACCGAGCGATAGAGGTACCAGTAGCCGTTGACGTGGAGCATCACGAGGTCCGGGGCGTAGCGCCGAATCCAGCTGTCGATGATGTCCGGGAGCTCTGGCGAGGGCCAGATAACGCGCGGCGTGATCTCCACGGGGACAGCGAGGACATCGGCCACGCGGGCAGCGACAAGCGCGGATGGGCGTTCGGCCTCCGGTCCGAGGAGGTCGTCGCTGTTGGTGAGCCAGAGGACGCGCACGGCGCAAGCATAGAAGGTCGGGCCGGAGCCGTGCCTCAGATCACCCGGGGAGGGCGAAGACGTTCCGCAGGCCCTGGGCGATGAGCGCACCAGAGATCGTGAAGTGGGTCTCCTCAGGGAGGATGCGCGTGGTCAGCCGCAGGCCCGGGTAGCCGCGACCCGCCAGGGCCGCACCCAGGCGCCGGGTGTGGCCGGCCGTATCGGCGCGGGCGAAGACGGGAGCGAGCCATTCCGCTGCGTACGGTCCGCGAATGTGCTCTTCGGCGCCCGCGGCCAGGAAGACGGTCGCTGGCAGGTCGGAATGGGAAGCGGCGTACTTCGCCTCCCAGCCGGTCGAGACCTTCTCATCCCAGCAGAGCCAGGGGCTGCCGATGACGTAGCGATTGAACGACTCGAGATGGTGCAGAAGCGTCCAGGTCCCGAAGAGCCCGCCCATGGAGTCGCCGATGTAGGTGGCATCATCCGTGACGGCGTAGTGCTCCTTCACCCAGGGCCGCAGTTCCGTGGTCAGGAAGTCGAGGAACGCCGGGGCGCCGCCGGCCGGGACGGTTTCTCCGGCCATGGCGGACATCTCGCCAACCTGGCGCTCGTCGATGGTTGGCGAGAAGTCCCGCGTTCGGAGGCGGATGAACTGGGCGAAATCCCCGCCGATGGGGTAGCCCACCAGGACAACGAGGACGGGCGGGATCTCGCCGGACATCGTGAGCATGGGTACGGCGCTCGCCGCGGCGCCGGCGGCCAGGTTGGCGTCGGTGACGTAGACAACGGGCACGGGGCCGACGCCAGGCGGTGGGAGGACAATCGAGACCTCGAACTCGTCGCCAACGCATTTCGATTGGAGCTGGTGAACCTCGGTGCCGGGTAGCTGGATCGGCTGGGCTGCCATGGTCGTGACCTCCGCCAAGTGTGCGCCGAGCCTAGCAGCGGAGAGCTCGCCCTACAACCGGGGGGTGGGTCCCACCGGTTCGCGGGGTTCACTATCGACGGACCGGGAGGACGAGTCGACGTCGCCCGGGCCGCTATACTTGGGCCGCCGGAGCGCCGGCCCAGGAGGCCTGGATGGCCGGGAGCGAGCCCGCTGATCCGCCTGAGGTGCTGAAGCACTATCGGCTTGTGCGGCGGGTCGGCGCTGGCGGGATGGGCGCCGTGTACGAGGGCGTGGACCGGCGGGACGATACGCCGGTCGCGGTCAAGATCCTCCACCCCCATCTGGCCGCACTGGACGTGTCGTTTCGGGAGCGCTTCGAGCACGAGGCGCACGTGGCGTCCTTGCTGCGGTCGCCCTACACCGTCCAGCTGCTGGACTACGGCGCACAGGATGGGCGCCTGTTCCTGGTCATGGAGTACGTCGCGGGGGAGTCGCTGGCGGAACGGCTGAACCGGGGCCCGATCGAGCCCGCCCTGGCCCTGCGAATCGCGGCGGAGGTCGGCCGCGCCCTGGAGCAGGCAGGCACACTCGGCGTGGTGCACCGCGATATCAAGCCGGACAACATTCTCCTGGACAGCGAGGGCCGGGCGAAGGTGACGGACTTCGGGATCGCCCGGCAGGAATCGGTGCCCGGTGTGACCGCCGTTGGCGGATACGTGGGGACGGCGGAGTACTCCGCGCCCGAACAGGCGCTGGGCGAATCCGACGCCCGCTCGGACATCTACTCCCTGGGCGTCCTGCTCTACACGATGTTCGCCGGCCGCCCGCCATTTGTGGGGGCGACCGTGGGAGAGGTGCTCCGTCTCCATCGCGACGCGCCGCTGCCGCCGGGGCCGCTGGCCCGGATGCCGGAAGCCATAGCGGCGATCGTGCGGCGCTGTATGGAGAAGACCCCGGGCGACCGATTCGCCGATGCGACGGCGCTTGTAGGGGCGCTCGAACGCGCGCGGCAGGGGCTGGCAGCGCCTACCGGGCCGCGGGAGTCGGCGCCGACGGTCGTGCCGGGCGCAGGCTTGGCCGACACCACGATAACGACGCCACGAGCCGAACAGACGGCGATCGCAGCCCCGGGGAGAGTGAGCGGGCCAGCTGT
>CAZQCR010000259.1:0-4439 GCA_964591745.1 uncultured Anaerolineaceae bacterium
GGCACGCCAACGTTCGGCGGACTCATGATCTGGGCGCCCGCCTTCCTTGTCGCCGCCGTCGCCGTCGACTGGTGGAACCACCAGTCGATCCTTCTGCCGATGGCGATGATCGGCCTCACCGGCGCCGTCGGCTTCATCGATGACCTGGGAACGCTCCAGGGCCGCCGCCAGACGGGCCTCTCGTGGCGCATCAAGATCGTGTTCACCACCCTCCTCGCCACGGGCGCAGCCTGGATTCTCTACGACCACGTCGATGTCGAATCGGTCAACATCCCGTGGGAGGGACGCCACGCCCTCGGGATCATCTACATCCCTATCGCCATTATCACGGTTGTGGCGACTACCAGCGCCGTCGCCGTCACCGACGGCCTCGACGGACTGGCGGGCGGAACGACGCTGATCGCCTTCATCGCCTACGGGATTATCGCCTTCATCCAGGGCCAGGAATACGTCGCGACCTTCGCCTTCATCGTCGCGGGCGCCAACCTTGGCTTCGTCTGGTACAACGCTCATCCCGCACAGGTGTTTATGGGAGACACGGGCGCGCTCGCCCTCGGTTCCAGCCTGGCGATCCTCGCCCTGATGACGGGCCAATGGCTCCTGCTCCCGCTCATCGGCATCGTCTTCGTCATCGAAGCACTCTCGAACATCATCCAGATCGGCTACTTCCGGTTCAGCGGTGGGAAGCGCGTTTTCAAGCGCGCACCGTTCCACATGCACCTCGAACTGAGCGGCTGGACGGAGACGCAGGTGGTCTCCCGGGCCTGGATTGTCGCAATCGCGGCGGCCATGGCCGGCGTGGCCCTCGCCCTGGCGGTGCCCGAATGAGCGGCAACGGCGTCAGGTTGGCCGGGGTGCCGAACGTCCAGGGGAAGCGCGTCCTCGTCTACTCCCTTGGCATCGAAGGGCGCGACCTTGCCTCGTGGATGGTGGCCCACGGCGCCTACGTCGTGGTCTCCGATACGCGGAGCGAAGCCCACCTTGCGGCCGCCGGCGCCGTCCCACCGGCCGGTGTGGCCGAAGTCGTCTGCGATGGGCCGCTGCTCGATCCTGAGGGATTTGACCTGGTGGCGGTCTCCCAGTCGGTCCTCCGCCATCAACCGGCCATGGCCCGGGCACGGGAGCTTGATGTCCCGATCACCTCGCAGATGCGCTTATTCCTTCAGCTCTGCCGGGGCCGCGTCCTCGGGATCACGGGTTCGAGCGGGAAGTCCACCACCACCGCGCTCGTTGGGGCGATGGCGGCGAACGCCGGAGTCGATCACATCGTAGGCGGGAACATCGGCCAGGCACTGCTCGGGAAGCTCGACGAGATCCGTACCGAGACCGCGGTCGTCCTCGAGATCAGCCACACCCAGCTCCAATACACCGAGCGCTCCCCCGCTATCGCCGCGATCACCAACGTGACCCCCAACCATCTCGACCAGTTCAGCTGGGAAGAGTACGTGGGCCTCAAGCGGAACATCCTGATCCACCAGCACGAAGGCGATATCGCCGTCCTGAACATCGACGACACCACCAGCCGCGCCATGGTTCCCGATGTCCGCTCCCGCCTCGTCCGAACGTCTCTCCACGGCGAAGTGATTGGCGACGGGGCGTGGCTCGACCGCGGCGTCATCGCGGCGCGGATGGGCGCACGGACCATCGACCTCTCGGAACGCTCGCAGCTTCAACTTCGTGGCGACCACAACGTCGCCAACGTGGTCATGGCGTCGGCCATCGCCCTGGCGGCAGGTTGGCCACCGAAGGCCATCGCCGACGCCGCCCGGGAGTTTCGTGGCGTGCCGCACCGCTTGGAAGTGGTGGGCACAGCGGTCGGCGCCACCTGGATCAACGATAGCATCGCCACCAGTCCCGAGCGCACGATGGCGGGCCTGAGGGCGTTTACGGAGCCCGTCGTCCTGCTCCTTGGGGGCCGGGAGAAGAACCTCCCGCTGGACGGGCTGCAGGCGTTGGCGCGAGAACGCTGTCGCGCTGTGGTCTGCTTCGGAGAATCCCGCGAACTTTTCTGCGAAGCGCTCTCCCGTACGGTGAAACGCTGTATCCGGGTTGAAACGCTCGCTGAAGCGGTGGCCACGGCGGCCGGGCTCGTCGAGCCGGGAAACGTCGTCCTGCTCTCGCCTGCGGGAACGAGCTTCGATGCCTTCCCCACCTTCGAACACCGCGGCGAAGCCTTCCGCATCCTGGTCCGGGGGCTCCCGGGCTTTTCTGGGCCGGAGGTGTCACCATAGCCACGCTTCCGCACGTCACCTACCGGCCGACGGGCCGGCCCGATTACGCACTACTTGCGCTCACGGCGGTGCTGACGATCATCGGCCTGATCGCCGTCTACAGCGCCAGCTTCGTCATCGGTCTTGCGGACTTCAACGACCCGCAGCACTACATCCTCCGCCAGGTCCCCTGGGCGATTCTCGGAACAATCCTCCTCGTCATCGGGATCAAGACACCCTACCCGCTGTACCGCAAGTACGCCGTCCCGCTCATGCTCGGAACGCTGTTCACGCTGGGAGCGGTGCTCGTAATCGGGGTGGAAACGAACGGTGCGCGGCGCTGGCTTGGCGTGGGCGAATACACCATTCAGCCCGCCGAGTTCGCCAAGCTCACGGTCACCATCTACCTCGCCGCCTGGCTCGTGAGCAAAGGCGACAACCTGCGTTCCTTCGAAAGCGGCCTCGTGCCGTTCATCATCATTATCGGCGCGGTGGGTGGCCTGATCATGGTCCAGCCCAGCCTCGGCACGACGATGATCATCCTCGCGATCACCGTGACGATGTTCTACGTCGCTGGCGCCTCGTTCATTCAAATGACTGCGCTGGGCGTTTCAGGAATGCTGGCGATCGGCATCCTCGCGACCTTCGAAGGCTACCGCATGGAGCGGCTGACGACCTTCCTCAACGCCGAAGTCGACCCCCAGGGAAACGGCTTCCAGACGCTTCAGGCGTTGGTTGCGCTCGGCAACGGCGGCATCCAGGGGCTCGGGCTCGGAGCAAGCCGCGGCAAGTTCTTCTACATTCCTGAAAGCCACACGGACGGCGTGTTCGCGATCATCGGCGAAGAGCTCGGGATCATCGCCGCCGTGGCGGTCCTCCTTCTCTTTATGACGCTCATGGTTCGCGGGTACCAGATCGCGCGGCGCTGCCCAGACGACTTCGGGACGCTGGTGGCCGTCGGGATTACCACCTGGATCACCGTACAGGCGCTCCTGAACATCGGCGGCATCATCAGCATCCTCCCGCTTACCGGCGTGCCGCTCCCGTTCCTGAGCTACGGCGGCAACGCCCTGGCCGCGGAGATGCTGGCCATGGGCGTGCTCATCAACATCTCCCGCTACTCCCGCACGGAACGGCCGGCCGAGGAACGCCCTCGCCAGGGCGCCATCGTGCGGAGGAGGCGCCAGCAATGAGACTCGCACTCACCGCCGGCGGCACCGGGGGGCACATCTTCCCCGCTCTCGCCGTTCTCGCCGCGCTTCAGCAGCGCCCCGGCGCCCTCAGCGAAGTCTGCTTCTTCGGCCCGGAGAATCGCGGGGAGCGCGCCGTGGTCGAAGGCCACGGCCTCCGCTTTGTGGCCGTACCCTCCAGCCAGGTGCGCGGACGCGGACCAATTGCCCTCGTCCGCAGTATGGCCACACTCGCCTGGGGAACCGTGGTCGCGGTCCGTCGCTTGCGGGCGTTTCGGCCGGACGCCGTCTTCAGCACCGGCGGCTACGCCAGCTTCCCGGCCAGCCTCGCCGCCCGGCTGCTGCGGAAGCCCCTTGTCGTGTACCTCCCCGATGTCAGGCCGGGCTGGGCGGTGAAAGCTGAGATGCGCCTCGCGACCCGCATGGCGACCACGACCGATACGGCGCTCGCCTTCCTCCCGAGGGCGAAGACAGCGGTGACCGGCTACCCCATCCGCCAGGCGTTTTTTGGCGGGGACCGGACGGCGGCGCGGGCCACCCTCGGGATCGCCCCGGATGCGCATGTCCTCCTTATCGCTGGCGCCAGCCAGGGCGCGACGGCGATCAATGCCGCGATCTTCGATAGCCTTGGCAACCTGACAAGCGCCCTGCACGTTCTTCACGTCACCGGCCCCGGGGATATCGCGCTGGCCGAGTCCCGCCGGTTGGCCCTCCCTCCGGAGGCGGCCGCGCGCTACGAGCCCTCGGCCTTCCGCGACGACCTCCCGACAGCGATGCTCGCCGCCGACCTCGCCGTGATGCGCGCGGGCGCCAGCACCCTCGGCGAACTGACGGCCGCGGGGCTGCCCGCAATCCTGATTCCGGGCACCTTCGCCGGCGGCCACCAGCACGATAACGCTGACTGGCTGGCCGGGCGTGGCGCGGCCGTCGTCCTCGAAGAAGCGCTCATCGGCCAGCTCCCGGACCTCGTGCTCACGCTCATGGCTGACCCGGCCCGCCTGGCCACCATGAGCGAAGCTGCCCGCGCCCACGCCCGCCC
>CAZQCR010000260.1:0-4428 GCA_964591745.1 uncultured Anaerolineaceae bacterium
CCCGTCGGCCAGGTCCTGCAGCCAGGCGTGTTCGAACCAGTGGCCGGGCACGCCAGAGGCGAGGACGGTGACCCGCGCGCCCGATTCCCGGGCTTCCTTCATCGCCGCCGCCAGCTCGCCGATGCCCTGCCACGAGCCGTGGTTGTTGATCTTCGGGTTGCTCATGGTGACCAGGGCGACGCCCTCGCGGGGGCGTTCCAGGGTAACGAACTCTGCCATCGGTGCTCACTCCATTGGGGCCGTGTGTGGCCGCGCGCCGTAGTATCGCGCGGTCTGAGCTTCGACGGCTATCGGATGGGCAAGCGCCAGGATGTCAGGAATCGCCACCTGCGGATGCGGGACGTTGTCTGAGACTGTTCGGCCGCCCGCGCCCGCCGAGGGGCGCGCCTACCCTGGCTCGAGGGTCAGCCCCTCGGCGACGGCGAGGACCTCGGCCAGGGGCAGACCGGTCGCCGTGATCGCCACGACGTGTCCGCGTTCCGCCCAGGTCAGCGTCGTCGTCTCACCGTTCACCGCCTGGTAGCCGTCCGTGCCGCGAACGCTGAGAGGCTCACCCACCTTCTGGGCGTCGGTCAATCCGCCGGGGCGTACGGCCTCCGTAATCGTGAAGGCCGGAAAATTCGCCTCGTCTTCGCCAGGCCCGAACGTGATGGCGAAGCTGGCAACCTCGGCGCCCGAATCTCTGCTCTCCGCCTCGGTGGCGGCGGTATGGTAACCCGCCGGCAGGTACGTGGGCCGCAGGAAGCCAGCGGGCACCGTCATGGAGAGCGCTCCGCCCCCGTCGGCTCCACCCCCGATGGAACCGGACGAACTCGTGGTGCCCCCCGCGGACGGTCCCACGCCGGACCCCTCGGCCGACGTGTCACGCGCTCCGGGCGGCGGCTCGAAGCGGAACGTCTCTGCCTTGTGGCGAACTCCGGTGTCGTACCGCGTGACGACCGAGCTGAAAGTCTGGCCCTCTGATTCCCCGTCGAACCGCAGGATCGTCATGTCCGATTCGTCGATCCAGAGCTGCCCGAACCCATCGCTCGTCGCCACGCCATCGGACCCCGAAGAGCGGCTCATCGGCCGGTACCTCACCACGGTGACCGTGCGGCCAAGCACCCGCTCCGTCCCGATGCGTTCGTACGAGAAGTCTGTTTCGCTGCCGCGAATGGTCTCCATCAGCTCTTCGACAGAGTCGGCGGGCGCCGGCCCCAGGAACAGGCTCACCGGCGGGTAGAGGACGAGGTCGTTGGGCGAGTCGGTGGGGAGTGGGCTGCGCTGGTAGGTCTTGAGGAGATCGTCAGATCCCCAGAGCTCCGTGCCGTCGGCCACGATCACGAACGAGGCGGCGGCGTTTTCGATCTCCCAGCGGTACTGCTCGTTCGACTGGTACCACCAGCGGAGGGTGCTGATTTTCGTCTCCCCGGGTTCGGTCGGGCTGGTGCCGGTCGTGCTTGAGCGATCGATGACGGTGTAGGTGGCTTCGAGTACGAACGGGGGAACGGGCGCCGCCACCGAGCTGTCGTCGCCGCCACCCGACAGGAAGAGGCCGAGAGCCACGCCGCCAGCCGCCGCCGCGGCGATAGCGCTGCCCGCAACCCATTTCGCGGCCGGGAGGGCCAGCAGCCCCCGGCTCCAGCGGGCCAGGCGGCGGCCCGGTTGCTGCCGCCAGCGGAAATAGGCAGCCGCGTCTTCGCGCGATGCGAAGCCGAGCTTCGTCAGGATCTCGCTCACGTTCCACTTCGCGCCGTCGAGGGTCATGCCGAGCATCTCGGCGATCTCCGGGTTCGTCTTGCCCCCTGTGATCAGGCGGAGGATCTCCTCCTGGCGTCCGTTGAGGGTGTGGTGCTGCTGCACCGCTGCTTCGAAATCAACTTCGGCAATTCGTGCGTTTCCCATGAATTGAACGTACGGCGCAGGGCCGGGCGAGTCACTACCCGATGCGAGAGATTGCGGATGCCTATGTTTGGCACCTAACGCGACAGCCCCTGTCGCGTTCGCCGCTCATGCTGGCGCGATGACCACTGCTCTCGAAACCACGGCGGAGCGCGGCGCGCGCCTGGAACAGGCCGTGGCCGCCTACCTCGCCACCCAGGGCTACGCCACGGAGACGAACGTCGTCATCGAAGGACGGTCGGGCGGCCGCCACGAAATCGATGTCCTCGCGCGCAGGGACGATGGCGTCGTCGAGTACACGCTCCTCGTCGAGTGCAAGGCCTGGGACGCGCCGATCGCCAAGGAGACGCTGTCTAAGGCGAACTATGTCTTGCGCGACTGCGGCTTCGACCGCGCGATCGTCGTGGCCGCCGGTGGCGCGACCAGCGGGGCGCTGGCCGCCGCCCGCGAGCTCGGGATCGATATCTGGGGGCCGGCCGAGTTGGCCCTTCGCCCTGGGCTGGCGGACCTCCCGGGCCTCGGCCGCACGAGCCTCACCGTACCCGCCCTGCCCTTCGTGGCCACGGCCGAAGACGCGCGCCGGGCGCTTCGCCGGACGGCCGGACGGCGCGCGCGAAGCCTCACTGTCATTAGCGCCTGGATCCCGGTCTACGCCTTCAAGCTGGGCGTCTCCGATTGGGAGCGGCGTGGCTGGTGGTCCCGCCAGCTGCGCTACACGGCGCGTGAGCACGTCACCTGGCGTGAGGCGCTCGGTGGGGCCGTCCTCGTCGCTCCCCCGTTGCCGGGAGAGGCGGACGCGCCGGCCGAACGCTGCCTCCGGCCAGTTCTCCGTCCGGCGTCGATGCGGGCCGAGATGTTGCGCGCCCACCAGCGCGTGATGGGAGTACCGGCCGGCGATGCCCGCGCGAGGGAGCTCGCGCTTCGTCTTGGCCTACCGGTGCCGGCCGCCCCGCCTCGGCCCGGGGCGGAACGCCAGGCGATCGAAGTCCTCGACGTTCGGCGCAGCCACTGGCCGGTTTATGCCGCCATCGAGGCCCTGGGTGGCGGCGCCACGGTCCACGCCATCGATGGTGTGACCGGGAGGCCCTCGGCGCAGCTGTCGGCTTTGCTGACGGTGCACTCGGGCAGCCTCGCCGCCCTCGCGCCCGGTGAGTGAGCGCGCGCTCCCGCGGGTCACTCACGCCCAACGGGCAAACGGGCATCAGCGCCGACGGAGCGGCGCGGCTCCATGGCTGAACCCTACCCACGACCCCGTTGGCGCTCTTCGCATCTTGGCGATTCACCAACCCGGCGATTCAGCCGCTCCGCACCATCGTCGCCAGCAGGCGGGCCAGTTCGGCGGCTGGGTCCTCGCTTTCGCCGCTGTGCACCTCCGATGGCTGGATCATCGTGCTTCGCGGCGCCGCCAGCCAGCGGAACCGCTCGGCCTGGTCCATCTCGGCGAGGGGCCCCGCCTCCGCGCCACCGTGGCAGACGCGCGGAAAGACCTGGAGCGCCGCCCTGATCTCCTCGAGATCGAGCCCCGGCGTGAAGGCGCGGATGCGCGGCTCATCGAGGTCGATCCGCGCATCGAGATAGCGTGCCCCCTTGCTGTAGAGCACGACGCCCACATTCAGGAACTCGCCGCGTTCCACCCTCGGGACGAGGCGGATCAGCGCGTACTCATAGATCCAGGCGGGCACGGTCGGCTTCCTCCACGAAGGCGCTGGACGCTTCCAGCCGGGTCTCAAGGTACGCCAGGTAAGCCGCCCGGTGCTCGCCTGGCGAGGCGAACGGCGCCTCAACCAGCCAGCTATCCGGCAGCTGCGCGACGATCCCGGCGAGCCGTTCCGGCGGCAGGAGGGCCCGTAGCTGCCCGTCCACGGCCTCGACCGGCCCGGAGAACCGCAGCAGGACATGGTGCTTGATCGCCGAGAACGGCGTCACGGCCTTCTCCATGTATGCCTCCCAGGTGTGGTGGAAGATGAGCGAAGCGCCGTGATCGATGAGCCACGGCTCCCGGTGCCAGCTCAGGATGTTCGGGTTCCGTGCCGTCCGATCGACGTTTGTGATGTAGGCGTCGAACCAGACCGCACGGGCCGCCAGGCCGGGATCGAAGGACTTCGTGGTCACCGGGTCGAAGCCGAGTGAGCCGGGCAGAAAGTCGCTGCCGATGTTCAGGCCACCGCTCTTCGTGAGCAGGTCCTGGATCTCTTCGTCAGGTTCGTTCCGGCCGAGGGCCGGGTCGAGTTCCACGAAGACGAGTTCGGGGATCGGTAGGCCGAGCTCCCGGCCGATCTCACCGCCGATCATCTCGGCGATGAGTGCTTTCGGGCCCTGGCCCGCGCCGCGGAACTTCACGACGTAGAGGCCGTCGTCGTCCGCCTCGACGATCGCCGGCAGGGAGCCTCCTTCGCGGAGTGGCGTGACGTAGCGGGTAGCGCGGACAGTTCGCATGGTCCGTCCGTTGTACGGGAAAACTGGCGTTGGCGCTCGGGCACCCTGCTTCGGTTCCCCGGCAGAGGCCGAACCCGTAAGATCGCCGCCCATGACAGAGCACAGCCCCCT
>CAZQCR010000261.1:0-4353 GCA_964591745.1 uncultured Anaerolineaceae bacterium
GACCTGTCATGGGCGCCCCGGCGGAGCCCGCTGAGGGGGTCGGCGAGGATCGGAGCGCCCAGCGCTACGGCCAGGGCCGTTATCTCGCGGGCCGGGAGCTGGCCAGTCTCGGGCCCCGCCACGATGAGCGGGCGGCGAGCGGAACGAAGGGCGTCGGCCGCGAGCCTAACGGCATGGCCATCCGGGGCTATCACCGGCCGCACGAGTGCCGCCGGCGAAGGCTCGGCCAGCTCCGCACCGTGGGCATCGATCAGAGGCTCTTCGAAGGGCAGATTGATGTGGACCGGCCCCGGCAACGGACCCATCGCCGCCCGGACCGCGCGTGCGGCAATCGCTCGAACGGAAACGTTCTCCCCGAGTCCGCCGACGGGAACCTGGAGGTCGGCGGCCCAACGGACGTTCGAACCGAACATCCCCGCCTGGGCCATCGTCTGGTCGGCGCCGACATCGCGAAGCCTCGGCGGCCGATCGGCGGTGCAAACGATGAGCGGAACGCGAGCGAGGTTCGCCTCCACAACGGCGGGGTAGTAGTTGGCGGCGGCGGTGCCGGAAGTACAAACGAGGGCCACCGCAACCCCCTTCGCCCGCGCCAGCCCCAGGGCGAAGAAGGAGGCCGAGCGCTCATCGATGTGGAGCCACGGCCGGACCAGGGACTGGCGGGCAAATGCCGCGGTCAATGGCGTGGAGCGCGATCCCGGGGTGATGCAGACATCCGTAACGCCGGCGGACGCGAGCGCGTGTACGAAGGCGCGCGCGGCGGAAGCGCTCGCGACTTCAGCCATTCGCGCGGATCCCGAGCGCTTCGCGAACAGGGCGGAGCTTCGCCTCGGTCTCAGCGTACTCCTCCCCTGGATCGGAGCCGGCGACGATCCCGGCGCCAGCGTAGAGCCGGGCACGCGAACCGCTGACGAGGGCCGAGCGAAGGGCGACGGCGAATTCGCCTTCGCCACGGAAATCCAACCAGCCTATCGGCCCGGCATACCAGCCGCGGTCCATGCCCTCGAGGCGATCGATCGCATCCAGCGCCTCGGCGCGCGGCCAGCCACCGACGGCCGGCGTGGGGTGGAGTGCGGCGACCACATCCAGGAGATCGATGCCCGGGAGGAGCCGCCCCGAGAGCGGCGTGTACAGGTGCTGGATGTTCGCTACCTTCATCACGGAGGGCACCTCCGGGGCCGTAGCGCTAACACAGAGGGGACCGAGCGCCTCCGCGATGGCGAGACTAACCACGGCATGCTCAGCCCGCTCCTTGGCCGAAGCAACCAGCTCGTCTTCGAGGCGCCGGTCGTCTGCCACGGTCGCGCCCCTCGGCCGGGACCCGGCGAGGCTGGCGGCACGAACAGTGCCTCCCTGGAGCGAACAGAGGAGCTCGGGGCTGGCGCCCAACCAGGCCGCTTCGCCCTCCCCGTACTGGAAGACAAAGCACTGCGGATAGGCGTCGGCCAGGCGCGAGAGGGCCTCGCCCACAGCGAACGGCCGGCTTGCTTCGGCCACGGACGAGCGGGCAAGCACCATCTTCCGGTACCGGCCGTCAGCGATTTCGCGCAGGACCGTCTCAACGGTCGGCTGCCAATCCGGGCTCGCTGCCGGCGGCGGAACGGCGCTCTGAGGGCCAGGGCGCGCAGTGCGGAACGGCGAGGCCAGGGCATCGGCGACAAGGCGCTCGATGCCGTCGCATCCTGGCCTGGCCACCACCGAGAGGCTGCCCTCCGCCGCTTGGCCATCAAAGGCGATGAGGACCGATGGCACAGAGAATCCCCAGCCACCGAACGCGTCCCACTCCGCGTCCGCCAACGGCGACGACGACGAGAAGCGGCCGCCGCCAAAGAAACGAGGACGAACGCAGGAAGGGAGAGGCGCCGTGCGGGCGGCGGCCATGATCGCCCGAAGCCGCGGGGCGGCGTCCGCCATCGTCGAACCGTGACCCCCACGAACCCGGAGCGCATCCCCGAATCCGAGTAGAGCTGTTCCATCGCTCCCATGCTCCCAGGCGACGGAAGCCCGCGTTCGCAGCGCTTCTCGGCCGAGCGCACGCAGCTCTGCGAGGAGATCACGAGGAAGTGGAACGGAGAGAATGGCCGGGCGATCGAGGCCGTTCGCCAGCTCTTCGACCTGTGAAACCACCTGTCGGGGAAGCGCTTCGGTAGTCAAGACGAGCTGACAGCCCTTTCCGGAGTCGGCCTCGGCCACCCGTGGCACCGCTTTCGAACGTACACGCTAATCATATGAGGTAAGGCGCGTCCGTTCACGTGAGGCGGCTCACGGTCGTACCGGATAGCGCCTCGAACGCCTTCCCACGTTACGTCCCGGCGTGCCAAAGTACGGTGGTGTCAGGCAACCTTCCCAGCGCCGAGACGAAACCCATCGCCGTCCAGGAGATGTTCGATCGGATCGCGCCGCGCTACGACCGGATGAACCGGCTGCTTACCGGGGGCATGGACGTGCGCTGGCGAAAGCGAGCGGTACGGCTCCTGCGGATCGCCCCTCACGATGTCGTCCTCGACCTCGCCTGCGGTACCGGCGACTTCTCCCGCATGGCGGCGGCAAACGGCGCCCACGTCGTCGGTCTCGATTTCTCTCGACAGATGCTGCTCGCGGGGGCCAAGCCACGGTCGAGTGTCGAGCAGGTAGTCCAAGGCGACGCACTCCGGCTCCCGTTCGCCGATGGCAGCTTCGATGTCGCGCTTTGCGGCTTCGCCCTCCGCAACTTCGCCGCTATCCCGCCCGTCCTTGCGGAGGTGGCCCGAGTCCTGAAACCAGGAGGCCGTTTCGGCGTGATTGAAGTCGATCGCCCGAGGAGCGCGATCGTGCGGGGAGCCCATGGCATCTACTTCAACCGCGTTGTTCCGCTGGTGGGCGGGCTCCTCTCGGATCGCCGGGCTTACCGCTACCTGCCCGAGTCCGTCACCTACCTCCCTCCCGCCGAGGAGCTGGCGGCGATGTTCAGCGCGGCCGGGTTCGTCCGCTTTCGAAAGGACTCACAGATGATGGGCGCAATCCAGTCGTTGTTCGCGGTGAAGGGCTGATGGCCGCCGCCGCGCGCCCCCGGCCCGATTCGAAGACCGTTTGGAAGCTCGCCGTGCGCCTGCCGACGCTCACGGCGTCGATCACACCGGTGATCGTTGGCAGCGCCGTCGCCGTGAAGGAAGACGTCTTCGACCTCCTGCCCGCACTTGCCGCGCTCTTCGCCGCCGTGTGTCTCCAGGTCGCCGCGAACCTCGCCAACGATGTCTTCGATTTCAAGCGCGGCGCCGACAACGTCGGGACGCGGCTGGGGCCGCCGAGGGCTTCGTCGTCTGGTTGGCTGAGCACCGGACAGCTCTTCGCCGCAATGTGGACGGTCGTCGGCCTGGCGTTTGTCGCCGGCATTTACCTGGCCTTCGTCGGTGGGTGGCCGATCGTCGTGGTGGGGCTGGTAAGCATCGTGGCGGCGATCGCCTACACGGGCGGGCCGTTCCCGCTCGCCTACCACGGCCTCGGCGACGTTGCCGCCTTCTTCTTCTTCGGGATCGTGGCCGTGACCGGCACCTACTATCTCCAGGCGGACGACATCTCGGGCGTCGCACTGCTGGCGGCGATTCCGGTGGGCTGCACCGTGACCGCCATCCTGGTGGTCAACAATCTCCGGGACATCGCCGGGGACCGCCTGGCGCGGAAGTGGACGGTCGCCGTCTTCCTCGGCGACCGTCTGACCCGTGCGTGGTACGGCTTGCTCGTGGGCGCGGCCTTCGCCGTCGCCCTCGGGACAATCCTGGCGACGGACCGGCCATGGCTCGGGGCTGTCATCCTGGTCGCGATCCCCGCGGCGGTTGGACCGGTGCGCGGCGTGCTGTCTGGCACGGTGGGCCCGGCCCTAAACCCGCTGTTGAAGGCGACGGCGAGGCTCAATCTGGTCCTCGGGCTCGCCTTCGCGTTCGCGCTCGCGGTCTCGTAGTCCCGGTACGCTTCTCGGCGCGGATATTCTTGACCCCGTCTCTCAACCAGCTATCGTTCGGCTGCCGCTAACGTTCCCACCCGGGGCGGCGAAGGAGGTCCCTATGCGCGCCGCCGTACTCATCGAAAACGGACGCTTCGAGGTGCAAGAGTTCCCCGACCCGGTGCCGACGGGTAACCAGGTGCTCATCCGCGTGAGCCATTGCGGCATCTGCGGCTCTGACCTGCACGCGCTCCGGGCAGGGACGCTGAAGCCGGGCTCGGTGCTTGGGCACGAGATCGCGGGCATCATCGAAGGCCTGGGTCCGAAGGTTCGTGGCCTTGAGGTGGGAGACCGCGTGACCACGCTCTCCGCCGTGCCCTGTGATTCCTGCGACCGCTGCGAAGCGGGTGAATTCCGTAGCTGCCGGCCGGGCTGGC
>CAZQCR010000262.1:0-4348 GCA_964591745.1 uncultured Anaerolineaceae bacterium
CAGCTAACAGCTAACAGCTAACAGCTAACAGCTAACAGCTAACAGCTAACAGCTAACATCTAACAGCTAACAGCTAACAGCTAACAGCTAACCCGGCTCTACGTCTTCGCTCATTGGGTGGTAATGATGGACATGGTGGCGGCCGCGGCGCGCCTGGAACCAGCCACTGACGAGGCCGTGGTTCGGGGCGAAGAGCAGGGCGAGGACGAAGAAGGCGGTCGCCGCGAGGACGATCGTTCCGCCGGCCGCCGTATCGGCGTGGTACGAAGCGAACAGCCCGACGACGCCTGAGACCACAGCGATCGCGGCGCTCAAGAGCATCATCTTCCCGAGACGGTCCGTCAGGAGCCGGGCGGCCGCCGGCGGCGTGACGATCAGGGCGAGGATGAGAATGTTCCCGACTGCCTGGAGGCTGACGACGATCGTTGCCGCGATGAGCATGAGGAGCACGAGGTCGAGCAGAAACACCGGGTAGCCCACCGCCCGCGCCATCGTCGAATCGAAGGCGAGGAGGGTGAACTCCTTCATCAGCGCGAAGAGGACGAGCAACACGGCCGCTCCGATCACGAGCGTGAGGACGACATCGCGATCGGAGACGCCGAGGACGTTCCCGAAGAGCAACGCCCCGAGGTCCTTCTTGAAGCCGTCCTGGCGGCTGATGAGGACGACGCCGAGGGCGAAGAAGGCTGCGAAGAGGACGCCGATCGCCGAGTCTTCGCTCACCCGGCGGCTGCGCGAGAGCACGCCCACTCCGAGCGAAGTGAAGAGGGCGAAGATGAACGCGCCGATGAGGATGCTCCGGTCGGCCATGTACGAAAGCACGACTCCGGGGAAGACGGCGTGCGCCAGCGCGTCTCCGATAAACGCCAGGCCGCGGAGGACGACGAAGCACCCAACGATCCCGCAGACAACCCCGACGATCGTCACCTCCATCAGCGCGCGTTGCATGAAGTCGTACTGCCAGGGGCCGGTGAGGCTATCCCACATGGTGCTCTCCGCCAGGTCCGCCGGGCGCGAAGACAGCGACGCGGCCGCCGAAGGTGGCGCGGAGGATGGCCGGCGTGAACGTCTCGGCCGTTGGGCCGTAGGCGACGAGACGGCCGTTCAAGCAGCCGACGTGGGAACAGGTGGCGGCGACCTCATCGAGGTCATGGGTGGCCATCAGAACGATCGCGCCAGCAGCCGAGAAGTCGCGAATGGCGCCGTGAAAGACCTCCCGATTCTCGGCGTCGATGCCGGTGAACGGCTCGTCGAGGAGCACCACGAGCGGGTCCTGGACCATGGCCCGCGCAAGGAAGATGCGCTGCTGCTGGCCGCCGGAAAACTGGCTAATGTGGCGGCCGCTCATCCCGCCGAGGCCGAGCCGGTGAAGCGCTGCTTCGACCTGAGCGTTGTCCTCGCGCCCCGGCCAGCGCAGCCAGCCGGCGGGGCGGTAGCGGCCCATGCGAACCACGTCGCGCGCCGTCACCGGAAAGTCCCAGTTCACCTCTTCGCGCTGGGGGACAAAGGCGATCCGCGAAGCGCGCTCGCGCAACGGCCGTCCGCCCAGCTCGATCTGGCCGGAACGGGGCTGGAGGACGCCCGCTATCGCCTTGAGGAGTGTGCTCTTGCCGCTCCCGTTCGGGCCGATGAGGCCGACGATATCTCCGGGCGCGGCATCGAAGGAGACGCCGGAGAGCCGGAAGCCGGACGAGTAGCCGAGGTCGAGGTCGCGCACGGAAAGCGTCCCCGGGCTCGTGGCGGGCAAGCTGGCGATGGTGCGGTTGCCGGTTTCGACGTTGCTCACTTCAGGGCCTCCGCTATCTTTCCGGCGTTTGCCAGGAGCATGCCCTCGACCGTCTCGGCCCCGGAACCGGGTTCGCCGAGCGAGTCGCCGTAAAGGTCGTCGACGATGCGGACGTTGGTGTCGCGGGCGATCTCGCGGGCCACTTTTGGGTCCACCGAGCTTTCGGAGAAGATCGCCTTCACGCCCTCCTTCTCGATCAGGTCGATGAGGGCGGCGATGTCCTTGCTCGATGGTTCGGACTGGGTGGTGAGGCTGGGGATGACGGCGCCCACGAACGTCAGGCCGTAGCGTTCGATGAAGTAGCCGAAGGCGTCGTGGTTCGTGACCATCTTCCGGTTGGCGGCGGGGATGGTCGCGATGAGCGCCCGGATCTGGCGGTCGGCCTCGTCGAAACGCGCCTTTGCCGCGTCGCCGTTGCCGCGGTAGGCCGGGGCATTGGGTGGGTCAGCGGCGGCGAAGGCAGCGACGATCGCCTCGATCATCGCCTTGTCGTTCTCGGGGTCGTGCCAGACGTGGGGGTCGTCGCCGCCGCCCTCGCCTTTGCGGAGCGTCAGGCCGTCCGTCACGGTCGTCGTGATGGTCTTTTGTTCGCCGATAGCCTTGTCGAGGAAGGCGTCGATGGCGAGCCCGTTGCGGAGGATGACGCTGGCGCGGCTAATCGCCTTGCGATCGTCGGACTTCAGTTCGTATTCGTGGGGGTCGACGCCGGAGCGAACGAGGACGCGGAGTTCAATGAACTCTCCGCCGACGGATTCGGCGAGAGCGCCGGTGATGGCGATGGTGGCGACGACCTGGAGCTTGCCGGAACTCGCCGGGCCGCCGCCAGGGCCTTCGCCGCAGCACGCGAGGAGCGGCAACATGCTGGCGGCAAGGAGGAGCGACGCGAAGGACGGGAGGGAGCGAATCACCTAGCTTCCTGAGACGAAGTGTCGATACGCTGTATGATACTCAGTCTCAGAAGGTGTGCAAGGATCCACGTCCGGGCGACCGGCCCGCGCTACCTGTGGCCCTCCCCTCCCTGTACCCTAGAAGTACCAGAGTACCAGCGCCGCTGGACCTTCTAGGGCCGGGCATGGCCGATCTGTCGATGAGGTGAACACCATGCCTACGAGGTTGCTCCAAGAAGCCTTCGAGCGGGCGAGCGCGCTGCCAGAAGAAACGCAGGACCACCTTGCCGGAATGTTGACGAGCGAAGTTGAGCAGGCGCTCTTTGATGAGCTGCTGGAGAGCCCTGCGTCACTCGGTCTCCTCGAGCGGTTGGCTGCCAAAGCGCTTGCCGAAGAGCGCGCTGGTCTCACGGAGCCGGGCGGATTCGATGGTCGATGAGAAACCGCAGGCGTCGTCAGTTTCGCCGGGAGTTCCAGTGGCTCCCCGCGGCCGTGCAGAAGGCGGCTAGTTCAGCGTACGAACTCTTCCGTGAGGACGCCTTCCATCCGAGCCTGGAGTTGAAGCAGGTTCAGGGCTGGCGAATGTCTGGTCGGTCCGGATTGGCCTGCACCATAGAGCACTCGCCGTTCGAGACAACGATCTCCTGATCTGGTTCTGGATCGGCACGCACGCAGACTACGACGACCTGCTCACGCGCCGCTGACCGCGGTCGCCCGACGGGTCTCCCTCTTTGCCTCATGCCTTTGGGCCTGCGCCTCCCCGTCACCGCGTTAGCCAGGCGGACTGCTGCTGCTTGCGGTTGGCGCGCGGGTCGATCATGACGGCGTTGATCGCGGGACGTGCGTATTCATCACTTGATGAAAGAGGATGAAACTGTATCCTTGTGGCAAGTGAAAGGGGTTGGAGGATGGATTTCGCGGCATACCTTCCGGCACGCCTTCGGGAACTCGGCATGACTCAGGCGGAGTTTGCAAGGCAGATTCACGTATCGAACAGCGCCGTCTCCAACTGGACCAGAGGGATGAGGCCGACCGGCCGGGCGCGCCTCCGCGCGATTGCGGAAGCGCTGGAGGCCGACTACGACCGGGTGGTCCAGCTGGTGAACGGCTCATCGGGTCCTCGTCTTCCCCGCGGCGTCGCTACGCCGCCTGAGAGCGAGGCCCTCCGCGAACGTCTCAACGCCGCCCTGGACAACATTCCGCCCGAGACGCTCGCACAGGTCGTGGACTACGCAGAATACCTCGGCATGAAGCACTTCCGCGACGACTGGCAGCGATTCGCTCTCGCTCAACTCGAGTCGGCGTATGGCGAGGGCGAGCCGGACTACGATATCGCCGATCTGAAGCCATTCCGATGAGTCCCGGCGACATCATCCTGGCTGAGATCCCGGCCACCATGGGTGGTTCCGTGGCCAAACTTCGCCCGGCCCTCGTGTTGGCGATGCTTCCCGGCCCACATCAGCGCTGGTTGCTTTGCGGGATTTCGACGCAACTCCAAAATACCGTGCAGGGTTGGGACGAGCTGTTGGACGAGGACGCGGACTGGTTCGGCGCAACGGGGTTGGCCAGGCGGTCGGCCATCCGGCTCAGTTTCATCGCGGCCGCATCAGTGGCGCCCCCGGGCCGGCTTGGCGCCATCCCCGACGAGATGCTGAGTGCGCTTCGAGGTCGCCTG
>CAZQCR010000263.1:0-4333 GCA_964591745.1 uncultured Anaerolineaceae bacterium
CGAATGCGCCTACCCCGCCTACTACCTGAAGGACGCCGACCCGTATGCCCGCCCTGGCGTCCGGCCCTACGCCGAAGTCTCGCGCCTCTTCGGGGCGAAGGCGAAGGCGCACGGCTACTGGCTGGCCGCCGGGATCGCCGTCCCACACCCCGGCGGCGCCGTCACGAACAGCGGCGTCGTCTTCGGGCCCGATGGCCAGGAGCGCGGTCGCTACGACAAGAGCTTCCTCTGGCACTTCGATGGGAATTGGTTCCAGCGAGGCACGGAGTTCCCCGTCTTCGAAACGGACTTCTGCCGCTTCGGCATCCTGATCTGTGCGGATGGTCGATTGCCCGAGATCGCGCGGATGCTCACCGTCAACGGCGCGGAGATCATCTGCGACCTCACCGCCTGGGTCTCCTGGGCGCGGACCACCGAGGCCCTGACCACGACCCAGTGCGAGTACCTGATGCCCGCCCGCGCCTACGAAAACGGCGTCTGGGTTGCCGCTGCGGATAAGTGGGGCACGGAGAACGGCACCATCGTCTACGCCGGCCGGTCCACGGTCATCGACCCGCTCGGCGTGACCCGCGTCTGCGCGCCGAGCACCGGCGACAGCGTCGTCACCTGCCGGATCGAGCCGCTGGCCGTGGAAACGGTACCCCGCCGGCCATCGCTCTATCGGATGCTCACGGAGCCCACCGAGAGCCTGCCGTCCCTCGCGCTCGAAAACGAACTCCTGGCGCCGGCGCAAGCGGGCGCACGGGTGGCCGTTGTCCCTTCGGATAGCGAATTCAACGCCCGGCGCACGATCGACCGCTATCTCGCCCTCCGCCGCCAGGACGCCGACCTCGTCGTCTTCGGTGGCGTCCCCGGCCCCGACGGCTGGGAGCTCAACCTCGCCGACCTCCAGGCCGCCGTCGACGCCCACGGCGGCGTAATGGTCGTCGCGGTGACGACGACAGGCTGCGACTGGCGCCAGACCGCCGCGATCATCCAGCCCGGGAAGATGGTCGAGCACACGGCCTCGCACGGGCGCGGCGTGCAAACGGGAGAGCTGCTGCCGCCCGTCGTGGAAACGCCCGCCGGCCGCGTCGGTCTCCTCATCGGCGACGAGGGCTACGTGCCGGAAGTCGCCCGCATCCTCGCCCTCCAGGGCGCGGATATCCTCGCCTGGCCGTTGTTCGAAGCAGGCCCGATGGCCGAACGCGTGGCCCGCGCCCGGAGCGACGAGAACCGCGTCTTCACGGCGGCCGCCTGGCCCGATGGCGGGCTGGTGGCGAATCCCGATGGCGCGCTGCTGACGGCCGTGCCAGCGGGCACCGGCGTTGCCATGACCGCGAGCGTCCACCTGGCGGCCTCGCGCTGGAAGGAGCGCGCTCCCGGCACGCACGTCATCCGCGACCGGCTGCCGGAGGCCTACCGCGCGCTCACCCGCTGACCGCGATTCAGGCCCGGGGCTGGAGCACCATCAGCGTGAACTGTGCCGGCAGCCCCGTCTTGCTCACCTGCAGTCGCGGCTGAGGCTCTGGCTTCGAGCCCGTCTCCTTGAGGAACCGTTCCAGCGGTTCGAGTTCCAGCGTCTCCGCGTCCGTCTTGTAGTTCATCGGGATGGTGATCCGCGCGTCCACGGTCTGCGCCATGTCCCAGGCCGCGGCCGTCGGAACGGCGTTGAATCCGCCGACGGGTAGGAGGAGGATGTCGACGCCCTTCAGCTCATCCGGAACTCCGGCGGCGCCCGGCAGGCCGGCATGTCCGACGCGAATCCCGTCCAGTTCGATCACGAAGATCACGTTCCGCGTACCGTCCGGTCGCTTGTTCGCGATGCCGGTGACGAGGATGCCGCCCACTTCGTATTCGCCCGGCGCGTTCAGGACACGGGCGGTCTCCGGCAGTCCTTCGATGCCGGCATACGCCGGGTCCTCAAAGCGGCTGACCGTGACGACGCTCGCATCCACCTTGCCAAGCTTGTAGCCGCCGCCGGAAGGGAACGGGTCCGTGAGAACGATGCCTTCGCGGCCCTTCAATCGAAAGCAGTTCCGGCCAAGCCACGTGATCTCAAGTGCCATGGTTCGATGGTACGGCGGCCACGGCCAAGGCGGAACCAAATGATGAGGTTCGTGATCGGATGGCCGGGCCGCCGCCGCGGAGGGGTGCTCACGGACAATCAGCCACGTGGCGCGTAGAATCCGGCCACACACGCAGACCGAGGCAAGCCATGACCGAAACCCTGAAGTTCGACCTGACCGACCACATCGCGACCATCACCTTGAACCGCCCCGAGGCGATGAACGCTCTGACCCGCGAGCTCTACGCCGAGCTCGAGGCCGCCGTCCGCCGTTGCCACAGCGACACTGACGTCCGGGCCGTCATCATCACCGGCGAAGGCCGCGCCTTCTGCTCCGGCGACGATGTCAAGCAGATCATGCTTGGCGAACAGCGCGACGCTTCAACAGCCCGCCTGCGCGACGTCCGCCCCCGCCCTACGCCAGCCGCCGCCGCCATCCTGGAGTGCGACAAGCCGGTCATCGCCGCCGTGAATGGAGCCGCTGTGGGCTGGGGGATGGACCTCTCCCTTTTCGCCGACATCCGCATCGCCTCGACCCTGGCCAAGTTCGGCGAGCTGTTCATCAAGCGCGGCCTCGTAGCGGACCTTGGCGGCCTTTGGCGGCTGCCAGCCGTCGTCGGCCCTTCGAAAGCGGCCGAGCTGCTCTTCACCGGCGACGTGATCTCGGCCGAGGAGGCGCTCAAGATCGGCCTCGTCTCCCAGGTCGTCGCGCCAGAGGAGCTTCTGCCCGCGGCCCGCGTCATCGCCACGAAGATCGCCGCCAACCCGCCGATCGCCATGCGCTACATGAAGGAGGGCCTCCGCCGCGCCCGCCAGGCCTCCATGGAGGAGATGGGCGCCTACGTAGGCGCCTCGCTCAACTACCTCTTCACGACAGAAGACCACCGCGAAGGCGCCCTCAGCTTCGTCGAGCGCCGCGAGCCCGTCTTCAAGGGCCGCTAAGGCTCTGACAGCGACGTAGGAGCGCCGCGCGCCGGAACCGCGTAAACTCCCGTCTCACCAAACTGGCCGTGCGTTCAGGAATGCGCGCCACGGCAACATCGCAGGAGACTCGCATGAAGATCGGCATCTGCATCCCCGCCCTTGGCCCGCACGTAGACCGGCGCGCCGTCCGCGATTTCACCATCGAGGCCGAGAAGGCCGGCTACGATTCGCTCTGGGTACAAGAGCACTTCATGTGGCGCGAAGTCCCGAAGACCGGCTACGCCGGCGCACCCGGCCTGCCCATGCCAAAGCCGTACCAGAGCCTCATGCAGCCGCTGGAGCTCCTCGCCTTCTGCGCCGCCATTACGGACCGCGTGCAGCTGGGGACCTCGATCCTCGTCACCGCCTACCATCGGCCCCTCATCCTCGCCCGCCGTCTGGCCACGATCGACATCCTCTCCGAGGGCCGCCTGCTCGCGGGCCTGGGGCTCGGCTGGATGGCCGAAGAGTACGAGCACATGGATACGCCGTTCGAACGCCGTGGCGGCCGCATGACGGACTTCGTCAAGGCGCTCAAAGCCGCCTGGCTGCCCGACCCGGTCAGCTACGAAGGGCCCTTCTTCAACTTCCCGGAGTCGCACTCTTCGCCCAAGCCCCTGCAGCGGGATGAACACGGCAACCCCTGCGTGCCGATTCTCACCGGCGGCGCCAATCCGAAGTCGCTTGCACGCTGCGCCAAGCACGCCCACGGCTGGAACCCGGCCGGCATGCCTGCCGGGGCGACCGCCCAGGTCCGCCAGCAGCTCGACGAGATGGTGGCCGCCGCCGGGCGAACGGTGAAGCTACCGACCTACCTCCGGATCTTCAACAACCCCACGATGCCGGGCATCCCTCCCTACGATGGCGGCTTCTTCGGCGGCATGTCCTGGCATGGCACAGCCCAGGAGATGCTGCCCAAGGTCCAGGAGTGCAAAGACGCCGGCATCGACCACATCATCCTCGAGACCAACTTCTGGGAGCCGAACCCGAGCAGCGCGAACTGGGTGAAGCAGGTCGAGTTCTTCGCCCCGCTCATCGCCGTCGCCCACGGATAACCCACGGGCAGCACACAAGAGGCGGTATCCATGGCATTTACCGACGAAGAGACCAGTCGCGAATACACAGAAGCGTGGGAGGCCTGGAAGAAGCAGATCGAGCACGTCCATCGCGTCTTCCTTGAGGGCGAGACCCTCCGGCCCGACGCGATCAAGGGACTCTTGAACCGTGAGGCCCGGGCCAGGGAGAAATACGACGCCGCCCGCCTCCGCCTCCTCGGCCTGGATGCCGGTGAGTCCGGAGATCCACCCTCATCGGGCGAGAACC
>CAZQCR010000264.1:0-4331 GCA_964591745.1 uncultured Anaerolineaceae bacterium
TGGCCTCGACCGCACGCCGAAGGGTGGTAACGTCCTCGCATATGTCGTCCTCAACCCGCTGATGATGTACGTGATGGGCCTGGAAGCGGCCAAGAGCCGCCCCGCCAACGACGCCGAGCGCGCCGAGATGTGCCGCCTCCTCGCCGAGGCCCTCGACGCCGGCGGCTGCGGCTTCTCCGCCCAGCTTTCCGGCGAAAACAGCGTCCAGCGCGACTACGACGGCACCCCGATGATCACGGACCTCATGTCCCACGATGACCTGCTCGCTTTTGCGGCCGTCCTCGGTGAACAGGGCCGGGGCTTCATCCAGATCGCCGGTGGTGGCTTCGCCCTGCACGAACGCCTCGCCGAAGTCAGCGGTCGGCCGATCATCTTCAACGTCGTGACCCTCACCACGGACCAGCACGGCGCGACCTCCGAGGGCTACCGCACCATCCTCGACTGGCTCGATCGCACGAACGCGCGCGGCCTCCGCATCTTCGGCCAGGCGGTTACCTGCGATATCGGCTTCGAGTTCACCCTCCAGGATTGGAACCTCTTCGATACCAGCCCGCTCTGGCGCGATGTCACCCTCGGCAGCGTCGCCGAACGGATCGAGAAGATGCGCGACCCGGTCCGGCGCCAGGGCCTTCGTGCTGAGTACGACAGCGGCTTCGCCCCCGTGGCCGGCGGCGGTACCGAGCAGGGCCCCCGTGCCAGCGCCGTCATCGGCGACCTGATAGTCGAAGACACCGGCCGCGAGGACCGCAAGCACCTCTCCGGGTTGACGGTCACCGAGCTCGCCGCCCAGCTCGGCAAGCACCCGATCGACGCCATGCTCGACCTGGCCGTCGAAGACAATCTCGAGACCACCTTCGTCACACCTCCGCGGAGCGCCGACATGACCGCGATGGGCGAGCTCGTGAACTCGCCCTTCGCCATCCCCGGCGTCTCCGATGGCGGCGCCCACACCAAGTTCCTCACGCTTGGCGCCTACCCGACAGAGTTCCTTATTAACCTCGTGCGCGAAGGCAAGCTGCTCGACCTCGAACAGGCGCACTGGCGGCTGAGTGCCTATCCCGCGCTCGCCGCTGGCGTCCGTGACCGGGGCTGGCTCCGCGAAGGCGCGCCGGCCGACATCCTCGTCTACGACCTCGAGAAGCTCGCCCTCCTCCCCCAGGAGAAGGCGTACGACTTCCCGGGCGGTGAGTGGCGCCGCATCCGCAAGCCCCAGGGCTATCGCTGGATCATGGTGAACGGTGAAGTGACATTCGAGGATGGCGAATGCACGGGCGCAACGCCTGGCGCCCTTCTCCGCCACGGCCGCGTGTAGCTACGCCTGTACCGGCGGCCCACTGGCGCCGCCTACTGCCGCACGTGCCCGGCCCGCCCGCGACCGACCGTGAGGCTTAGGCCGCCGCCGCCACCAACGATACAGCGAAGGCGAAGGCGCTTACCCCCGCGGCGGCGGCCAGTGAGATCACGACATTCGGCGGCCCCCGCCGGTCCCAGAAGTAGACGAGGCCCACGAGCGCCCCGCCCGCCAGCCCGCCAAGGTGCCCGCCCACGGAGATTCCCGGCACGGCGAACGTGATCACCAGGTTGATCCCGAGCATCATCCCGATGCCCGTGCTCCAGATGCTTACGCCTCGCCGCTGGAAGCCGACCGCTGCCGCCCCGACGAGGCCGAAGGCCGCGCCCGACGCCCCGACCGTGAGCGCGTCCGGGGAGAGCAACAACGCCCCCGCCGAGCCCGCGAGCAGGGCGGCCAGGTAGAGGCCGATAAACCGCGCCTTGCCCAGTGCAGGCTCCAGCATCCCGCCGAACTGCCAGATCACCAGCATATTGAAGGCGAGGTGGAGGACCCCGGCGTGCGTGAACCCGGAGGTCACCAGGCGGTACCACTCACCATCGGCGACGAACGGCCCGAAGAGCCCGAGGTCGATCTGGCCGCTCGATCGGCCGGCGAGGCCGTTATTCGGCGATTGGCCGAGCACCCACAGCGCCACCAGCACGTTGATCCCGATGATCGCGAGCGTCGCCGCCGTCGCCGAGCGCGAAACCGCCGGCCGGATACGGGCCTGTACCACCGCCTGCGAGCCGTTCGCCACGCATTCCCGGCAGTGGGCGCCCACAGGCGCGTTCGTCAGGCATTCGCTACAGGCGGCCACGCCGCAGCGAGAGCAGCTCCGCAGGGTCTCGCGCTCTGGATGGCGATAGCAGGTCTTTGGTGAGGTTGTCGCTTCGATGCCACTAGCATACCGGCCCGCGAGTCTTCAGGCGGGGAGGCACCCCCGGCCGTGAAACGCGGGCCGCTGAGCCATGGTAGGGCGGCCGGGCGCGAATCTTCGAAATGTCCCGATTGCCCCGTATCCTTGGCGCCCGTTCGTGCGCTTTTGGTGATTCGTCGCGAGATCGTGGCGATTCCGCCTGAGTCTGTTGACTTGGGGTTGAGGGTATGGTGATATTCGGGTTCGTAAGTCCTAAGACCCCAGTCCTACGTAACAGAGGATGATGCTGGTTGTGTGGAGGAGGTTGGCCCTTGGCTTGTTACGGCGGTGATCGGTGCACGCGCCCGTCCGGGTAGCGTCACCGAAGCCGGAAGAGACCCGCAGCGGGTCCCGTCCGGCGTGAAAACAGTCGTATTCCACGGCAAAAAGTCGATAGTCGGCGCGATCCGCGCCGTCGCCCTTCGGCTCTTGCCGCAGCCCTCGCCGTGATCGTGGCGGCCCAGGTGGAGGATCCAATGAAGACAGATAATCCCGTGCGAAGTCGCTTCGCAAACTTCTCGACGAATACGCGCCGCCGGACAACGCCGGTCTTGCGCGCTTCCATCGGGGTCGTGGCCGCCCTTGGCCTCGTCCTCCCTGGCGCTTTGAGCGGCGGCAGCACGCGCCCCCTCGATCTCACGGGCTCGAGCGCGCTCGCCCAGCAGCCAGTGGGCGCTGGCTTCACGATTCTCGCGTCGGACCTGCGGTTCATCTTCCGCCAGATTGAGATCGCTGAGAGCCACGCGGCCGGGAACCCGATCATCGGGCCGGGCGCCAACCAGCTCCAGAGCCCGTCCCAGATGCTCGGCCTGCGCACCGTCGATGGCAGCAACAACAACCTCCAGCCTGGCCAGAACAACTTCGGCAAGGCCGACCTGGCCTTTCCCCGCCTGACGACGCCCTCGTTCGTCGCCGCGGATACCCTGACGTTCGACCCGGACGGACCAGGCGGCCAAAACGTAGGGGACCCAACGAGCTACACCCAGACGACCGGCTTCGTGCAAGACGCCGATCCGCGGATCGTCAGCAACCTGATCGTCGACCAGACGGCGACGAACCCGTCGGCGGTCGAAGTCGCGGGCGTCGGCGCCGTCCCGGATGCATCTGGAACACTCTTCATCCCCAACGCGGCCCCGGACGTTGGCCTCTCCGCGCCCTATAACACGATGTTCACCATCTTCGGCCAGTTCTTCGACCATGGGCTCGACCTTGTGCCCAAAGGCGGTAGCGGCGTCGTCTTTATCCCCCTCCAGGCGGATGACCCGCTCCTGGCCGCCGCTGGCCCCACCCCCTTCATGATGGTGACCCGGGCGACCGCCGACGCCAACCACGACGGCAAGAACATCACGACGCCGTTCGTTGACCAGAACCAGACCTACACCTCGCACCCTTCGCACCAGGTTTTCCTGCGCGAATACGAGACGGGCGATGACGGTCCCGTCTCCACGGGTAAGCTCCTTGATGGAGCGATCGCCGGCAACATCGCCAACTGGGCCGAAGTGAAGGCCCAGGCCGCCACGCTCCTCGGCATCAAACTCCTCGATCAGGACATCTTCGATGTCCCGCTCCTGGCCACCGACCCGTACGGGCGCTTCCTTCGAGGTCCCGACCGCGGCATGCCGATGGTGGTCTTCCCCGGCAACCTCCTGGTCGAAGGTAACCCCTCCGGCGGCGGAATCTCCATTGTGGGAGCGCTCCGCACCGGCCACGCCTTCCTCGATGACATCGCCCATCACGCCGCGCCCAAGCCCGGCCTTATACCGGATGCAACCAACGTTGGCGCTGCCGCCTTCACGGACGACGTCCTCGCCAACACCTACGACGATGAACTGCTCAACCGCCACTTCATCACCGGCGATGGCCGCGGTAACGAGAACATCGCCCTCACCTCCGTTCACACCGTCTTCCACCTCGAGCACAACCGCCTCGCGACCCAGCTCGATCTCCTGATCCAGGCGCTGCCGCAGGACGAAATCGACGACTGGGAGAACCAGTCCCTCAATCCGCCGGCCGGTTCCGGCTGGGACTACGGCGAGCGCCTCTTCCAGGCTGCCAAGCTGATAACCGAGATGGAGTACCAGC
>CAZQCR010000265.1:0-4321 GCA_964591745.1 uncultured Anaerolineaceae bacterium
ACTCAGACTCATGGCAGCGCCCGCGATGATCGGGCTGATGGCGACGCGGAGCGCGGTCGTGGTGGCCAGGGCATCCCGAACTCCGGGCACGGCGAGGATCGGCCCGATGCTCACAATCGGGTTACTGGGCGCGAGGATCACCATATCGCTTGCGCCGATCGCGTCGATGACACCGGGCGCCGGGTGGGCGCTTTCGGCCCCCGGGAACTCGGCGCCACGGAAGTCGAAGTCCGTGCGGAGCTTCACCATGTACTCCTGGAACGGGAGTTCGCCTTCCGGGCCGAGGATGCGGGTGCGGACCGGCTGATTGGACATCGGAAGAACGGTGCAAGCGAGGCCCCAATCGCGAGCCAGCCCGGCGACGACTTCGTGCATGGGCACACCCTCGCGCAGGCGGCGCGTGCGGTGGATGGCCATCGCCAGGTCGCGGTCACCAAGGTTAAACCAGCGCTGATAGCCGAACCGTTGGAGCTGATCGACCACGGCGAACGTGTCGCCGGTGAGGCCCCAGCCGGTTTCCGGGTTGACGGCGCCAGCCAGGGCGTAGATAACGATGTCGGTATCAGGGGAGACGTGGAGGCCGAACATCTCGACATCGTCGCCGGTGTTGGAGATGACGGTGATCTCCCGTTGATCGACGACCTGAGCCAGCCCCTGGAGAAATCTCGAGGCGCCGACGCCGCCAGCGAGGACCGTGTACATAGCAACCGCCTGGTTGGTCTTGCACACAGTGTAGAGGGGGAGGCCAGTGCAGGGGACCGGACCCCGGATCGACCTGGGGGAAGACACCGCCGGAGCGGCATCGCCAGGTTCGGCCACGACCAGATGGGCCGACCGTGGAGTGCCATAAGGCGACCAGGGGATTCGTTGAGTTCAGCCCGAGACATGCCCGGCGGCCCCGACTGACTAGTCGATCGAGCCGGGGGCTGATTTGCGTTGTTCGGCGCGCACCTGGGCGTTATCCGCATGGTTCACCGCAACCGCCGCAGCGCGTTCAAGAAACCGGGCCACGGTGACGCGATCTTCAGTGCTCAGCTCCCTTGCCAGGTTTAAAAGGCCCTGGGCGTAGGGCGCAAGCTGCCTCGCTCCTCCCGCATCACTCGCCTCGGTCAGTCGAAGCTGGAAGCTTCGACGATCGCCGGGATGGGGGTTGCGGGTTACACGTCCCGCAGCCTCAAGCCTGTCGATGAGCGCCGTCGTCGCGCCGGACGTAATCAGGAGCCGCTGCGACAGTTGATTCGGTGTGAGTTCGCCAGCTTCATGAATGTAGTCGAGTGCGTCGAACTCGATCCGGCTCATTCCCGCGGCCCTGGCGAGAAGGGTGACGTAGCGATCCCGCTCCATAGCGAAGCGGCGAAGGGCGGTGGTGAGATTGTCGGGAGAATCACTTGACATTGAAGTATCTTACTATCAAAGTATCTTTATAAACAAGATAAGAGCCCACGAGCAACTCAGGGCCGAAGGAGAGAATCGATGACAAAGGTCATACTAAAGGAACGTTCGCCACAGAGTTCATGGCTCCGCTGGGGTCCCACCTTCGTGGGGTTTCCGGCCGGTGGCTACCTGGCAGGCCTTGTCGCCGGCCCGATTGACAGCCTGTCGGCGGCTCTCGTCGGGGGGCTCGTCACCGGTGCCGTGGTCGGCACGGCGCAGGCACTCGCAATGCCGGGAACGACACGCCGGCGTGTTGGTTGGGCGATCGCGACTGCGATCGGAACCTCCTTCGGCCTCGCGGTAGGCTCCAGCGCCGTCGGGTTTGAGACCGACACCGTGCGTCTCATGCTCATGGGGGCAATGACTGGGGCAGTCGTGGGCGTGGCCCAAGCCGCGGCAGCCGACATGCAGCCCCTCCGTCGAGCCGCGTGGGCCTTCGCAACACCACTGCTCTGGGCGCTGGGGTGGCTCGTCACGCTGCAGGTAATCGTGGACGCGGAGCGCCAGCACTCGATGTTTGGGTCGTCGGGCGCAATCCTGGTAACGGCCATCAGCGGCCTTATCCTCGTGTGGCCCCGCAAGGGAGGGCGCACGAGGCCCGAGCCGGCGATGGACGGCAGCGCTCACACGGCGGCAGTGCGATGATGCACTCACTCGCGAAGTTCGTGGTCGGTCATCGCTACATCGTAATCGCGGCCTGGTGCCTGGTCCTGGTCGGCGCGGCCGTGTATGGCAGTGCCGCTTTCGAAGTGCTGTCGTCCGATTTCGGGGCGGGCACCAGCACAGAGTCTGGCCGCGTAGCGGCGGAGCTCGATGGACTGGACGAGACTGGAGGGGAGATCGCAATCCTCCTGGATGGCGTGAGCGTCAGCAACCCGGAGGTCCAGGCGAGGATTGTTCCCGGCCTCGATGCGATTGCTCTGGTGGAGGGAGTGATCGACGTCGCTCATCCCTGGAACGCAGATTCGGACGCCCTCCGAGCAACCGATGGCCAGGGAGCCCTCGCCGTGGTCACCCTGGTTGGCGGGCTCAGTGAGAAAGACGAACTCGCCGTTGCCCATGTGGTTGAGGAACTCGCGCATGACTTGCCCGCCGAGCGCGTTCTTGTTGGCGGAGACATCCTTGTGGATGAGCAGTTCGGCGAGGCTTCGGAACGGGATTTGCTTCGCGGCGAAGCGATCGCGCTCCCTATCGCCATTATCCTTATGGTGATCCTCCTCGGTGGGCTCACGGGTGCGGGGATGCCGCTGTTAGTAGCAATCGCCGGCGTCATCGGGTCGCTTGCCGTCCTCGTCGCGGCCACGTCCGTCGGCGACGTTTCGATCTTTTCGTTGAACGTGGTCAACATGCTGGGCATCGGCCTTGGCATCGATTATGGCCTGCTCATGGTGAATCGCTTCCGCGAGGAACGTGGCGAGGGCCTGGATGTCCGGGCGGCAACGGCACGCATGGTGGAAACCGCCGGCACGACGGTGATCTTCTCCGCCCTCACGGTAGCGGTGGCGATGTCGGGGTTGTTTGTGTTCGGCATTCCCGTTCTGACGTCGTTCGGACTGGCCGGCCTCGGCGTTGTTCTCCTTTGCGCGACGGCGGCCGTGACGCTCATGCCGGCCATCCTGGCTGGCGGCGGCGGTCGCATCAGGCCCATCAAGGCGAAGCAATCCGACGGCGGCATCTTCTACCGTCTCGCCCGCGGGGTTCAGCGGCATCCTGTCGTGGTCGGCGCGGCAACCACGGCTGTGCTGGTAGTTCTCGGTTTGCCCTTCTTGGACGCCCGGTTCGAAATTGGCGACGCTCGGTCGCTGCCCCGCTCCTCGGAGGTGCGCGAGACCGCGCTCACGCTTTCGGAGCGGTTTCCGGCCCGGGGGACGGACCCGGTGGTCGTGCTCGCGAACGTCGCGGCGGACGAGCAGGCATTCCTCGGCTGGATCGCTGCGGTTCGAGCGAATCCGCACGTTGCCGGACTATCGATCCGGCCCGGCACACCCGTTGGCGTTCAGGCTGTGGACATCGTGCCGGCTGGTACCTCGCAGGGGAGCGATGCCCGCGCCCTGGTGTCCGATCTGCGCGCTTCCTCGCCGGGCTTCCCTATCCAGATCGGTGGCCAGGCGGCCGAACTCGCCGATGTCCAGTCGCTGCTCATCAGCCGCTTGCCGTGGGCCCTGTTGGCCGTCGTGGTCGCCACGCTTGTACTGCTGTTCCTGATGACCGGGTCGTTGTTAGTGCCCGTAAAGGCGATCGTCATGAACGTTCTCAGCCTTGGCGCCAGCTTCGGAGCGCTGGTCTGGATCTTCCAGAGCGGGAATCTCTCGGGCGTTCTCGGCTTCGATTCGGTAGGCGCGTTGGACCTGTGGATGCCCGTCCTCATCTTGATCTTCGCGTTTGGCCTTTCCATGGACTACGAGGTCTTCCTCCTCTCGCGCATCAAGGAGGCGCATGACGATTCCGGCGACAGCGACATGGCGGTTGCGGTGGGCTTGCAGCGGAGTGGGCGGATTATCACGTCGGCGGCGCTGCTGATTGTCATCGTGTTCGGTGGCTTCGCCGCCGGCGAGGTGCTGGCCATCAAGCAACTCGGTGTCGGCCTCGCAATCGCCGTCATCGTCGATGCCACGCTTGTGCGAATGCTGCTCGTACCGGCGACGATGAAGCTGCTTGGCGAACGCAATTGGTGGGCGCCGGCGCCGCTGCGGGCGTTTCATCGCCGGTTCGGATTGCACGAGGCGCCGTCTCCTCGTGGCGCTTCGCTCGTCGCGCCCGAAGCCGCCGCCGGCCCCTCAGCCCCGTAGCGACCGGTTCCCTCGCTGGCGACCGGGTGTAGCTCGCCGGCCGCCTAGTACTCACTTAGATAAGTCCGCGCACTTAGATAAGTCCGCGATCGATCGTT
>CAZQCR010000266.1:0-4280 GCA_964591745.1 uncultured Anaerolineaceae bacterium
CGAGGGCCCAACGGTCACGCAGTTCGGCGTGGAGCCGGGCTGGGAGGTCCGGTACAAGGAGCTCCAGGTGAAGGACGACGCGGGCAAGTCCATCCTGGGGCCTGGTAACCGCGCGCGGACGGAGCGCGTGGAGACATCGCGCACACGCGTCCGGGTGAACAAGATCACGGCCCTCCAGAACGACCTCGCGCTCGCCCTTGCCGCCCCAAGCCTGCGCATCGAGGCGCCGGTGCCGGGCCGGGCGATCGTCGGAATCGAAGTGCCAAACGACACGGCGAGCGTCGTTTCGCTACGCAGCGTGATGGAATCGAAAGAGTTTCAGGACAGCCTGCGAAAGTCGAAGTTGACGATGGCCCTCGGCCGCGGCGTATCGGGCATCCCGATCGTGGCGGACCTCGGGCGGATGCCTCACCTCTTGATTGCGGGCGCCACCGGAAGCGGGAAGAGCGTCTGCATCAACGCCATCATCAGCGGAATCATGATGAACGCCTCCCCGGAGGAGGTGCGCTTCGTCCTGGTAGACCCCAAGCGGGTGGAACTGACCCCGTACAGCACCATCCCCCATCTCGCCTTCAGCGAGGTGATCGTGGACATGGACAAGGTCGTCGGGACGCTGCAGGCCGTGGTTTCGGAGATGGAAGCGCGCTACAAGAAGTTCGCGGCCGTCGCCGTTCGCAACGTGGAAACCTATAACCGCCACCCGCGCGTCCTCAAAAAGCTGCCCTACTGGGTTGTCGTGATCGACGAGCTTGCGGACCTGATGATGGTCGCGCCGTTCGAGGTGGAGAAGCTCCTCTGCCGCCTTGCCCAGCTCGCCCGTGCGACGGGCATTCACCTGGTGGTCGCGACCCAACGGCCCTCGGTCGATGTCGTGACGGGGCTGATCAAGGCGAACTTCCCCACCCGGATCGCCTTCGCGGTGACCTCGATGACTGACTCGCGGACGATTCTCGATATGGGCGGGGCAGAGAAGCTGCTCGGCCGGGGCGACATGCTCTACATGCCCACGGACGCCGCCAAGCCGGTCCGCATCCAGGGTGTCTACCTCTCCGACGCGGAAGTCGAGCGCCTCGTTCAGTTCTGGACGGATGAGCGATTCAGCGAGCTCGTCCCGGAGACAGCAGACGACCTCCTCCAACAGGCGCTGATCGAGCGGAATGGCGACGCCGACATCGATGTCGATGAAGATGACCCGATCGTTGAGAAGGCGCGGGAGTTGACCGGGCAGCACAACCGCGTATCGCCCTCACTCTTCCAGCGGCGGCTGCGGGTGGGCTACGTAAAGGCGTGCAAGATCATGGAGCGGCTGGAAGAAGAAGGCATGGTGGGGCCTCGCGAAGAGGGCGAGTCTCGTCGGGTGCTGGAAGGGGCGGGAGCGCGTGACGATTGATAAACTGAGAACCGTGAAGCCGTTTCGTCAGATTCTTCGCCGAGGTGAAGCGCGAGAGGACATTGAGCCAGCCCCTCAGCGGGAGGCCTGCCTCTCCTGCGGCGCGGACCTGCAGGGCTCGCGATCGTACGAACGCTTTCGCGTCTGCCACTCCTGCGGATTCCACTTTCACCTCACCGCGCGGGAGCGCGCCGCCAGCCTGCTGGACGCCGGCAGTTTCCACGAAGCGGACCGGGGAGTGACGGCGATCGACCCGATCTCTTTCCGGGGACGGCAGTCCTACCGCGCGCGCGTGATCGACGCGCAGCGGAGGACCGGGCTGACAGAGGCGGCGTTGACCGGGACGGGGGCGATCTTCGGGCGCGACGTCGTAATCACGGTGATCGATTTCTCCTTCCTGGGAGGATCGATCGGCGTCGCCGCAGGGGAGCGGATCGCGCGTTCCTTCGAGAAGGCGGCGGCCCGGCGGGTGCCGGTCGTCTCCGTCTGCTCCACCTCGGGCACTCGCATGCAGGAAGGGATCCTCGCGCTGCTCCAGGTTCCGCGGATAGCCGCGGCCGTCGCACGGTTCAACCAGGCGGGCCTGCCACATATCGCCATTCTCACGGACCCGACGACCGGTTCGGCCTACACCGGCTTCGCCAGCCTCGCGGATGTCATCGCGGCTGAACCAAACGCGCTTATCGGCTATGCCGCTCTGCGAGTGCTCGAAGAAGAAGCGGGCCAGGAGCTGCCGAGCGGCGCGCATACCTCCGAATCGCACCTCGAACGCGGACTGATCGACGCGGTTGTGAACCGCGCCCATCTGCGGGAGTGGGTCGGCCTCGTCCTGGACCTCTTGATGAGCGATTACCGTCTCAGCGTGGACCGAGCGCGGCGCGGCACGCACCTCGCCCACAGCAGCCGTGGTGCGCTCGAACAGCTGCAGCTTTCGCGCCACCAACAGCGGCCGACGGCCAGCGAGTTCACGGCCTTGATGGCGACGTCGTTCGTCGAGCTACACGGAGACCGGACGGGTTTCGATGACCCGGCGATCGTGGCGGGTTTCGGCTCGCTCGGCGGCGAAGCGGTGGCTGTGATCGGCCAGAATCATGCCCGCCCGGGAAGCGACGGCTGGATTCGCCCTGCTGGTTTCCGCAAAGCGGCGAGGGTGATCCGGCTGGCCGGAAAGTTCAAGATCCCGATCGTCACGCTCATCGATTCGCCCGGCGCCCACCCCGGCCTCGAGAGCGAACAGGGCGGCCTCGGCAACGCGATGGCGGACTGCCTCGCGGCAATGCTCACCGTCCCCGTGCCGACGGTCGCCGTGATCACGGGCGAAGGAAGCTCCGAGGCGGCCACGGCGATGGCGGCCGCCGACCGCGTGTTGATGCTGGATAACGCCGTGTACGAAGTGATTCGGCCGGAAGACGCGGCACGCCTGCTACGCGAGGAGGCGGGCCGCGCCGGGGACGTGGCCGAACGGCTCCGGATCACCTCGCACGATTGCCTGCGGATGCGGATCATTGATGGCACCGTGAGCGAACCGGGAGATGGCGCCCACACGGACCCGCAGGAAGCTGCGACGCTGCTTCGGCGGGCGATCCTCCGGGAACTCACGCGCATCCAATCCACGCCGACGAAGCGCTTGCTCAACCGCCGATTGGATCGCTACCGGCATACCGGTAGCACCCACTCCTGGCTGCGAGGATCCACAGAACGCCGCCTTGCGCACTTCCTCAACCGTCTTGGCGGCGCCTGGAACCGGCTCCGGGGCCGCTCGAACGCCCTGCGCCGCCGAAATGGATTCGACGACACGCCCGATATCCCGGTTTGAGCGCATGAGGAGAGGCTGGGCGCACGGCGAGGACAGGGGCCGGGCCTGTGGAGACGCCTGATCTGTTGCTCATCCCCCTGGGACTCGCGATCGGCGCGTTCGGGACGCTGGTCGGTGCGGGAGGGGGGTTCGTGCTCACGCCCGCGCTGCTCCTGCTCTTCCCGGAGCGAAGCCCGGAGACTATCAGCGCGATGAGCCTGGTGGTGGTTACCGCGAACGCCGCTTCGGGAAGCGCCGGCTTCGCCTTTCAGAAGCGGATCGATGTTCGAAGCGCCGCCTGGTTCGCCGCGGCGGCGCTCCCCGGGGCGATCCTCGGGGCGGTTGTGGTGGGCTACGTACCACGCCGGACGTTCGACGCGATCTTCGCGGCCGTCCTCATCGTCATCGGGCTCTGGCTGGCGACTCGCAAGATGGGCGGTGCGATCCAGGCCCCGGTGCGCGGCCGGGGCGTCCTCCATCGCGAGCTGCGCGACCGCTACGGCGTCCGCTACATCTATGCCTACCATCTCTGGAAGGGTGTCGCGATCAGCGCGGGGATCGGGTTCATCAGCAGCCTGCTGGGGATCGGTGGCGGTGTCATTCACGTGCCGGTGATGGCGACGGTCCTGCACTTTCCGGTACACATCGCGACCGCGACCTCGCAGCTCGTGCTCGCCCTGACGGCGGGCGAGGCCTCGGTAGTCCACGTCCTCACGGGAACGCTCCACCTGGACCGGACGCTTGCCCAGACGCTCTTCCTGGCCCTTGGCGCGATTCCGGGCGCACAGATCGGAGCCCGTTACGCGGCGAGGCTCAGAGGGCCAACGATCATCAAGATACTGGCCGGCGCGCTTGTGCTGGTGGGCCTACGGCTGGCGCTCAAAGCTGTGACCGGCTGAGCGCCTTAGCCCTCGATGCGCTCCCCGAGGACGACGGTCCGCAGCTGGTACTCCCCGGCGCTGGCCGGCCCGCTACAGGTCATCAGGACGATGCTCTCGACGCCTTCGCGCCCGCTGAGAAGCGCGCCCATATCGATCGCCCCCAGGGGATAGTCCACGGTGGAGGTCACGCGGTAGCGGACAGCACTGCCATCGG
>CAZQCR010000267.1:0-4246 GCA_964591745.1 uncultured Anaerolineaceae bacterium
CTGCCGATCTCCACCTTGACAGGGTGGCATGTTAGGCCGCTACACCACGGGGCCGTTCGCCAAACCGACCCTTAGCGTATCGGCCACCCCCCTCCCGGGCAAGGCACCCCGCGCTTTGACCGCCGCCCCTCCCCGACCGTACATTCATCCTGCTGTCCCACGGGCAGCGTGTCTTTCGGGTCGGGGCGTAGCGCAGCCTGGTAGCGCACCTGAATGGGGTTCAGGAGGTCCCGCGTTCAAATCGCGGCGCCCCGACCAATCCAGCAGCCGGTAGTCAGTGGGCGGTAGTCGGTAGTCAGTTGCCTCTGGCATTCCCCTCGCGTGGCGCGTATTGTCTGGCGCAATACTCGTCTCCAGGGGGCCCACCCATGCATGACCTCGTAATTCGCGGCGGCACCGTTGTCGATGGCACCGGCAAGGACCGCTTCGTCGCCGATGTCGCCGTCGATGGCGATCGCATCACCGAAGTCGGGCAGGCCGTCGACCGCGGCCGCCGCGAGATCGACGCCAGCGGCCGGCTCGTCACGCCTGGCTTCGTCGACATCCACACGCATTACGACGGCCAGGCCACCTGGGATAGCCTCCTCGCCCCCTCCTCCTGGCACGGCGTTACCTCGATCGTCATGGGCAACTGCGGTGTCGGCTTCGCCCCCGCCGCCCCCGACAAGCACGCCTTCCTCATCTCCCTCATGGAGGGCGTCGAGGATATCCCCGAGACCGCCCTGAACGAGGGCCTGCCATGGAACTGGGAATCGCTCCCGCAGTACTTCGATGCCGTCGATAGCCGCCCGCACGCCGTCGACATCGGCGCCCAGGTCCCCCACGCCGCCCTTCGCGCCTACGTCATGGGCGAACGTGGCGCCGACCACGAAACCGACCCGACCCCCGCCGAGATCCAGCGGATGGCCGATCTCGCGAAGGAGGCGCTGCGCGCCGGCGCCATCGGCTTCGCCAGCTCCCGCACCTTCAACCACCGCTCCAAATCCGGCCAGAGCATCGGTACTCTCACCGCCTCCCAGGAAGAGCTGCTCGGCATCGGCCAGGCGCTCAAGGAGACGGGCCGGGGCGTCTTCCAGTTCGTCAGCGACTTCCGCGATATCCCATTCGAACTCGGCCTCTTCCGTCGCCTGGCGGAGGAGTGCGGCCGCCCGATCTCCGTCAGCCTCGCTCAGGCCGACCAGGCGCCGGACCGCTGGCGAGAGGTCATGCGCTATATCGAAGAGGCGGCCGCCGACGGCGTGGACATGAAGGCCCAGGTTTGCGCGCGTCCGATCGGCCTGCTCATGGGCCTCGAAGGCACGATAAACCCCTTTATCAACTGCCCAACGTACAAGTCGATCGCCCACCTCCCGCTCGCAGAGCGCGTCGCCGCCATGCGCCGCCCGGAAGTCCGCAACAGGATCGTGGCCGAGTACGAAGCGCTCGATGGGAGCGGGCCGTCCAGCGCCATGCGGTCGCCCGCGAAGATGTTCCGGCTCGGTGACCCGCCAAACTACGAGCCAGACGAAGCCGACAGCCTCGCCGCGGAAGACGACCGCCGCGACCTCCCCGTCGCCGAGGTCGTCTTCGATGCCGTCCTCGAGAACGAGGGCCACGAGCTCCTCTACTTCCCGCTTTCGAACTTCTCTGGCTTCTCCCTTGATGCTGTCCGCGAGATGAACGCCCACGCCCAGACCGTGCCGGGCCTCTCCGATGGCGGCGCCCACGTTGGCCTTCTCTGCGACGCCAGCTTCCCGACCTCGAACCTCACCATCTGGTGCCGAGACCGCAAGCGCGGCGAAGGACTCCCCCTCGAACACGTGGTCAAGCGCCAGACGATGGACACATCGCGTCACGTCGGCTGGATGGACCGCGGCGTGGTAGCGCCAGGCTACCGCGCCGACCTCAACGTCATCGACTTCGAGAACCTCCAGCTCCATCGCCCGGAGATGCACTACGACCTCCCGGCGGGTGGAAAGCGGCTCCTTCAGCGCGCCGACGGCTACAGCTACACAATCAAGTCCGGCCAGGTCACGTTCGAAGATGGCGTCCACACCGGCGCACTTCCGGGCCGGCTGGTGCGCGGCGCACAACCGGCGCCGACGGGCTGAGCGGGAGGTTCTTACGCTGGCGTGCCGAGGGCTGCGGCGACGGAGAGGGTGAAGCCAGGAAGGATGTCTTCGCCGCTCAGCGCCTGGCCTTCTTCGAGGCGGGCGCCGGTGCCATCGGCGCGGATCACGCGGACGGCCCGGGCCTGTGGGTAGATCGCCCAGATCAGGCGGACGCCGGACGCCAGGTACTGCTGGAGCTTCTTCTCGACCTTCTCCGCGCTGTCACGGGGTGAAATGACTTCGACCACGAGGTCGGGCGCGATATCGAGCGCGCCGTCGCCGAGTTCGTCGCCAGGGAGCCGTCCGGCGACGACGAAGCCGGTATCGGGGCGCCGGAGGAAGCTCTGACTGCCGAAGAGGCGGACGAAGGCCTCGGGCGGGAGGACGACACCGCCGGCGGTCTGGCGATACTCGCGGAGCGCGACCACCATTTCGAATGCGACCTCGGCTGCCTTGTTCGCCACGTCCTTCTCCTTCAGCTCACCATCGATCAGTTCGTAGATCCGGTCGCCCGTCATGGCCAGGACGTCATCGACGGTGTACGTGCGCGGGCGGCGCGTCCGCGGCTTTTCGGCGAGGAGTGTCGTCATGTCGCTGCCTCCGAGGCCCCAATCATACCAGAGGCGAAGGTCCCGTTCCGCCGTCAGCGGTTCGAAGGCTGCTCTTGTGGCGTGCGCCCGCCACGGACGGCGTACCCACGCACGCGCTCCGGCCACGACCGCAGTTCGAGGCCCATCACGAGCATGACCGTGAACGAGGCGAACAACAGCGCGTTGATCGCCGCTACCGCGACACCGAAGTCGCCGTAGACCCAGCGGTCCATCCAGATCTTCGCTGGCGGCGCCACCACCACCAGGTTCAGGAAGAACGTGACCGAGACGGCGGCGTAGAGCGGCCGCCACCTGCCTTCGAACATCGCCACCGGCAGCAACAGCCCGAGAAACGGATAGAGGTACCGCTCATGCGTGCCGATGGGCAGGGCCTGGAAGGCGAAGGCGATGTACGCGGCGGCGATGAGGGTGTGGCGGAGGCCCGGCCGCACCAGCGAGTAGAGCATCGCCAGCCCACCGGCGAGCAGAGAGAGAGACAGCGCCACGGTCTTGAAAGTGAGCGGCACGCCACCTATCAGCCGGTCGCCTGGGCGTGGGTCGCCCCGCTGGTCGTAAATCCACCAGACGTTCCAGGCGAGCTCGGAGAGGCGTTCGCGCTCCTTCGTAAACAGCGTCTCGTAGACATCGATGATGCGCGCGAGGTCACCGTGAAGGATCCACGGTCCCAGGACCACGGCGGTGACGAGCATGCCGCCGAGTGCAGCCCGTACGAGGGAGCCAACGCCGCCATGGCGCCAGAGAAGGAGGAGCAGCAGCGGCGCAATCACGATCGGATGGGGCTTCACGGCGAGTCCGAGGGCGAGGACAGCGCCAGAGGCGAAGGGCCGCCGTCCGGCCGCGAGGAGGAACGCGCCCAGCATCGCCGCAGTCACGGCGGAGTCGGTCTGCGCCCAGATCGCGCCGTCGTACAGGACCGCCGGTTGGAAAGCGATGATCCCGGCGGCAATCAGCGGGCTGTGGCGAAACCAGGCCGGCCCGGCCGGGTAGCTCTTGAGGAGCATCGCCGTGGCCCGGTAAACCACAAGAGTCAGCGCGACATCGAAGATCAGCGAAGGGACCTTGACGAGGAGGTGGAGCGGCGTCGATGAGTTGGAGTAGGACGACCCGCTGAAGGCCTCGTACACCATCGACACCACCCAGAGCACCCAGTGGTACCCGACATAATCGGTGTCGGTGGTCCGGAAGATGTTCAGGACGCCGTGCTGGTTGATCGCCCCCATCCAGTGCTTCCAGAAGCCCTCGTCGGTCAGGCCGTTCGGCAGGTTCGCGGTCAGCGGCATCAGCGCGATACGGAGCAGCAAGCCACCAAGCATGATCGCGAGCAAGGGCCATCGAAGGGACAGCGCATCAGCCGCGCGACGTCGGAACGCGGGCCGGGCGCCCGGACGGCTTTCCCCCTCGGCACTCCCCGGAAGATCGTCCCGCGCTTCGCGGCCGATCACGGCTTCCGTGGCCCGCTGGCGGGGGAGTAGCTGCCGCCGGGTTCACGCAGCAGCGGCGCCAGCGCGGGCCCGGGCCGGCGCCGGAAGACCCAGCGGTTGGAAA
>CAZQCR010000268.1:0-4228 GCA_964591745.1 uncultured Anaerolineaceae bacterium
TCCCGCAGGATGCCCGAGAACTCCATCGAGCGGATCACTTCGAAGACGGGTGGGAGCAGCCCAAACGCCTCCCAGTCCACGATGCCCGCCACGTCACCGTCCCACACCAGCACGTTCCGATCGTGGAAATCCCCATGACAGGGCTGGTGCTTCAGTGCCCCGAAATCGGACGATGGCCGCGCCAGCCCGGGCGTCTCCAGCAACGTCAGCTGTTCTCGGAGCACCTCCTGGGCCCGCAGCCGCGCCTCACCCGGCGCCGGGTAGTAGCGGATCACATCGTCGACCCGGGCGAGGGTGGCGATCGAGGCGCCGGTGTCCCAGCGTGCCCCGATCCCACCCGTGCGCAGCCCGCGCCGCGGATACGCCGCCAGCACGGCATGAAGCCGTCCGAGCGTTCCGCCCAGCAGTTCGGCTCCGTTTACATCCATCTTTCCCCGGTCAAGGGGCACGCCTTCGACCCAGGGGAAGAGCGCGGTCAACCGCCCGCCCACCGTGAACGCCGTCCCTCCGCCGTCGCCGGGAATCGGCTCGACAACGGGGAGCCCACGGGCCGCCGACCAGCGCAAGACACGGTGCTCGGCCAATAGCCGTGCCCGCGTCCGGTTCTCCCTGTGAAAGCGGAGGAAGCGCGTACCCCGGTCCGTCTCCACCCTGAAGTTGTCGTTCTGCACGGAATCCGCAATTGCCTCGGGCTCGCCCACGAGGTGCAAATCCCAGCGTTCCAGCGCCCGGCCGACGAGTTCAGACGGCGTCGGCTCAGCGGCGTGGGAGTGGAAAGGGCCCTGCATGCCTCGCATTCTACGTGGGTTTCGCCTGTGCGAATGCGCACCGCTCCAACAGGCTGCACTCGCCACACTTCGGCCGCAGCTTCCGGCAGAGGTGCTTGCAGTGCATCACCACCAGCGCGTGATACCGGGCCCACACCTCCCGGTCCTCCGGCACGCGTTCGACCATGAACCGCTGCCAGGCGTCATACCCGGCCGTCTCTCCCGGCCCCATGCCCAGCCGCGAGAAGAGCCGCGCCGTGTAAGCGTCGACCACGAAGGCCGGCTGCCGCGCCGCGTACAACACGATCGAGTCCGCCGTCTCCGGGCCGATACCCCACGTCCCCAGGAGGAGAGCGCGCAGCTCTCGCCCCTCAACGGCCAGCAACGCATCCAGCGAACCCCAGGCTTCGACGAGCGCGAGGAACGCGGCCAGCTTCCGCGCCTTCTGCCGGAACTGGCCGCTCGGGCGAACCAGCACTTCCAGTGCCTCCGGGGCAAGCGCCGCCATCGACGCTGGCGTCAGCGCGCCGGCCGCCCCGAGGCGGTCCAGCGCGCGCTCGACGTTCACCCAGGCCGTGTTCTGCACCAGGATGCAGCCAACGATCACCTCGAACGGATCGGCGTCCGGCCACCAGTGCCAGCCTCGATCGGCGTGCATCACGTCCAACGACGCGAAGATCGCGGCAATCTCAGCTGGCCCGGCACCGGCACCGCCCGCGGAGGCCATCGCCTCGCCCGTCAGTCCACCCAGTCCGGCTTCCGGATCTGGCTGCGCTCGCGGCGCTCCAGGCCCTTCTTCAGGTCCTCGTTCGCCTTGTGGACGAGGTCGTTCATGTCGTCGGCGCCGAGCTTCATCTTGCTCGCCCGCCAGCGCTTCAGCATCGCCCGGTCCTTATCGGAAAGCCCGGCCGTATCGGCCATGACGTTCACAAGCACCGTCAGGGCGGTTGCCACTTCGTCGTCGGTGAATTGCACGCGCATCTGTTACTTCCTCACCATCGCCGCGCGGCCACCGGTCAGCTTTACGCGGCGCATGAACTTGGCGTCGATGTGGCCGTTCATCACCTTGTTCAGGTCGTCTGTCAACTTCTGCAGTTCGACACTCGTCTCCGGGCGGTCTGATCGCCAGCGGCGGATCGCTTCCTTCGCCTCTTCCGACAGGTCGGCGTTGTCGATCGCCACCGCCGAAACAAGCATCATCAGCGACCATGCCTCTGGCTCTTCGAGCAGGACAATCATGCGGATTCTTAGCTCCCAGTGAAATTGGGCCGTCGCTTCTCAACGAATGCGCGAACCCCTTCCGCGCGATCTTTCGTTGTTTGCAGCAACAACGTCAAATCGGTCTCGAAACGGAGCGCCGACTCCAGGGGCATTTCCGCCCCTCGGACCAGCGCTTCCTTGCCCAGGCGAAGGGCGATCGGCCCGCGCGAGGCCATCACCCCGGCCAGCCGCGCCGCCTCCGCATCCACGTCATCGAACACGCCCGAGACCGCGCCGGTGGCCAGCGCTGACTCCGCGTCCAGCGTGCCACCGCGCTCAAGCAGCGTCACCGAGCCCTTCGCACCCAGGAGCCGCAACAGCCGCCGCGACCCGAATCGCCCCCACCGTATGACCAGCCCCGGCCCGGCGATCCGGACGTCGCTCCAGAGCGCCAGGTCCGCCGCCCGCCCCGAGACCTCCCCGTGCAGCACCGCCAGCAGCGGAATCGGGAACGACTCCAGCCATCGCCCGTCCTCATCGTTCAGCGGCTCGCCGCCGCCACGCAGCCCCAGCACCACCACCCGGACATCGAACCCCGGCGTCAGTCCATCCAGCGCGCCCCGCAGCTCCTCGAACGGCAAGGCCGCCGCATCGCCGAACGTCGCCACCCCACCAGCCACAATCGCGCCGATCGCCATGCCCCAAGTCTACGCCTCCCGCATGGCTCACTGCTCGTCGCTCCGACACTCCGACACTCCGACACTCGGACGCTCCCCGAGGCTGACTGTGTCGGCGCGATCGTCCATACTGCCGCCATACGCCGCACCAGCGAGGGGACGATGCCCGACTTCTCCGCCCGCACGCCCATCGAGCCGACGAAGCTCGGCGACTACCTCCACGACCGCACACGCATCCCCGCCTCGCCCCGGCCGGGTACGGCGGCCCTGGCCAGGCGGAACATCGGCCTCGTCCTCGGCATCCTGTTCGCGCTCGGGGCCTTCGCCCTCGTTGTCCAGACGCGCGCATCCTGGGAGAGCCACCGGGATTGGGTGACGCCGTTCTTCCTCACCCTGGCCGTCCCCGCCGGTCTCGCCCTCGGCCACCTGCTGGCGCGGGGGAAGGTCAAGTCGCTGGGCGCCTTCTCCTTCTTCTTCCTCTTCTTCGCCGCCTTCACCATCGCCAACTACTGGCGCGGGCAGGTGACGGTTGGCGATGACCGCGGCCGCGACGCCCTCACCATCCTCGCCACCTTTGCTGGCACCTTCGCCATCGTCGCGGTCCTCGGCGCCCTCATCTGGGTCGAAGCGCGCAACCCGACGAAGGCGCCGCCTCCCGCGATGTAGCCCCTCTCGTCTCTCGTCTCTCGTCTAGCGAAGGCTCTCGGCGAACGCGAACGCGTTGCCATCCGGGTCGCGGAAGGTCGCCAGCTTCACCATCCCCGGGATCTCCTCGGTCGGACCGTCGAACGCGACGCCCTGGCCTTCGAGCGAAGCTCGCGCTGCCGCGATGTCCTTCACGTTCATCACGAGCACCACGTTGTCGCTCCTCTTCGCCTCGTCGCTCTTGTTCAGGCCGATCGTCAGGCCCGGGAAGAACGTCTTCAACTCTCCCCAGCCCATCTCCTCCACCAGGTAGTCGGGTTCGAAGCCGAGCTTTTCGCCGTACCACTTCACCGAGCGCTGGAAGTCCGTGACCGCCACCTGGGCGACGACGCCGTTCCCGTATGCGATAGGGTTGGCCATTGGATTGCACCTTCCTTTGCCAGAATGGTTGGGAGTATAGCGCGTAGCTGTTAGCTGTTGGCTGCTAGCTGTTAGTAGGCCCGGTTGCGGCTGGCGGGTGTTCGGGTGGCTGTTGGCATTGGAGCCGTGGCCCTCCGTGGCCACTGACGGTTCGGACCTCGCCAGGCGCTGTTCGCGGTGCGCTTGGTCGCGGAAGAAAAAGGTGACCGGGTGGTCATGGCTGGTCAGGGGGGAGGTGACCGGGTTGCACGGCCGGACTCGTGGCGGCGGTGCGTTCGGCTTCGTGGGTTTCGGCGGTGAGGAGGGCGGCTTCGAGGTAGGCGTCGAGGGCTTCGCGCTGGCCGAAGTAGGCTTCGTTTTCGTGCTGGGCGAAGGTGCCCTGGCGGGGGACGAACCGGGGAGGGTCGAAGTTGCGGACGGCGAGGGAGAGGGCGCGGAGGAGGTTGCGGGAGCGGGCGACGGGCAGGCGGCCGGTGAGTTCGAGGCGGATGAGGGCATCGATGACGGCCTGGAGGGAGG
>CAZQCR010000269.1:0-4215 GCA_964591745.1 uncultured Anaerolineaceae bacterium
CTGGTGGGGCGCTCGGTGGCGGCGGCGGGCCCCCGGGTGGTGGAGGCGGAACGGATGCGGGGTGCGGCGATCCTTCAGGTGAATCCGACATCGGACAGGCCTCCCCAAGATCAGATGATCCGTCTATTCACCTTACCAGAACACCGGGCGATCGCCAGCCCTATCCGCGGCGACGCCTGCCGCTCTACCATTCGCCAATGGAACGAACGACTGTTCAGAAGCTCGGCGATGTCGAAGTGCTCGACCCGGAGGGCGTCCCTGTGCGCCTTGGCTCCATGTGGGAGGAGCGACCCGTCCTCCTGGCGATGATCCGGCACTTCGGCTGAATCTTCTGCAAGGACCAGGTCGCGCAGTTGCGCGACTACGTCCCCCGGATCCACGCCGCAGGCGGCGAACTCGTTGTGCTTGGGAACGGCTCGCCCGAACAGGCGAAGTGGTTCGTCGAGGATTACGCCATGACGACACCCGTCTTCACCGACCCGGCGCTCGCCTCGCATAAGGTGGTTGGCGCACGCCGGCCGATGTTCTTCGACCCGCGGAGCATCCTGCGGGCGATTGAGGCGCGGCGCGGCGGCTTCCGGCAGACCGGCGTGAAGGGTTCGGCGATGCAGCTCGGCGGTGTCTTCGTGCTCACGCCAGCGGGAGAAGCGCCGTACAGCTTCCTCAGCCGCTTCGCGGGCGACCACCCGCCCGCAGAGCTGGCCGTGGCCGCCCTCGAAGCAGCCCGGACGAGCTGAGCGCGCCAGGACGGTTGGCAACGCAAAGGGATAAAAGGCAAAGCGAGCACGAAGTCCGCGTGACGCTGTCCGCACTTTGTTCGCTGAAACGACCGTCAGCGCGGAACGGGGCCGGGCAAGGTGAGCTGCATCGTCAGCAGGTCGAGCCAGCGGCCGAACTTGAAGCCGACCTCCCGCGCCGTACCCGCGGCCACGTAGCCCAGCGAGGCGTGCAGCCGGATGCTCGGCTCATTCGCAGCCTCGATGTGGGCGACCAGCACATGGATGCCGCTTTCGTCAGCGAGTGCGACCAGGTCGGCCATCAGCGCCCTCCCCACGCCCTTCCCCTGGAACGCGGGAGCGATGTAGACAGTATTTGAGCGGGTGAACCGGTAGCCGCTCTTCTCGCTGTAGTGGCCCAGGTAGGCGAAGCCAATGCACTCCCCTCCGAAATCCGCCGCCAGCACGGGGCAGCTCGGGTCCCCCTTGTGCTCGCTCCACCAGGCCTCGCGCTGGGAGTAAGGCCACGGCTCTTCGTCCCAGGTCGCAGTAGTGGTGAGGACCGCGTCGTTATAGATCGCGTGGATCGCAGCAAGGTCGCGTTCTGTCGCCGGCCGGATGATCAGGCCTTCCATCGTGGCCAGCATGGTACCTCAGCTCCGTTCCGGCCGTGTTTCCCGCGCCGTTCGCCCCGGGGTTTCGCCTTTGACTTCCCCTCGGACCTACACTGCGCGGTCATGATTGATTCGTTCTCGCTTGAGGGCCGGACGGCCATCGTCACCGGCGGTTCGCGGGGCATCGGTTACGCCATCGCGGCCGAGTTTGCCGCCCGCGGCTGCCGGGTCATCATCACGGCTCGCGGAGAAGACGCGCTCAAGGCGGCCGCCGCCGCCCTCGGGCCCAACGTGATCGCCATGCCCTGCGACAACGCCCAGGTCGAGGACATCGAACGGCTGATGGACGCGGCCTGGCGGCTCGGACCGGTGGATATCCTCGTCAACAACGCCGGCATCAGCCCGTTCTACAAGAAGGCTGAGCAGGTGACGGTGGAGGAGTGGGACAGCGTCATCGATGTGAATCTGCGAGGTACCTACTTCGCCTCGGTGGCGATGGCGAAGCGGCTCTTCGCGGCCGGGCTGCCGGGTTCGATCATCAATGTGAGCTCGGTAGGGGGAGTGGCCCCGCTGGAACGGCTGAGCGCCTACGGAGCGGCCAAGGCCGGCATCCACCTCGCCACCAAGTCACTCGCCCTGGAGTGGGCCACCCGCGGCGTGCGTGTGAACGCCATCGCCCCGGGCTGGACGGAGACGGACTTTACCGGTGACCTGTTCCAGAGCCGTTGGGGGGAGAAGCTCCTCGCCGCCGTGCCGATGGGGCGGTTCGCGCAGCCGGGCGATATCGCGGGGGCCGCCGTCTTCCTCGCCAGTGAAGCGAGCCGCTACATCACGGGCGTGGTGTTGCCCGTGGACGGCGGGCGGCTCCTGGGGTGATGAGAGGGCTTCGAAGGCTCTGGAATCCGTCGATACCACACGATGTGGACTTAGTCTGAGAACCTAGTCTATGCTTCAGTGATGACCACTGTAACCGTGAACACTCACGAAGCGAAGACTCAACTCTCACGGCTCCTGGCCCGCGTGGAAGAGGGCGATGACATCGTCATCGCGCGGGCTGGCAAGCCGATTGCGCGGCTCGTCCGCTGCGACGACCGCGGAACAGAGGTGCGGCTTGGCACGGGACGTGGCTTGATCGTCTTCACTGAAGGATGGGACGACCCACTGACGGACGAGGAGCTGGCGAGCTTCTATGACAGCCCGATCTTCCCTCCAGAGAATCCCGAATGAGGCTCCTTCTCGACACGCATGTATTGGTCTGGGCTATCGTGGCACCGGAGCGACTGAGTGAGCGCGTAAAGGCGCTCCTGCTGAGCTCCAGCACCGAACGGCTCGTTAGTGCGGTCTGCTGGTGGGATCTCGCGCAGAAGGCAAGCGTCGGGAAGTTGCTTCTGCCGGTTGGCCTCGACGAACTGGCGCGGCTCGTACGCGAGGACTTCCGTGGCGTGCCTCTGCCTCTGACGGAAACACACGCGCGCCGGCTGGCGCTCCTGCCTCTTCATCACAAGGACCCTGCCGATCGTCTGCTGATCGCGCAGGCGCAGGTCGAGGGGTTGCCGGTCGTCACACGTGATCCGTTGTTCAGGCGCTACGACATCGAGGTTGTCTGGTAGCACGTTGTGCCTCTGCGCCTGGCCTGGAAGTGGGAAGCGAAAGCGGGAGAATCCTACAGCGTGACCAGCAGGGCGATCGCCGCCGCACCCATCGCCGCCGTCGTCAACCAGCCGACGGCCAGCAACACACCGCCGACAGCGAACTCGCCGAGGACCGAGCGGTCCCGCGCGGCCACCATGATGACGGCCAGGAGCACCGGCGCGATCACCCCGTTCAAGACCGCCGCCACCAGCAGCGCCTGAAGTTCCGAGATCCCGGAGAAGTTGAGGCCCACGCCCAGGAGCGTCGCCACCGCGATCACGCCGTAGAACTGCGGCGCCTGGCGGAAGGTGTCGTTCAGGCCTTCTGCCCAGCCGAAGAGTTCGGCGGTGGCGTAGGCAGCGGAGCCGGCGAGCACAGGGATGGCCAGGAGGCCCGTGCCGATGATTCCCAGGGCAAAGAGCCAGGCCGCGGCGTCGCCGGCCAAGGGCCGTAGCGCCTCGGCCGCTGCGGCCGCGGTGGTGATCTCCGTCTGGCCGCTGCTGAAGAGGGCCGCGGCCGCCGTCAGGACGACGAAGTAGAAGCCGACGTTGGCGAGCACCATCCCGGTCGCGACATCGAAGTGGGCAGCCCGGAGGAGGGTTCGCAATCGGCCCGTCGTCGCCCTGGAGGCGGTCACGTTGTGGGAGAGCTCCTCCTCAACCTCCTCTGAAGCCTGCCAGAAGAAGAGGTAGGGTGAAATCGTCGTCCCCAGGATGGCGACGACGAGGGCGAGCATCTCGCGACTGAGCTCAACCCGCGGGACGACGGTGGCCCGCGCCGCCGCACCCCGATCTGGCGAGGCGTAGAACGCGCCGATGACGTAGGCGAAGATGACCAGCGTCAGTACCTTGAGGATGCGGGCGAACCTGGGGTACGGGACGACCACCTCGACGAGAGCGATCCCAACGCCGAGGGGGACGACGAGCGCGATCGCGGGGACGCCCGATACCAGTTCGATCGCCGCCGCAATGGCCCCGATATCGGCGCCGATGTTGACGATGTTCGCGACGAGGAGCAGGCCGACCACGGGATAGAGCATCCGCCGCCCGAAGCGGTCACGGATCACGCCCCCCAACCCCTTGCCCGTGACCAGGCCAAGCCGGGCACAGATCGACTGGACGGCGATGTTCATGGGGAGCGTCAGCAGGCGGGGAAAGAAGATGACGAGATCGGCCGTGGCGAGATGCTCTAGACCGGGGATGTGGTGCTCCTTGAATTCCTTCCCTTTCTCAGGGTAAACCGGCATGGTCGGA
>CAZQCR010000270.1:0-4212 GCA_964591745.1 uncultured Anaerolineaceae bacterium
GTCCAACCCGGCGGCTCTCACGGCCGGAGGCGCTGGATGCTGATCCTTGGCGGGGGAGCCATCATCGCCACCGTAGGGGCGGTGGGGCTGACGCTCGCGCTGACCAGCGGAGGGGGGGACGGCGGTGCCGGCCCAACCGCCACGGAAGGCTCCACGAGTACGGCCACCACTGGAACCTCGGGAACGCAGGCGGGGACGGCAGCCGCCCTGCTCCCCAGCGTCACGCCGCCGGCCAACGTCCCGGATTCGCAGCTTGGCTCAGGCGTGCGCGCCAGCGTGCTGACCGGTGGCTGCGGCGCCCAGCTCCGCACGCGGCCGACCGAGAGCGCCGACGCCGGCGTGGTGGCGACGCTCTGCCGGGAGGACACCGCCGTAGTTGTGACGAACGAGGCGGCCGCATCGACGTACGTCTTCGCCGAAGGCTTCCTCTGGTGGCGCGTCATCGACGAGCAATCGCTGCAGACGGGCTGGATGAAAGAGATGACCAGCAACGGTGAGTCTCGCCAACTGACACGGGCCGCGTACCAGGGGCCGGTGTGTCACGCCGTGGTGATAACCGTGCGCTTCGACGACTCCACGGACGTGCAGGCGGTGACGCCAAAACGCGAACCGGCGCAGTCCCCGGAATGCGGCGACGGCCGGTACAAGGCCGGGGAGCGAGTCAGGCTGAGCGTGCCGCCGATCGGAACCCTAAACCCCCGATGGAGCTCAGCGCCGGACAAGCTGCTTTCGCCGACCACGGGCTTGAGCACCGAGTTCGTCGTGCCGGAGATGCCCTCGAGCTCCGCGGGTGTTTTCGTCGGCGTTACGTACTACCGTCCGTAGCCGACCGCCCGCTCGGGAGAAGCTACTTGAGGAGCTTCTCCACCACGTCCAGCGCGGCGGCGACATCTTCCTTCTGCACCCATCCGAGGTGGCCGACGCGGAAAATCTTGCCTTCGAGCTTGCCCTGGCCGCCGCCGAGGACGACGCCGTGCTCTTCGCGGGCGCGCTTACTGATCGTCTTGCCATCCACGCCATCGGGCCACCAGACCGCGGTTACAGTGTTCGAGGCGGTCTTGGGGTCTACGGGCACGAGCTTCAGGCCGAGGCCCTGGACACGTTCGCGCGTGTAGCTGGCGATCGCCTCGTGGCGGGTGAAGACGCCCTCCAGGCCTTCGGCGCGCATGAGTTCGAAGGCGCGGTCCATGGCGAAGTAGATCGAGACGGCGGGCGTCCAGGGCGTCTGGAGCTTGGCCAGGGCGTCGCGCGTCTTGGCGGCGTCGAAGTAGAAGCGGGGCATGGTGGATGTGGCGTTGGCCGCCCAAGCGCGCTCACTCATGTAGACGAAGGCGAGGCCGGGCTGGGCCATCCACCCCTTCTGCGAGCCGGAGACGACGACATCGAGGTCCCAGCGCTCAACGGGGCAGGGAACGGAGCTCATGCTGCTGACAGCGTCGACGATGATCAGACGGTCGCGCTGGCGAACGGCGGCGGCGATCGCTTCGAGGGGGTTGGTCACGCCTGTCGAGGTTTCGTTGTGGGTGACCAATACGGCCTTGATCGACGCGTCTTCATCGAGCATCCGGCCGATGGTTTCGGGGTCGGCCGCTTCGCCCCAATCAAGGGCGTAGGAGACGACGTCGGCGCCGTACGTCTTCGCGATGCTCTTGAGACGGTCGCCGAAGGAGCCAATCGAAACGGAGAGGACGCGGTCACCCGGCGAGAGCGTGTTCACGACGGCCGCTTCGAGGCCGCCGGTGCCCGAGGTGGTGAAGGTCAGGACATCGCTCGATGTGCCGAAGACCCAGTTCAGGCCGTCGGTGACGCGGCGAATGACCTGGGCGAACTCGGGACCGCGGTGGTTCACCATCTGCTGGGCCGACGCCTGCAGGACCTCTTCGGGGCACGGGGTAGGGCCGGGGATGCGAAGGTTCAAGGCGTTTCGGCTCCAGGGAGTTATGTGGTTCATCGTCGAACCTTGGTCAAGAGCGGTCAACCGGGATTCGCCCGAACCCGGGAGGGATGTGGCATTGTCGATGGCCCGGTGGCCCGGCCTCTATCACTCACCGCGCGGCAGGTGAGATGCGGAGCGGGGCGGAAGGGCGGATTCGCGTACACTTCCGGGTATGGCAGACGGCGGGCTACGCACGATCCCGAGCGTCGAACGGGTGCTCGCGATTCTCCGCGAGCGGGACGGGACGACGCCCCACCAGCTGGCGGTCGAGAGCGTCCGGGAGGTGGTCGACGAGGAGCGGGCCCGGATCCTCGGTGGGGCCACCGCGCGCGGCATCGATGCGCTGGTGGCCGTGGCGCTACAACGCGCGCTAGCGGCGACGGCGCCATCGCTGCGCCCGGTGATCAACGCGACGGGCGTGATTCTGCAGACGAACCTGGGCCGAGCGCCGCTGAGCGAGCGGGCGATCGCGGCGATGGAGAGCGTCGCGCGCGGCTACAGCAACCTGGAGTACGACCTGGTGGCAGGAGCACGCGGGAGCCGACACGAACACGTTCGCGACCTTATCCGGCGGACGACAGGGGCGGAGGACGGCCTGGCGGTGAACAACAACGCGGCGGCGCTGTTCATGGTCCTGCAGGTCTTCGCGGCGGGCCGGGAGGTGATCGTCTCTCGCGGGCAGGCCGTGGAGATCGGGGGCGGGTTCCGGATCCCGGATGTCTTGCGCCAGAGCGGCGCCCGGCTGGTGGAGGTGGGCACGACGAATCGGACATACACACGCGACTATGCTGAGGCGATCGGCGCGGAGACGGCCGCCATCCTGCGCGTACACACCTCGAACTTCCGGGTGGTCGGCTTTACGGCGGAGGCGGCATCGGCCGAGCTTGCGGCGCTGGCGAAGGCGCGGGAGGTGCTCTTCTTCGATGACCTCGGGAGCGGCTGCCTAGTGGACACCAGCAGGTTCGGGATCGCCCGCGAACCGACGGTGCAGGAGAGCCTGACGAACGGGGCGGACCTCGCCCTTTTCAGCGGGGACAAGCTGCTTGGCGGGCCGCAGGCGGGGATCATCGCGGGCCGGGCGGACCTCGTGGCCGCGCTCCGCGCCCATCCGCTGGCGCGAGCGTTCCGGCTGGACAAGACGGCGATCGCGGCATTGAACGCCACCCTGCTGTCCTACCTGGAGGGCCGCGAGGCTGAGGAGATTCCGGTCTGGCAGATGCTCTCACGGAGCGCTGCCTCGCTGAAGGCGCGCGCACGGCGTTATGTCCGCGCCGCGGGCCTGTACGGCACGGTGGTAGCCTCGCGTTCCGTGGTCGGCGGAGGCTCGTTGCCGGGCGAAGGCGTTGAGACCTGGTGCGCGGCGATCACGGGTCCTGGCGGCGCAACTGCCCTGGCGGCGCGGCTGCGGGAAGGGCTCGTGCCCATTGTGGGCCGGGTCGAAGCGGACCGCGTGTTACTGGATCCGAGGACAGTATCGCCGAACGACGATGGAGCGGTTCGGGCGGCGATCATGACGGCCTTACGGCCCCAGGCCTGAAGGGAACGCGGCTGATGCTGGCTGGAACACACTCTTAACGGCGACCCGTTGCCGAGGAGGGCGGGCCAGCGGTATAGTTTCGTCTGTTACGGATTTCACAATGGTCCTCGAGATCCCTGAAGTCGTGATCAACCGTCTCCCCGTGTATGCGCGGGCACTGGCCGACCTCGCAGCGGATGGCGAAAGCGTGGTCAGCTCACAGGCGCTTGGCGAGCGGCTGGATGTAACGCCGGCCCAGATCCGGAAGGACTTGAGCTACTTCGGACGGTTCGGCAAGCAGGGGCGGGGCTACAACGTCCACAGCTTGCTGGCGAAGCTGCGTGAGATCCTGGGACTGGATCGCAAATGGCGAGTCTGCCTGGTTGGCGTTGGCCGCCTCGGCCAGGCGATCGCGGAGTACGGCGGATTCGAGCCGCAGGGCTTCCAGATCGTTGCCGTCTTCGATAGCGACCCGGCGGCGGTTGGGAAGACAGTCGGGGGGGCGCTGGTCCGCCACAGCGACGACCTTGAGAGCTTTCTGCGGACAAATCCCGTGGATATCGGCATCGTCGCCGTCCCGGCGGTGGCAGCCCAGCAGGTGGTAGACCGGCTGGTGAACGCGGGCATCGACGCGATCCTGAACTACGCGCCGATGGCGCCACACGTCCCGCAGAACGTGACCATCCGACACATCGACCCCGTACTGGCGATGCAGAGTATGACCTTCTACATCAAGCAGAAGGAAACGAGCGGGAAGTAG
>CAZQCR010000271.1:0-4212 GCA_964591745.1 uncultured Anaerolineaceae bacterium
AGGGGTGGGGGTGGAGGTCGGAGTAGGAGTCGCCGTGGGTGTTGGCGTGCGGGTGGGCGTCGGTGTGCGCGTCGCTGTCGGCGTAGCGGTGAACGTCGGTGTAACGGTGAACGTCGGCGTGGGGGTGGGGACCGGCGCGCTGACGAAGTAGCGAGACTGGGCGACGACCGTCACGACGCCGCGTGCCGTGATCTGGCGAACGGAGATCAGCCAGGGCCCCTCGCCGTAGGTGTGGGTGAAGGCCGCTTCCGGGTAGGCCCAGGTGGGGCCTGCGGCGGGACCGCCAGGGCAGGGGATGATGGGGATGGGTGTGTTCGGCGAGCCATCGCCCCAGACGATGTCGTAGGACGGCTGGCCGGCGGTGGCGCCGTACCAGAGGTCGCTCCAGAAGACGGTGACGGCGTACGGGGCCTCGCCCGTTCCCCCTGACTTGGGGTCGAAGGCGACGGCGGTCGTTATCGAGCCGCCGCAGGCTGCCTGGGCGTGGGCGGGGGTACTCCCGAGGTTCGCAACCGCGAAGGAAGCGAAGGCTACGGCGGCTGCCAGCGTGAGCACAGCGAGGCGGACCCGGGCCCGGCCCGGGAGCTTGTGAAGGCCGCCTTTGAGCGAAGTTCTTGAGCTCACACAACACCAGGGCCACGAACGCTGGCCCGGGCCGAGTCTAGCTCCCGGCCGGGGCGGGCTTCAATGGCACGGTTCACACACCGGGTCAGGCTGTGACGGGCACACGGGCCGGTTCCAGCTGAACGAGCTCCAGGTAGGCTTCGTTGAAGAGCACGTAAGAGACATCGCCGGTATCCGGGAAGACCTGGCGGTTGTGCGTGCGTACGTACTCCTTGCGGGGGGAACCGAGGCGGAAGTGGGAGTAGCCGACCTGGGCGAAGATGTCGTCCGTCCAGCGGGGGGCGAGGGCCTGGCCGGCGTAGGGCGTGAGCAGGCCGATGGTGACCGGTGGTTCGAGACGGGTAAGGAGCGTGACTTCGCCGAGGCCGTGGAAGTCGCTCTTCGTCCCGGAACGGTCGACGAGATCGAATTGGACGGCGTAGCCGCGGATGGTATCGGGCATGGTCTTCGGGTCGGTCCAGATGAAGATCGCGTGGTTCTCTACGTGGGTGTCGGCGGCCTCGCTTAGCTCGTAGCGCTGATCGTCGGGACCCATGACCAGGACGCTGCGGGCGGAGCCATCGAGGAAGGCCTTCCCTTCACCATCGGGTCCGATTGGGCGAACGAGGTCCTCGCGAAGCATCTGGCTGTAGACGTTGCGGACGTCGCGATGGACGACGCGGAAGACGATGTCGCCGATCCGGGGGCGCTCACTGGGCGGCGGAAAACTGGCGGTGTACGAGGTGAACGAGTCCTTCTCGAAGTAATCGAGGTCGCCCATCTGGCCGCGGCGGTAGATGTACTGGCGGCCAACGGTGGGGCCGTAGAAGTTGCGGATCATAATCTCCGCGCCGAGGAGGGTGAGGAAGCGATCGGTGCGGGCGAGCTGGCCTTCGAAGGGGAGGGAGGTTTGGTCGGCGTCCGTCGGCGGCGGGGCTTCGTAGAGAGTGGTGCCGAAGTGGGGGATCGAGGGGGTGCCCATGGTCTGCCTCCGTGATTGGGTCGTGTGCGGGAGAGTGTAGCAAACGCGGGGGTGGGGCGTTGATGCGTTGGCGGAAGCCGTCGCTGTCACGTACGGGCGGCGCGCTGATACGATCCCGAGATGCACCTGCTTCGGCTTACCCACACCCAAATCCGTTCCGTTGATAGGTTCGAGGTGCGTTAGGTGGAACCGAACGGGCCAATCCGGCTCTTGCGATTGAGCAACAGCGCCGAGACGGGTGATTTCGTCCGGCCGGAAGAGCGCGTCGGTGCGATCTGCGCGCGGGCGCTGGAGGAGGCGACGGGCCGGGCGGTCGATCTGACGGTCCGCGCGCTGTGGCCCGCGCCCTCGCTGCCAGAAGCGGTCGAGCGCTGGATCGAGCGGTTCGAGCCGGACGTGGTTTCGCTGTGGTGCGCTGGCCACCCGTTCACGTACGAATACCTGATGCTCGGGGCTGAGCGCCGCTTCGGCCGGATAGGCCGGCCGTTTGAGCGCCTGGCTGACCGCCTGGCGAAGGTCGGGGCTGTCTCCCAAAGCGGGGCCTATGGCTTCGCCCGAAGACTGGCCGCGAGAGGCATTCGCCCGGCCCTGCGGATCGAGCCGGAGGCCGCCGCTGAGGCAGTCGAGGCGGCTATCCGGAAGATCACCGCACGGGAATCGATCGCCCTCGTTGTGCGGGGGCCGCGATTCCCCGATGTCTCGTTCCTGGACGAGGCTTCGCTGGGGCGCGGTGAAGCGCGGCGGTTGCTGGTTCATCGCCGGCTGGCGGAGGTTTGCGGCCGGCTTCACGTAGCCTACGTGGGCGAGGAGGACGGCCTTGCGGTGCACCGGCGCCGCGAGCTGTTCATGCCCGACGGACTGCATTCGAACGCGCTCGGCCAGGCCGAGATGGCGGCGGAGGAGGTGCCGGAGCTGATCCGCGCGTGGCGAGAGCTGCACGAATCGTGACGGATTCGAATCGCCCGATCCGGCTCCTCCGGTTGAGCAACAGCAACGAAATCCGGCCCTTCGTCCCGGCGGAGGAACAGTCCATCGGGATCGCCGCCGCGGCTCTCCGTGCGGCATCAGGACGCGAGGTCGAGGTGACGGTGCGGGCACTATGGCCCGACCCATCGCTCGGCGAAGCTGTCGAACGCTGGGTGGACCGATTCGAGCCGGACATCGTATCTGTCTGGGCATCGGCCCACCCATTCACGTATGAGCTGCTGATGCTCGGGCTCGAACGCCGCATCGGGCCGCTTGCGCGGCCGCTGGTGGGCATCGCGAACCGGGCGGGCGGGCAGCCCGGGGTGGTGAACAATCGCGCGTGGAGGGCGGCCCGCCGCGTGGTTGCGGGAAGCGGGCTGGCCACGCCAGCGCTGGAACCGCTGGCAACAGCGAAAGCACTCGAAGACGCGCTCCGCCGGATTGCCCGGCGCGAAGATGTTGCGATCGTCGTGCGAGGGCCACAGCTGCCGGCGCTTTCGTGGGATGACCCGGCCAGCCGCGAACGGGGAGAGCGGCGCAGGTTGGTCGTTCACCGCCACCTGGCCGAAGTCTGCAGGCAGCTTCACATCGCGTACATCGGCGAAGAAGACGGCCGGCCGTTCCGCGATCGTCCCGAACTCTTCCTGCCCGATGGCCTGCACTCGACTGCACGGTGGCACGCCGAGATGGCGGCGGAGGAGGCGCCGGAGCTGATCCGCGCGTGGCGGGAGCTACACGCCTGAGGACTCGCCGGAATCGGGGCCAGTTGCTACCGTCCGGCAATGCGCGTGCTGAGGCTTTCGAGCAGCATGGATTTCTTCGGCGACATCCCGGCGGCTGGGAGGTCGATGGCGATCTCGGGGCGGGCGCTGGAAGCGGAGACTGGCGAACCGGTCGAGGTCGTTTCGAAGATGATCTGGCCGAATGACCGGCTCCCGGACTTGATCGACGGCTGGCTCGCGGAATTGGAGCCGGCGTTCGTTTTTCTCTGGATCAACCCGTTCTGGTTCACGTACGAATCGGGGGCGCGCATCTTCGAACGGCGCCTGGGCCGATTCGCGCGGCGGTTTGTGGGGCTGGAGAAGCGGGTGGCGGCGAGACCCGCGGTCAACCAGAACCCGGCCTACAAAGGGCTACGACGCGCCCTGGTAACAACGATCGGCGGGAGGGTCTTCGTGGAACCGGCGGAGCTGGTCCCCCGGGTGGAGACGTGGATCCGGCGGATCATCCGGGATGAGGAGGTAACGCTCCTGGTTCGTGGGGCGATGATGCCGATGCACATGGGCGCCACCCGCCCCGGCCGGGCACGGTCCGTTCGAAGGTACCTGGAGGTGGATGCGGCGGTGGCCGCGCTGTGCGAGCGGCTGCATGTGGCGTATCTGCCTTCGCCGCCGCCCGGGGAGTGGATCGGGCAGCCGGAGCTGTTCCTTCGTGACCGGTTCCACTGCAATACGGAGGGCCACGCGCGCCTTGGCGTACTCGAATCGGAGGCGATGGTCGCGGCCTGGCGACGAAGCCACGGAGCGGAGAACGCTGACCGTTAAACGCGGTGGCGTTGGTTGACGATCAGGGCCTGGCAGACGCGGCCTATCGGGCCATGCATGTCGAGAACTGCTGTTTCGACCATCCCGAGGCCTGTCTCCTAGGCGACGCCATTCGCT
>CAZQCR010000272.1:0-4210 GCA_964591745.1 uncultured Anaerolineaceae bacterium
CTCCGGCGGGGGGCGCTGCTGACGCCGGGGGTCCACCGGGCGAGCGCGGGGATCAGCTTCCTGGCGCCGGTGGCCGCGCCGCAGAACCTGGCGATGGCGATCGCGACGCTGAAGGAGGCGGGCTACTGGGTGGTCGCAGCCGATGCGGGCGAAGGCACTGTGCCGGCGACGGCGTTCGATTGGCCGATGAAGACGGCGCTTGTCCTGGGGAGTGAGGGCGAGGGCATTTCGCACCTGCTGCGCAAGGAGAGCGACTTCGCCGTGGCGTTGCCTATGGACGCGCGCGTTGAGTCGTTGAACGTCGGCGTGGCTTGTGGAGCGCTGAGCTACCTCTACCGGCGACAGTGGCCCCGTGGCTGAACCGTACTCCATTCGCGCTGGGACGCTGGCGGAGGTTGAGCGCGTGCTGGAAACGTGGGGCGGAGCGGTGGTCACTCCCGAGCGAACGTACAGGGCGAACGAGGTCGAGGGCGCGGTGCTCGTCCTGGCGACGGGAGAGGTTGCGGCGGCCGTTACCTGGTTCGTAGAGAACGAAGGTACGGCGGAGGTCGTCACGCTGAACGCGTTCGTCGCGGGGCGCGGCTACGGCCGGACCATCCTGGGCTTCGCTGAAGGAGAGCTGCGAGGGCGTGGAGTGGGCCAGGCGAAGCTGTTCACCACCAACCCGAACGTAGGCGCGATCTCGCTCTTCCTGGGGGAGGGCTGGCGAGTGGTTCGGATCCATCTCGACGCGATGGACGCGGTACGAGCGATCAAGCCGGGCGTCCCGCTGGAGGAGGGCGGCCTGCCGCTGCGGGACATGTGGGAGTTGGTGAAGGAGCTTTGACAGGGCGGGACAGGCCCTACAGCCCCTGAACCGGCGCTGTGGTATCCATAAGCGCATGTTACGCGCCGCCCTTGCCCTGTTCGCGTTCGTGGCCGTGTTTGGCGTGGCCGGCGGCGGCGAGCGCCCGGCGCAGGCGCAGACGGCCATCCGGTGGGCTGAGTGCGGCGGCAGCTTCGAATGCGCGACCATCGACGTGCCGCTGGACTACGCGAACAGGGAGGGCGGGGCGATCGAGCTTGCGATGGTGCGGCTGCCGGCCTTGAAGAAGAGCGACCGGATTGGTGTCCTTTGGCGAACCCTGGCGGGCCGGGCGCCTCCGGGATCGAATTCACGCGGGCCTGGGCGCGCGGGCTTGATAGCGATATCCGGAATCGCTTCGACATCGTGGGCTGGGACCCGCGGGGCATCGGAGCGAGCACGCCGCTGGACTGCCACGAGAACCTCCAGGCGCTCATCGCCACGGACCCTTCGCCCGATACGGAAGCGGAGTGGGCTGAGGTGGTGGCGGAGAACCAGAAGATGGCGGACGAGTGTGAGCGCGAATCGGGGGCGTTGCTGCCCCACCTGGGGACGAAGAACGTGGCGCGGGACATGGATGCCATCCGGGTGGCCCTGGGAGAGGAGCGGCTGAACTACGTTGGCTACTCCTACGGGACGGTGATAGGGCAGGCGTACGCGGACCTCTTCCCTGGCCGGATCCGGGCGATGGTGCTGGATGGGGCGGTTGACCTGGCCCTGAGCGCGGACGAGCGGAACCGGACGCAAGCGGCGGGGTTCGAGCGGGCGCTCGACGCCTTCATCGCGGAGTGTGAAACGAATGATTGTGGGCTGACGAAGCGGGGTGGCGCCGGGGCGGCGATCGATGAGGTGATGCGCCGGGCGGAAGCGGCTCCGATACCGTCGAGGAGCGCGGACCGGGCAGCCGGGCCGGGAGAGGTGTTCTTCGGGCTGATAAGCCCGCTTTACACACAGCAGAGGTGGCCAAGCCTTGTCCGGGCGATAGAGGACGCACTGGACGGCGACGGAACACGGCTCGTTCGGCTGACGGACGACTACCTGAGCCGCGGGCCGAACGGCTACGACAACTCGAGCGAGACGAACACGGCCGTGAACTGCATCGACCAGGCGGCGGGCCAACCGGTGACGAATCTGAGGAGCTACCGGGTGGCGGCGGCGGAATACGCCAAGATCGCGCCGCGCTTCGGGCCCGCTTTCGCCAGCTTCATCGCCTGTACGTTGTGGCCGGCGCCTCCCGATGCGGTGACCGTACCGAAGGCAGCGGGTGCTCCGCCGATCCTGGTGATCAGCACGAGCGGAGATCCGGCGACGCCGTACGAATGGGGCGTTGCGGTGAGCCGGCAGCTGCCAGGGGCAAGGCTGCTGAGTTTCGGTGGCGAAGGACATACGGCTTACCTGCACGGCGACGGCTGCATTGATGGCGCGGTGAACCGGTACCTGCTGGAGCTTTCGTTGCCCTCGACGGGGAAGGTGTGCGGAGACGCGGACGCGGTGAAGGTGCCGGCGCCGCCGACGGAGGCGCCGGACGCGCCCGGGGCCGAGGTGACGGCGGTCCCCGGCAACGACGGAGACCCGGGCGCTTCGGCTGACGCGACCGTTCCGGGCGGGAGACCAGGCTGGTTCTTGCCGGCGCTGGGTGGGGTGGTGGTGGTTGTGTTCGTGGTGGCGGCGCTTGCGACGCTGATGCTGCGAGCCAACGGCGGCCCGGCGGACCGACCGTAGGGCCGGCCCCCGCTAGGATGGCGGAGCATGTATCGATTGGCCGCGTTCGACCTCGACGGCACGTTGTTGAACAGCGAGAACGCTATCAGCGAAACCAACGCGGAGGCGCTGCGCTGGCTGATGGCCCGCGGGGTGCACGTGGCAGCCGCGACGGCGCGATCCTACGAATCGGCGATGCGGCAGTTCGAACCTCACGGCATTCAGCCATCGGCGGTCTGTTGCGGCGGTGCAGACGTCCGCCATGCCGACGGTACGACGATCGCCCGGACGCCGTTACCGGCGGACTTCGCACGGTTCATCGCGGAGCTTTCGGACCGGGCAGGTTGGACGGCGACGCTTTCGACATCGGATTTCACGTTTCGCCGGGAATCGCCCACACCCTCATGGGCGGTGGTCCCACGGCCGGGGCTGAAGGTGGTTGAATCGCTGGCGGGCGTGGATCTTGAGGGGATGCTGACGGCGCTTATCCAGCCCGAACTCGAGGACGAGAACCTGGAGCAGCTGTACGCATGGCAGGGCCGGGTGGCGCTGCACCGCGCCCTTTCGTTCAACGGCGGCGAGATCGTAACGGCGACGGCGCCAGACGCACATAAGGGTCACGGGCTCCGCCAACTCTGCGACGCGCTGGGCGTGGCGCTGCACGAGGCGGTCGTGTTCGGGGACAGCGACGTGGACCTGCCGATGTTCGAGGTGGCCGGCCATGCGGTAGCGGTTGCGAACGCGACAGCGAACGTGCTGTCGCGTGCCGGTTCGACCACGCTCTCGGCGGACGAGGATGGCGTGGCGGCGGCGATCAGGCGGTTGTGGGCGTAGCAGCACGCTGGCGAAAACTCGCCGCGTCATCGTTTCCAGCGGAGGACGAATGGGCCAACGCTGTCCCGCGCGGTGATCTCGATCGTGACGCGCCCACGCGTGTGTTGAAACGAGACGATGGTGGCGGCGATCGTCGCTCCGTTGTTCTCGGTGGTGAGAAGGCTGTTTCCGTTTACGCGGACGACGATGGAGCCGCGATACTCGATGACGAACTGGTAGTCCCCGGGCTGGAGGGTGGCCGAGGCTTGGGCCGTGAGGATCCACTGGTCCTCTGGCAGGCCGGCGGACGGTTCTTCGTCGAAGGCCAGGTCGAGCCGGGTGGCGGGGCCAGACTCGGCGCGGCCACCGCTGCCATCGTCGGCCTGGTAGGAGAATCGCCAGCCGCCGGGATCGGCCATGGGCGTGCCCGAAGCGGTGCCCTGCGGGGTGGAAGAGCTCTTTAGGTCGGAAACGCTGAGGCCGGATGGCTCGTCGTTGCTCAGTCCGGGCAGGTAGAAGCTGATAGTAACGGCCAGGGCCAGGGCGAAGAGCAGCAGACCCACGATCTCGCGGCGGCCGATTGCAGACATGGCGTTGAGGGTAGCAGGAGGGACCGAAGTAGCAGAACGGAGGGGGAGAGGGCGGGCGTCGTTCGCCCGACGATCGTGCATGGTCGGGGTGCCCAGATTTGAACTGGGGGCCTCTTCGTCCCGAACGAAGCGCTCTACCAGGCTGAGCTACACCCCGCGAAACATTGATGGTACCAGCTTCGGGCCGGAACGGATAATCGACCTGGGGGCGCGGGTGTGCGGGGATAGTAAGCGCGCCCGCGACCGCTGTGGGTCGCGACTA
>CAZQCR010000273.1:0-4185 GCA_964591745.1 uncultured Anaerolineaceae bacterium
GCCATCGTGCCAGCCACCAGCCAGAAGCCCCGCCTCGTCATCCTCGATTCCCACGGGATACTCTTTCGCGCCTTCTTCGCCTTCGCCAACAGCGATAGGCCGCTCATGACCTCCAAGGGCGAACTGACCTTCGCCACCCACGGCTACGCTGAGACGCTGATTCGTGTGCTCGACCTGCTCAAGCCTACGCACATCTGCGCCGCCTGGGATTTCGGCGGCCCCACTTTCCGGCACGAGGCAAGCGAGGCCTATAAGGCAACCCGCCGCAAGACGCCGTCCGAACTGATCGTCCAGATGAAGCGCGTCCGCGAAATGCTCGAAGCGTTCAACATCCCGATCTACGAACTCCAGGGCTTCGAAGCCGACGACGTGGCTGGCACCATCGCGAGGGAGGTAGGCGCCACCGGCATGGAGGTCTACATCGCCACGCTCGATACGGACCTCGTCCAGCTGATTGGACCCAACGTCAAGCTCTTCATGTTCCGTCCCTACCAGCGCGATACGGTCGAGTACGACGAGCCGAAGGCGGCTGAGAAGTGGGGCTTCTCACCGAAGCTGATGATCGACTACAAGGCCATGAAGGGCGATACGAGCGACAACGTCGAGGGCATCAAGGGGATCGGCGAAAAGACCGCGACTGACCTCATCCGCCAGTTCGGCAGCGTCGAACAGATCTACGAGAGCGTCCAACTGGTGAAGCAGCCCGCCCTCCGCCAGAAGCTGATCGACGGCGAAGCGACCGCCCGCCAGAACAAAGAGCTGGTCACGATCCACACCGACCTCCCGATCGCGTTCGACCTCGATGCTTGCCGGGTGCAGGAGTACGACCAGGAGCGGGTGCTCAAGCTCTTCCGCGAACTCGAATTTCGCATGCTCTCCCAGCGCCTCCAGGAGGTCCTCGGTTCCCAGCCAACTGCTGAGAAACAGGCCGCCGGCGCCATCGAGTCGAACTACGCAACGGTCTCCTCGGCGGAGGAGCTCGCGGCACTGGCAACGACGCTTGGCGCCGCCGCCTCGTTCGCCCTGGCCGGCCTTTCCGCGGCCGGTGACACCACCCACCCGATCCTCCTCGGCCTCTCCTTCGCCACGGCCCCCGGGACGGGCTGGTACGTGCCCGTCGGTCATGCCCCAAGCCTGGAGAACCCGGCACCCCAGCTCCCGCTCCGAGACGTCTTCGCGGCACTTGGGCCATTGCTGGCCGACCCCGCGATCGAGAAGACGACCTACGGTTCGAAGTACCTGATGCACATGCTCAGCCGTCACGGGGTCGAACTGGGCGGTTCCGGCTTCGACGTGTCGATCGCGGCGTTCCTGCTCGGCGAAACGTCGTCGACGCTCCAGTCGTTGGTCGCGGAACGCCTCCAGGTGGAGATGGTGGGGCTCTCTACCCTCACCGGGACGGGGCGCAAGTCCGTGCCGCTCGCCCAGGTCGAAATGCCGCTGGTGGCCGAGTACGCCTGCCAGCAGGCGGAGATGCTGCTCCGGGTGCGGCCCCAGCTAGAGAGCCAGCTCCACGAACGAGGCCAATGGCCGCTCTACGCCGAGATGGAGCTGCCGCTGGTGCCCGTCCTCTTCCGGATGGAGCACGAGGGCATCGCGCTCGATATCCCCGTGCTCAGGGAGATGTCGCAGAAGATGACCGGCGAGATCGCCACGGCCGAGCGCGAGGTCTTCGCGATGGTGGGCCACGAGTTCAACATCGGCAGCCCCCAGCAGCTCAGCGACATCCTCTTCAAGGAGCTGGGGCTCCCCAAGACGCGCAAGACCACGCAGGGCCACAGCACGGACCAGCGTGCACTCGAATCGCTCCGCGCGGTGACGCCGATCATCGACATGATCTTCGAGTACCGGGGGCTGACGAAGCTGAAGTCCACCTACCTCGACGCGCTCCCGGGCACGGTGGCGGAGGATGGCCGCGTCCACACGGACTTCCAGCAGACGGTCGCGGCGACGGGCCGCTTGAGCAGCAACAACCCGAACCTCCAGAACATCCCCGTTCGCGAGGACCGGGGCCGCGAAATCCGGCGGGCGTTCGTGGCCGCGCGCTTCGACGACCCCTGGCTCGTAGCCGCCGACTACTCGCAGATCGAGCTTCGCGTGCTGGCCCACGTAACGGGGGACCGCGGGCTCATCGAAGCCTTCCTGGCGGACCAGGACATCCACCGCGCGACCGCGGCCACGGTCTACGGCGTCGAACCTGGGGACGTCACGCGGCAGATGCGGGACACCGCGAAGATGGTGAACTTCGGCATCGCCTACGGGATGGGTGAGTTCGGCCTGGCCAGCCGGACGGGGATGACGCGGGAAGAGGCGGACGGCTTCATCCGCGGATACTTCAACAGCTTCCCCGGCATCGCCGAATGGCAACAGACCACCCTCGCCTTGACCAAAGAGAAGGGCTACGCCGAGACGGTCTTCGGACGCCGTCGATACCTGCCAGCCATCCACAGCTCCAACTTCCAGGTGCGCAGCGCCGCCGAGCGAGAGGCGATCAACATGCCCATCCAGGGCGCCGCCGCCGACATCATCAAGGTCGCGATGATCCGGGTGGACGCCGAGCTGAGGGAGCGCGGGCTGCGCAGCAAGATGCTTCTCCAGGTCCACGACGAGCTGATCTTCGAGTGCCCGGCGGATGAGACGGAGGCCGTCAAGGAGATCGCCGTGCGGCTGATGCCCGCCAGCGTGGAGATGGCAGTGCCGCTCAAGGTTGACCTGAAGCAGGGGCGCAACTGGGGCGAAATGGAGTAGGTGGAGGTTCGACGCTACGCCCGGAGCGTCCGAATCCTTCAAACCGCTGCGCTCGGCTGCTGACGCGCTTCAGCCGCGAACAGCAGATGGGTGCCCCCGTCGACCGCACCGGGCTCCGAGCACAGCTCGGCTTCTCGATCCAGAAAGCGGGCCCAACGACTCGGGTCGGCAGCTATCCGTTCCAGGACCGCCTTGTCCCCAAGCGACGCCCAGTTGCTGGCCGATGCCCCGATCAGACTCCCACCAGCCCCCGCCACGAGCGCCTGAACATCACGGAACCGGAACATCCGGCACAGATGCTGGCCAGAGCCCGGCGGCTGAATCTCGCGTAAGTCCCCCGTTGCCAGAATGCGGTCGTTGGCGTCCTCGCCGAACTCCTCGCCGATCTCGACGACGCTCCCGAGGAGATGACGGTAAGAACCGAGGGTCGACATGACCGAAGCAACGATTGGCCCGCCTTTCCGGGTAATGCGGAGCAATCCTACAAGGGCTTCCTCCGCGCGCTCGAACGCATACGAGAGGGGACCGCCAAATGCCACGACCGCGTCGAACTCCCCGTCCGCGAAACTCGACACGTCACATACGTCAAGGAGGTGCCGAGCTTCGACCGCCGTCTCCGCGAGCGCATCACCTACATGACGAGCGTTCAGCGACAACTGGACCGGTGAGATGTCGGTTACCGTGATGCGCGCGCCGATGCGTGCGAGCGCGATCGTGAATCGACCCGGCCCGGCACCGATCTCAAGCACACGCATCCCTGGAAAAACGAACTGCTCAAGGAAGTGTCCATGCACGTGCGAACTCACCCGGCCGGCAACATCACTCGCTAGGCGGTCCCACTCAGCATCGGCCAGACGGTCGAAGAAGGCCCGAACCGCGGCGACAGACTCTTCGTGGCCGAAACGCGGGGGCACCGAGCGATCCATAGCCCACAGAATAACCCGTGCGGAGAAAGATGCTTCTCCAGGTCCACGACGAGCTGATCTTCGAGTGCCCGGCGGATGAGACCGAGGCCGTGAAGGAGATCGCCGTGCGCCTGATGCCGGCCAGCGTCGAGATGGCCGTGCCGCTCAGGGTTGACCTGAAGCAGGGGCGCAACTGGGGCGAAATGGAATAGCGCGACATACCTACGTGTCGCTTCGAAGCATGGCCGCGAGCTCAGCCGGATGAATCGGGCGAACGCTGGCACTGGCGAAATCGGAGAGATCGCGTGTCACGATGAAGTCGCAACCGAGCCTCGCGGCTACGGCGATCTGCAGGTTGTCTTCGAAGTCCCGCCCGGGAGAAGCAAGGGCGTGCTGAATGTCCAGGCGCCCTACGTTGACAGTGTTGAACGTCTCGGAGCATCTCATGACGGCTCGCCACGCGATGTCCCTCCCCAGCTGTCGTCGCACAATGTAGAAGATGTCGGTAAAGCTCGAAGCCGCGAGCAATCCT
>CAZQCR010000274.1:0-4152 GCA_964591745.1 uncultured Anaerolineaceae bacterium
CTTCCCCGGAGACATAGACCTGCTGGTCCTTCCACTCGGGGATGAAGCGGTGGACCGGGTCGTTGAGCTGGAAGTGGCCCTCTTCATACAGGCTCATCAGGGCGACCGAGGTGATCGGCTTGGACATGGAATAGATGCGAAAGATCGTGTCGTCGCGCATCGGCGTGTCGCGCTCACGGTCCATACGGCCGAAGGAGCGGAAGTAGGAGGGGAGACCGTGGCGGGAGACGGCCACCTGGCAGCCGGCGATCTTGCCGGATTCGATGTAGTTGCGGTTGAGGTGGTCAGTGATGCGTTCGAGCCGGGAAGCATCGAAGCCGGCCTGTTTGGGTGCGAGTTCCATTGAGTGATCCTTGGAATTTGGTTGTGCAGCCAATGTACGCCGAGCGAAGCCTCCGCGCGTGACAGATAGCTTACCAGCGGCGCGTGGGCTGCTTCGCCTTCGGCTGGCTCGTCCGGACCGCGTCCGGGATAGACTCCCGGACCACCGGCTGAGACCGCTGGCGGCGTTTTTCAGACTCCTCGGCGTAGTAGCTGTAGCCGCCTTCGAAGACGCGCAGTTGACCGTCGTCCACTTCGATGACGCGGTCCACCAGCCGGTCCAGCAGGTAGCGGTCGTGGGAGACCACGATGACGGTCCCGGCGAACGCATTGAGCGCGGCTTCCAGGACTTCCGAGGCGGGGATGTCCAGGTTGTTCGTCGGTTCGTCCAGGACCAGGCAGTTGGCGCCGAGCTGCATCAGGCGGGCGAGCTGCACCCGGCTCTTCTCGCCCCCGCTGAGCTTCGCGATCGGCTGGGTTGTGGCCGCGTAGGGGATGAGGAAGCGCTGCAGCTGGGCGACCGCTTCACCTTCGAACATCGGTTTCACCTCGCGCAGCGCCTCGATCGGCGTCTGCCGGAAGTCGAGCGTTTCGTGCTCCTGCGAATAGTGGCCGGTGGTGATGCTCGGCCCAACCCAGACTTCGCCGCCGTCAGGCGCGAGCTGCGCGAGGATGAGCTTGAGGAGGACAGACTTGCCCGCCCCATTGGGTCCAACGATGCCCACGCGCTCGCCACCCATGATCGTGGCGGTCGCGCCGAGGAGGACGATGTTGTCGCCGAACGCCTTGTCGATGCCTCGCAGTTCCACGGCTTTGGCGCCGCCGCGCTGGGCCGGGCGGAAGGCGAGGTTCATCTTGCGCCGTTCGAGGACCGGCCGCTCCACCTTCTCCATACGGTCGATCTGGCGCTGCTTGTTATCGGCCTGGCGCTTGTGGCGGACGTCGAGGACCATCTTCGCCCACAGCCGGAAGCGGGCGACCGCGGCTTCCAGGCGCTCGATCTCCTGCTGCTGGGAGCTATAGACCTGGGCCTGGCGGAGCTGAGCGAGCTCCTTCTGGGTGGCGTAGCTACTGTAGTTGCCATCCCACCGCGTGAGGCCAACACCCTTCTCCTTCGAGTAGTCCATCTCCGCGATGATCTCGACGGTCTCGTCCAACAGGTAGCGGTCGTGCGAGATGACCACGACGGTGCCATCGAAGTCGCGGATGACCTTTTCAAGGAGCGCCTTGCGGCCGAGGTCGAGGTGGTTGTCCGGTTCGTCGAGGAGCAGCAGGTCCGGCTCCTGGAGGAGGCAGCGGGCGATTCCCACCAGCTTGCGCTGCCCGCCGCTGAGGACGCCCATCGGGCGTGACCACGCGTCTTCGTCGAACCCGAGCGCACGCAGGAGGGTTTCCGCCCGGTTGCGGACGGCGGCGCCGCCCGCGGCTTCGTAGCGGTCGAGAAGGCTGGCGTGCTCATGGAGGACCGCGTCGAAGCGGGCCGCATCGGCGAGGACTTCCGAGTCCGCCATGGCCGTTTCGCAGGCAGCGATTGCTGCATCGATCTCGGCGAGGTCCCCGCGGGCCGAAAGAAGCTCGTCGAAGGCCGTGCGCGAAGGGTCGCCGGTGAACTCCTGGGGGAGGTAGGCGACTTTCGCCCCGCGGCGGAAGGTGACGCTGCCGGCCTCCGGGCGCTCGTCTCCCGCGAGGGTGCGCATGAGCGTGCTCTTGCCCGCCCCGCTCGGGCCGATGAGGCCGATCTTCTCGCCATCCTGGAGCGACCACGAAAGGCCCCTGAAGATCGTCCGGCCGCCGTGGATTCGGCTAACGTCGTTGAGGTCGGCGATGATCACCCAGACATTGTGCCGCAGTGCCCCGGTGTGGGGCATGGCGCCGGCAGGAGCAACAACGGCATGGCCGAGAGGCGGGGTTACGGCTGGCGGATGATGAAGGTGCAGCGGCTGTCGCCCTGCATCAGGCTCTCCGTCCGCTTCACGGTGGCATCGCCCGCGGCGAACTGAATGCAGCGCAGTTCTGCTTCACAGGTTGCCGGGTGATGGCGGGCCAGTTCGAAGATGGGGCAGTTCGAGACGGTCAGTTCGTGCGTGCCGGGGACAACCTGGCGCGATTCGGGGAGGTAGCCGTTCTCGTCCAGCACGGCGACGAGTTCCTCCAGTCGCTGCTCTGGAGTCCGCCCCTCTACCCGGAACATGAGCGTGGAGAACAGGCTCTCCGCGACGCGGTCGAAAACCTTTTCGGAGACATCGGAACCGAGGCCTTCCACGGCGGTCGCAAGCGCGTCGGCAACGGAGTGGTAGATCTCGGGGAAGAGCCTGTGCCCGTCGCCCGTCAGCTGGTAGAGGTGGCGCGGACGGCCGGGGCCGGCGCGTTCAGCCGTGTACTCCACGATGCCCTGCGCGCCAAGCCCAGCGAGGTTCTGGCGGACGGCCCCGCTCGAAAGAAAGAGTTCGGAGGCGAGCGTCTCCATACTGCACTGCCCGCGCCGCTTGAGCGTGAGGACAATCTGCTGCCTGACCGGAGAGAGAAGCTCGAAGGCGAGAGTGCGCTTCATTCCACCACGAGTATAGGCTTTTTGTGCGGACGCCAGATTCGTCGCGGCTAATGGCGCTGGTATGCCGCGGCATAGTCGGTTTCTTGACCCGGGCTCAGGCTCTTCCGGGCACTTCCGCAAGGCGCGACAGCCGCTACCCGGTAGAATCAGCGGCCATGGAAGACGACGAACCGGGCGACGGCGAAAGCGAAGGCCGGAGACACCGGCGCCGGCCGGCCGGCCCGATGGTGACTTCGGAGGCGTTCGAGCAGCTCGCTCCCGAGTGGGCGGCGCTGCACGAGACCATCGCCGGAGCGACGCCCTTCGCCCACCCGGCGTGGCACGCGGTGTGGCTGCGGCACTTCGGCGCCGCGAGCGCGGCGGTGTTCCTTTCCATCCGCCTGGATGACGAACTCGTGGGAGTCGCGCCATTCGAGATGGAGCGTGACGCGGCGGTCACCCTCGGCGACCACAATGTGCAGGACTACACGGGCCTACTGGTGAAACCGGGCGCGGAAGCGGCGGCCGCCGCGGGGCTGCTCGAATGGCTGGCGGAAGACCTGACCCCGGCCGCGCGGCTGTGGGGGCTGCCCGCGGGCTCAACCCTGCTGGAAGCGTTCAACCAGGCAGCCCCGGCGATGGGCTGGAGCTTCGGCGTGGACGACGAGGCCGTCTGCCCGCGAGTAGAACTGCCCGCCGAATTCGAAGCGTACGTCGCCGGGCTATCAAAACACGACCGCCACGAAGTGCGGCGAAAGCTGCGCAACCTGGCCGCCGCGGGGACGATCGCGTTCACCAGCGCAACCACCCGGGAAGACGTTGAGCCCCGGATGGACCGCTTCTTCGAACTGATGCGGATCAGCCGGGGCGACAAGGATGAGTTCCTCACGCCGGTCATGGAGGCGTTCTTTCGCGAACTTGCGGCCACGTTCGCCGACCTCGGCATGACACGGCTTTCGACCCTCTCGATCGACGGTGTGGACGCTGCGATGCTGTTCGCGTTCGAGCACGGCGGCACGACCTATCTCTACAACAGCGGCTACGACCCGGCGTTCGCCTCGCTCGCGGTGGGGCTGCTCTCCAAGGTGCTCGCCATCCGCGAAGCGATCGAACGCGGGCAGCGGGTGTTCGACTTTTTGCGCGGCGAGGAGACGTACAAACAGGACCTCGGCGGTGTGCCCCTGCCGGTGGTCACCCTGCGGCTCACGCAGCTGTAGGAGTCGCGGCCCTCCGCGGCCGCTGGCCGGGGGGTGCGCCTGTCGCCGGAGTGGTGAGGCCTGCCCGCGCCCGCTGAGGGGAGC
>CAZQCR010000275.1:0-4146 GCA_964591745.1 uncultured Anaerolineaceae bacterium
CAGCGACCAGGCGGCAGGCAGAATCGAGCCCCAGAAGCCGGCCTGCTGACCGGAAGGGGCGCCGTCGGTGCGGCCTTCGATGCAGGGGATGATGAACACGGGGCATTCGTGCATGTGGTCGGCGAGGTAGGTGGCCGAGTCACGCACGCGGGGCTGCTGGGCGGCGCGAGGGTCGTCGTCGGGGTACTCGACGGCGGCCGCCGGGTTGTCCGCATAAAGCGTGAAGAGCTCGCGGTAGATGTCCGCGATCGCCTTCCGCTTCGCCGCATCCGTCACGACGATGAAGTGCCAGCCCTGGCGATTCGAGCCAGAGGGCGCCTGGAGGGCGATCTCGATGCACTCCTCGATGACCTTGCGGTCGATGGGACGCGAGAAATCGAGCCGCTTGCGAACGGACCGGGTGGTGGTGAGTGCGTGGTCGATGCTTGCGAGGTCCATAGAACGATTGCTCCGATACCTGGTAGTTGGGCCATTAGACAGGGTGGAGCGACGCGGCGCTACCTTTGCCGCGGTTCTTCTGGACATCGCCGGGTTGGCAACTCAAAGTACGCGCATGTGCCGCAGCATCAAGACCCTTCGCCGCGCCGATGAACCAGCCACCCCGGAAGAGATCGGCGCCGCCGCCCTCCAGTTCGTGCGTAAAGTCAGCGGATATCGCGTCCCTTCGAAGAAGAACGCCGAGCCCTTCGAGGAAGCGGTGGCAGAGATAGCGGAAGCGACACGCCGGCTGCTGGCCGCTATCCCGGGCGGCGCGAACGCCGAGAAGCCGGGGGCGTAGGGCCTGCCGCGCCGTGACTCCCTGGAGGACGTCAGACCACGCCCGCCCTGGTGAGGGAGTCGAGGATCTCGGCGGCGGCCTCGGGCGGTGGATCCATATCGAGGGTCATGATCGCCATGGCGTCGACGAGGGGGCTGGCGGCAAGTGAGGCGATGAGTTCGTCGAAGGCGTCCCAGCCCACCGTCGAAGGGACCTCGGAAAGCGAGAGGCGGTTGGCGATGCGCTCCGCCTCGGCGACCGTCGGCAGGGGCATGACCATGGCAACGACGGCTGTGGCGGGCGAACGGTCCTTCACCGCGACCGCGAGCGAATCCAGGGCGCCGAGGGCGAAGATCGGCTGCGTCTGGACGTAGGCCGCACCGGCCGCAAGCTTCGGGAAGAGGTTGCGGAGGACCGCCGCGCGATCGGGCAGGTACTGGTTCACGGTCGCGCCGATGAGCGCGCCGGGCGCCAGGGCGCCAACCAGCTCGATCGTCTCGCGGATGGTGGGCGCGCCGGGAAGGTCGTCGCCGGCGTGGTCGCCGCGGATACAGAGCACCTGGCGAATGCCCGCCTTGTGGGCGCGCCGAACGTCCGTGGTAAGTACCTCCCGGCTGCGTCCGCGCGTAACGAGGTGCCAGGCGGGTTCGATGCCCGCCTGGCGGAGCTCGATCGAGGCATCGAGGGAGGACTGGCGGGCGGGGCGCTGGATGACGTTGACGGCGGTGGCGTAGTCCCCGATCAGCCGTGCGCGCCGGAGGAGCACGTGTGGCAGCGACCGCTGCGGGGGCGTGATCTCGAGGGCGACGGGAAAGGCCCCGGCGGCCAGGCGCTCGGCGAAGGACATGGCGGTCAGCGTGCGGCGGGCGGCGATGCTCTGTCTAGCGGGGTCTCCCCGGAACCTTCTATCGCGAACCGCGCAGCCGCGGGTCCAGCACGTCGCGCAAGGCATCACCCAACATGTTGAAGCCGAAGACCGCGAGGAAGATCGCCAGGCCCGGGAAGATGATCAGGTAGATGTGGTTCTCGAAGAGGAGCCGGTTGCCGGCGAGCATCTGGCCCCACGTCGGGAAGTTCGTCACGCCCTGGCCGAGGAAGCTAATTGTCGCCTCCGCGAGGATGGCCGTACCCAGCTGGAGCGTCGCCAGGACGATGACCGTCGGCATGATGTTGGGGAGGACGTGGCGGATGATGGTCCGTCCCGAGGTGGCGCCAATGACTGTGGCCGCCTCGATATACGGATTCGCTTTCGTCGCGAGTACGGCGCTGCGGACCACGCGAGACGCGCCCCCGGCAAGCACGAGGCCAAGCGCCAGGGTCACGATCGTCGTCCGGGGGAGCGTGTTCCAGAACCACGGGCCACCGTTCGGGTCGGGACCCCAATCGGGCCCACGGCCGAGCCCGAAGAATCCCGTGGTTCCTGGGGTGATGCTGAGGAGGGCGAGAAGCGTGAGGATCAGGAAGATAGCGGGGAAGCTGAGCCAGACATCGACGATGCGCTGGACCAGGAAGTCCAGGGTGCCGCCGAAGTACCCGCTTGTCACTCCGACGAGCAGGGAGAGGATCGAGACGAGGATGACCGTCCCTATGCCCACCAGGGCGGTAACCTGGGAAGCGTAAACAATGCGCGAGAAGACATCTCGGCCGCTCTCGTCCGTTCCAAACCAATGGTCGGCGCTGGGCCCCTTGAGGAAGTTCTCCTTATCCTGATCGAACAGGTTGTAGGTGGCGATCCAGGGCGAGAAGATCGCCACAATGACGATGATGATGAGCACCGCGGCCCCAAACGCGCCCAGCGGCTTGGTCGTGATGAACTTGAGGGCGCCGACACTCAGGCGCGTAGCCAGGGGGCGTTCCGCCCGGAAGAAGTCGCCGCCAAGTTGGGCGCCCCGTGCGCTGCTCGTTGCCATGGGTCTTCTCCTAGGAAAGCCGAATGCGCGGGTCGAGGACCGCGTAGGTGAGGTCGACAAACAGGTTCGCGAACACGATGACCACTGCGATGATCATGTTCACCGCGATGATCACCGGGAAGTCGCGGTTCAGGATAGCTGTGTAGAGGTAGAGCGCGATGCCCGGGATGCCGAAGATCTGCTCAAGGACGAGTGAACCGCCTACGAGGACGGGTACCTGCAAGCCGATGATCGTGACGATCGGGATAAGGGCGTTGCGCACACCATGACGGATCACCGCGGTCCGGTCCGTTAGACCCTTGGAGCGTGCCGTCCGCATGTAGTCCTGCCGCAGAACGTCAAGCATCTGCGCCCGCGTGAGTCGCATCAGCGTGCCGGAAAGGCCGATGCCCAGCAACACCGCCGGGACCCAGATCAGCTCCAGGTTCTCCTTCGGGCTCTCTGTCAGCTTCTTGAAGAAGAGCGGGAACGAGTAGTCCCCCCACCGCGAGGCGACCGCGATGATGATCGTCGCGAGGAAGAACGAGGGGAGCGCCAGCATCGAGATCGCGCCGCCGCGGGCGGCGTAATCGAGCGCCTTGTCCTGCTTCACCGCCGAGATGACCCCGACGGGCAGGGCGATGACGATGGACACGATCATCCCAAGAACGCCGAGTTCGATGCTCACGGGGATCCGCTCCCAGAGTTCGGGGCCGATCGGCTGGCTGCCCGCAAGCGAGGTGCCGAGGTCCCCCTGCATGGCATTCCAGACCCAGGACCACCACTGCTCGACGTAGTTCTTGTCGAGGCCCAGCCGCTCGCGAATCTGGTCTTTATACGCGTTCCGGGCGAAGTCGTTGTTCGCCTGCTCTTTTTGGGCAGCCGTCGCCGTTTTAAAATCGAGGCCGTCTTTTTTCAGCTGGGCCGCGATTATCTCGTCCTGGATAGGCTTGCGGTCCGGGAAACCGGCCTTGGCGGGGTCTATCCCCTTTGCCACCAGCCGTTCGTTAACGACCGACTTCAGGATCTCGTCGCGGCCCTGGATCTCGTTGTTGGCCGTGAGGATATCCACAGCGTCGCCGGGAAGCATCCGAACGAACGCTGTCACGAGGAGCGAGACCCCCAGCAAGGTGGGGATCATGAGGAGGAGGCGGCGGATTATGTACTGTGTCACGCGCATTCCCTCGCAAGCTGAAGCCGGCGGGCGGAGCGTTTGCTCCGTCCGCCGGCTACTTTTGTGGCGCGGCTCCGGCCGCTGTTAGCCCTTCGCGACGCGCTCTTTCGTGAAGTTGGACTTCATGACGGAGTTGGGGACGTACGAGTAGTCCGCCATCGCGTTGTAGTTCTGCACCCACGGTTGAACGTAGGCGTACCCGGCGCTGGCGTGGCCAGGCACGATGACCATGGACTCGGCCATCTTCCGCTGCATCTCCTGGATGAAGGCGATGCGCTCCTTCGGGTCGAGGATCGTGCGCTGCTTCTCGATGTCAGCGTCGATGG
>CAZQCR010000276.1:0-4143 GCA_964591745.1 uncultured Anaerolineaceae bacterium
CGGCGCCGTACTACAGCTTCTCGGGCCTGGGCCGGCAGGGTGGCGAACTGGAGATGTGGGCGGAGATCAAGAAGGCCGCCTCGGATGCGGTGATGGCGAACGGCGGGACAATCACGCACCACCACGCGGTCGGGCGGGACCACCGGCCGTGGTACGACCAGCAGCGCCCGGAGCTGTTCGCGGCGGCGCTGCGGGCGGCGAAGAAGGCGGTCGATCCGAACGGGATCCTGAACCCCGGGGTGCTGATCGACCCGTGACGGGTTCGCGCGACGGCGAAACGACCAGCAGAGCAAGGAGATGTCGATGACTGAGTCACTCATTCCCGATGAAACGCGGGCGCTGGTGGGCCAGCGGCTGGCGGACCCGATTTCGCGGACGATCAGCCAGGACGACGGGCGACGCTTCGCTTACGCGGCGGACGACCTGAACCCGATCTACTTCGACGAAGTGGCTGCGCAGGCGGCCGGGTACCGTGGCTGCATCATCCCGCCGACGTACCTCGGGTGGGCGATCGGCCCGTTCCGCGCGCTTACAGCGCTCCGCCCGGATGGCCTTTACGGCGCGGGGGCAGACGCGCGGCGGATTACGCTGAACGTGAAGCGCTCGATGGCCGCAGGAGACGAGTGGGACTTCCTGGCGCCGGTGTACCCGGGCGACACGATTACGGCGGAGACGCGCCTGAAGAGCCTGGAGGAGAAGTCGGGCTCCTCTGGTCCGTTCGTGCTGCAGACGACGGAGACGAGCTACACGAACCAGCACGGCGAGGTGGTGGCGCGGATGCGCGGCAGTGGCATCGCCCGGTGAGAACACAGGCGGTGCAAACGGAGGAGGACGAGCTTCGCGACTGGCTGCTGGCGGACCCGGAGGTTTCGATCCGGCGGCAGTTTGGCTGGGACGTTGCGCTGGCCGCGCGGCGGGTGTTCGTGGTGCTTTCGGAGCGCGGCCCCGGGGTGAAGCTGCCCCAGGCGCGGCGGTCCGCACTGGTGGCCCAACACATGGTGGAGCCGCTCTCGTACCTCACGGGCCCGCCACTCAAAGAGTGGGTTCTCATCACCGACCCTGACCCGATGTTGACACGACAACTTATCGGCGAATCCCGCGCGTTTGTCGCGCAGACGCCGCCAACGAAGAGGAGGACACGGCGATGACCGGACAACGCTTGATTGAGGACGTGACCGACGGTATGGAGATGGCGCCGCTGGTGAAGAACGCCAGCCGCGCCCAGCTCTTCCTGTTCAGCGCGGCGACGAACAACCCGCACCGGATTCACTACGACCGCGAGTACGCGGCGGTGGAGGGCCACCCGGACATCCTGGTGCATGGTCCGTTGCAGGGGGCGTGGCTCCACCAGTATGTGCGGGATTGGGTTGGCCCGGCCGGGAGGGTGTTGAGCCTGGGCTGGCAGAACCGGGGTCGCGCCTTCCCGGAGCGCGATCACACGTTCGGCGGACGGGTGACGGCGGTTTCGGCGGATGGCCAGGTGGAGCTGGAGGTGTGGGAAGCGGACGACGAGGGGAAGACGCTGATGCCGGGGACGGCGCGAGTGTGGCTGCCCGGCCGGGGTGGGTAGCCGTCACCCGAGGGGGGTATGGTACTCGGTCGCGAGGTCCGAGGGGCGAGTCCGACAGTCGTGAAGGGCTCGCGGTGCTCCGAGACGCCGGTTTCGTGGCGGCGGGATTGAGCCCGTCGGATGCGAGCGGCTGGGGATGGTTCTCGGCGGGCGGATAGCCCTCCATGACTGTCGGGCTGCGGTGCGGTGGCACGGCCGGGCATGCTAGCGGGCCGCCATCACGGGGCTGGCGTGGTGATGGAAGATGCGCCATTCGCCGTCTTCGCGAACGAAGAGGTTCGTGGCCATGAGGCCGGCGCCGGCGACGAACTCCCGGCAGTGAATCATGGCCATGTCGCAGACGATAACCGCTTTCGCGCCGCCGGGAACGACGCGGGGCTGCGTTTCGTTGCCGAGGATGGAGGCCCAGCTCGCCATAACGTCGTCGCGCCCTTCGAGGATCATCCAGCCGGGGTGGACGCAGGAAGCGGGGGTGCGGAGGGCCCAGAGCGCGTTCATGGCGGCGAGGTCGTGCGTCGCGAAGGCGGCGTAGTAGCGTCCGTTGGCGGCGAGAACGTCCTCTTCGTCTGTCACGATAGCGAGGGCGGTGATGAACTCATCAGGCGCGCTGCTGGACTTCGACGATGGTGTTGGCAATCAGGCGGGCATGGGGAAAAGGCTTCCAGCCCTGGGGGGTGTTGTAGTACCGGACGCCGGCCTGGTACTCGTCGGGCTCGCGTTCGCCGTATTCGACATCGACGCCGTTGACGCGAATGGAGGGCGAGCCGAGACACTTCTTGGCCTTGGCATCTTCGGAATCGAGGACTTCGATGTAGGTGACGACGGACGGTTCGAGATCCGTCGCTTCAAGCGCCTGGGCGAGCGCTTCTTCGGCTTCTTTTGTTCGGCCGTTGACCTTCGAGTAGTAGAAATCGATCTTCATGGCGCTGCCGGGTTCGATGAGTCGGGCGCTGGTTCGTTCGGCGTCACCGGGAACTCCCGGAGACGCTGGAGGCGTTCGAAGAGTGGCCCTTCGGCGCCGAGGCTGCCCGCGACGTAATAGTTGGGGTTGCCGAGGGTTTCGGGCAAGTAGCCAGCGCCGCGGGCGAAGTGGTCGGCTTCGCTGTGGGCGTAGCGGTAGCCTTCGCCGTAGCCGAACTGCTTCATCATGCCGGTGACGGCGTTGCGGAGGTGCATGGGCACGGGGAGGTGGGAGGTGCGGAGGGCGTCCTCTTTCGCGCGCTGGTAGGCCATGTAGGTGCTGTCCGATTTGGGGGCGAGGGCGAGGTAGACGCAGCATTCGGCCATCGGGATCCAGCCTTCGGGCATGCCGATGAAGTGGACGGCCTGCTGGCAGGCGACGGCGACCGAGAGAGCTTGCGGGTCGGCCAGGCCGACGTCTTCGGAGGCAAGGATGACCATGCGGCGGATGATGAAGAGGGGGTCTTCGCCGCTTTCGATCATGCGGGCGAGCCAGTAGAGCGCGCCATCGGGGTCGGAGCCGCGGAGGGACTTGATGAAGGCAGAGACGGTGTCGTAATGGAAGTCGGCGCCCTTGTCGTAGTAGGGGCGGCGCTCCTGGAGGGCCTGGCGGATGTCTTCGAGGGCGATGGACGCGCGGCCGTAGCCGCCGGCCAGGCGGGCGGCGATCTCGAGGGCGGTGAGGGCGGCGCGGGCGGCGCCGTTCGCCCCTTCGATGAGGGCGGCGCGCGCCTGCTCGTCGATGGCGACGCCGAGGGCCCCGAGGCCCCGGTCGCGGTCGGCCAGGGCTGAGGCTACGACGCGCGCGAGGTCCTCGTCAGTGAGGCCGAGGAGACGGATGACGCGGACGCGGCTGAGGAGCGGGGCGACGACTTCGAAGGAGGGGTTCTCGGTGGTGGCGCCGATGAGGGTGATGGTGCCGTCTTCGGCGTAGGGCAGGATGACGTCCTGCTGGGCCTTGTTGAAGCGGTGGATCTCATCGACGAAGAGGACGGTGCGCTGGCCGGCGGAGCGGCGGGCGCGGGCCTCGGCGACGACTTTGCGGAGGTCGGCGACGCCGGAGCTGACGGCGGAGACCTGTTCGAAGGTGGCCTTGACGCTCCGGGCGAGGATGCGGGCGAGGGTCGTCTTTCCGCAGCCGGGCGGCCCCCAGAGGATGATGGAGGGGAGGTGGCCGTTGGCGACGGAGTTCCGGAGCATGGAGCCGGGGCCGACGGCGGCCTCCTGTCCGATGAACTCATCGAGGTTGCGGGGGCGCATGCGGGCGGCGAGGGGAGCATCGAGGGGGACGGCCTCTTCGGGGAAGGAGAGGGAGGGTTGCATGGGGGGTATGGTACGAGGTCCGAGGTCCGAGGGGCGGGTGTCCCGAAGCGGCGGACACCAGTGCAGCCCGACAGTTATGGAGGGCTCGCGGTGCTCCGAGACGCCGGTCCCGTGGCGGAGCGACTGAAGCGTCGATCGGCGCGGCGTGGAGTAGTTTCGGTGGGCGGTTAGCCCTCCATGGCTGTCGGGCCGCGGTGCGGTCGTGCCGGTGCGCCGGGTGCACCGGCAGGACTCAGGGAGAGCGACTGTGTTGCTGGTCAAGTAGTTAGCCACGGTTTGTGGTCTCTGAG
>CAZQCR010000277.1:0-4135 GCA_964591745.1 uncultured Anaerolineaceae bacterium
TGCTGGCGGTAGACCTTGCCTGCGTGTTGCGCACCCTGGGCCTCGACGCTGGGGACGACTTCGACCCAAAGCTCTTCGGAGAGGGCGTTGACGACGCTGGCGCCGACGCCGTGGAGGCCGCCGGAGACCTTGTAGCCGCCGCCGCCGAACTTGCCGCCGGCGTGGAGGACGGTGAGGACGGTTTCGACGGCGGTCTTCCCGGTCTGGCGCTGGACATCGACGGGGATGCCGCGGCCGTTATCGGAGACGGTGCACCAGCCATCGGCGCGGATGATGGTTTCGATGAAGTCGCAGTGGCCTGCCATGGCCTCATCGACGGCGTTGTCGACGAGCTCTTTGATGAGGTGGTGGAGGCCAGACTTATCGGTGGTGCCGATGTACATGCCGGGGCGGCGGCGGACGGCCTCCAGCCCTTCGAGCACCTGAATGTTGTCCGCGGTGTACGAAGAGGGGTTAACGGCGGGGGAAGTCATAGAGCGTTTACAGCCTCGGCGCGCGAGCCGTCGGAGACGGGCTGAGAATCGCGCGATTGCCTTAACAGTTTAGCACGCGTAGGGCCCTCCGGGCGAGCTTCGGGGGCTGAGAAGAGGGTTGTGGCGCGCCGCGATCCGGGTTCGACCCGGCGTGGAGGCAGAGGTGGGGAATGCGGCGGACGTGGCAGGCGGAAGACCGATTCTGGTAGTCTGGGGGTGAGGTTACGGCGATGTCGACAGAGGCGAAGCATCCGGCGCTGCAATATATGGAGGAGCTTCAGGCGGAGCGGAGACGGCGAGGGCTCGATGCGCTTGAACGGCTGAAGGAACATCATCGGGCGATCCTCGCCCGGCGCGGGGGTGAGCCTATCGACGTTGACGCTGTGTTAGACGAGCTGCGTGGGCGGACAGATGGCGACGAAGCTCTTTGACCTCCTTCTGGAGCCACGCCATCGTCCCAAGCCAGCGTACGGAAGGGGCGGCATCTGCTCTGACCGAACTGATCCTCGACGACGACGAGGTCCTCGTCACGCCGCTGGTTCTGGTGGAGTTCCACTCCCTCCTGCGAAAGTTGACGCTTCGGGGCACGCTGACATCGACGGATGTGGCGAACGCCCTCGCGGACATGGCGTCGTACCAGCCCCGTATGGCGTGGGAACCTGGCGTCGAGCTCGAAGGCTTCGAACTCGCGGTTCGGTTGGGCCAATCCGATACGTTCGATGCGACGGGGTACGTGATTGCCCGGCGCTATGGCGCGGAGTTCTGGGTGTCGGACCGGCGGTTCGCCAATGGCGCTGAGACGGCGCGGCTGCCCGGCGTGCGCTTCATCGGCTGACCCCACGTCCTGAGGCGCCACGGCGGCCTGCTCCGTCTTTCAGGGTTACTGGAAGAGCGAGCCGACGGACTGGCCGGTGTGAATCCGGCTTATGGCGTCACCGAACTGCGGCGCGATGGGGATGACGGTCATGTTCGGCAGACGCTTGTCGGCGCTCAGCGGCACGGAATCCGTGAAGACGATCTCGCGAGCGTCGAGCGATTTCAGGCGCTCGACGGCGGGGCCGCTGAGGATGGGGTGGTAGCAGCTGATGATCAGTTCGCGGGCGCCGCTTTGGCGAAGGGCGTTTGCGGCGGAGACGATGGTCCCGGCGGTGCTGATCTCGTCGTCAAGGATCAGGCAGTTGCGGCCGTCGACTTCGCCGATGACGTGCATGGCTTCGGCCGTCTCGGAGTTACCGATGCGGCGCTTATCGATGATGGCGAGGGGGAGCTCGAGACGGACGGCGAGGTCGCGGGCGCGCTTTTCGCCGCCAACATCGGTCGCGACGACGGTGTAATCCCGGAGGTGGAGGCCGGCGAAGTAGTGGCTGACGGGGTAGAGGGCGTTCAACTCATCGAGGGGGATGTTGAAGAAGCCCTGGATCTGGCCTGCGTGGAGGTTCATGGTAAGGACGCGGTCGGCGCCGGCTGTTTCGATCATGTTGGCGACGAGGCGGGCGGTGATGGGGACGCGGGGCTGGTCTTTTTTGTCGCTGCGGCCGTAGGCGTAGTAGGGGATGACGGCGGTGATGCGGCCGGCGGAGGCGCGGCGCGCGGCGTCGATCATGATCAGGAGTTCCATGATCGAGGTGTTGACGGGGGAGACGAAGGGCTGGACCAGGTAGACGTCGCGTTGGCGGACGTTTTCCTGGAACTGGACGAAGATGTTCTCGTTGGAGAACTCGAAGACATCGACCTTGCCGAGTTCGCGGCCGATGTGGCGGGCGATCGCGGCGGCGAGTTCGGGGTGGGCCCGGCCGGTGAAGACCGCAAGGTCGTTATACACGCGAAAACTGACCCCCGCCGCTGGCTTCGAGCAGTACGTACGGCGAACTCGGACGATAGCACGGCGGGCCGCTACGGATCAGGGTGGCGCGGATGGCACTACGAGTACCAGCGTTCCGGCCGGAGGATGAGGAGGACCATGCGTTCGTGGCCACCGCGATCGACGATCGCCTTCGCGCGTTCGGGACCGCGGTAGAAGGTGTGGAGGGCGAGGCGCTCTTCGTAGGTGACGGGGCCGACGTCTTCGACCGGGCCTTCAGCGGTGAGATGGGCGAAGGCGCCATCGCGTTCGTCGATGCAGAGGGTGGCGCGGCCGGTGCGCTGGATGTTGCGGTGCTTGGCGCTGCCGCGGTCGGTGATGATGCGGAAGGCGCCATCGGCAAAGCGGTACCAGACGGGGACCGCGTGGGCGCGGCCATGAGGATCGACCGTCGCGAGCACGGCTGTATAAGGAGCGGCGAGGAAAGCGGTCCGTTCTTCGGGGTTCATGCCCGGCATCGTAGCGCGGCTGCGTTGTGTGAAGCACACCACAGAAGGGTATTGACAGGAGGAGTAGAGTCCGTTCATCCCAACTGGGACTAAAGGTGCTCCGCATGTCTACGGCAACCATCGACCCGGCAATCATCGAACAGAAAGCGGGGATGGCCTTCGGCTACCTCACGGGGGCGATCGTCTCGGGGATGATCCACCTGGGTGACAAGATGGGCCTATATACGGCACTTGCCGGGGCGGGCCCGACAACGAGCCAGGAGCTTGCTGCGAAGACCGGGTTGAACGAACGCTGGCTGCGGGAGTGGCTGCGCGGCCAGGGCGCGGCGGGCATGCTGGAGGTACGCGGCGATGACCGCTTCGAACTCACACCGGAACTGGCGCTCTGCCTAGCGGACGAGAGCACGCCAGCTTCCGTCATCGGCGCCTTCGGCGACCTGCCGGGGCTGATGCAGATCCTGCCGAAGCTGCCCCGGGCCTTCAAGTCGGGCATGGGCTTCACCTACGAAGACGGCGGCGAACCTGTGGCCGGGATGACCGAGCGGATGTTGGGACCGTGGAACCGTTCGGCGCTGATCACGGACGCTATCCCGAGGCTGGATGGGGTGCTGGCGAAGCTCGAGGGGGGCGCGCGCGTGGCCGACATCGGATGCGGCTCGGCCGTCGCGACGACGGCGATGGCGAAGGCCTTCCCGAAATCGGAGTTCCACGGTTACGACAATTCGAAGACAGCGCTGGCCCACGCCGAGGCGAACAAAGCAAAGCTCGGCGTGACGAACGTCCACTTCCACAACCCGGACAACGGCGACGGGCTACCGGCGGCGCCGACGTACGACTTCATGACCTTCCTGGACGTGCTGCACGACATGGCGCGGCCGGACCTCGTCCTGGCGGCGGCGCGTAAGGCGGTGAAGGCGGATGGCCAGGCCTTCATCGTGGATGTGAACTGTTCGGAATCTTACGAAGAGAACCTGAAGAGCCCGCTGGCGCCGCTGCTCTGGGGGATCTCGGTGATGCTCTGCATGTCCTCGTCGTGTTCGACGCCGGATGGCCTGCAGCTGGGTACGGTTGGGTTGCCGGAGCCGAAGATGCGCGAACTGGTCAAGGCTTCCGGGTTCAGCAGCCTGAAGCCGGTACCGGGGTTGGAGCACCCGTTCAACGCCTACTACACGGCGCTGCCGTAGGAAAGCGCGGCTTTCGGCCGGTTGGACGCAGAGGCGCAGAGGAACGGAGCCGTGGGGGCGTTGGCTATGGCATCTCTGATTCGTTGACGAGCAACGGGACGTGTTCGCCGCGACGAAGGACGACGGCGCGGAAGTGGCGGAAGTCCCAGGTGAAGGCCCTGGCTCCCC
>CAZQCR010000278.1:0-4097 GCA_964591745.1 uncultured Anaerolineaceae bacterium
CGAAACAGGTGTCCCCTCTCCACGGTCGGCCCACGTCGTCACCAGCTCCCGCGCCACCTCCTTCCCGGTGTGCACCGAAACCACCTGCGCGCCCGTCGCCTCGATCCGCAGCAGCCGCATCGCCGCCTGCCCGAGGTCCGCGCCCAGCACGCCGAGGCTGTCCACCGCCACAACCGCGAACCCGCGATCGTCCCGCCCGAGGAACTGGAGCATCTGCCGGAAGCCCGCGTCCCGCGGCACCTGGCCCTCCGCGTCCAGGAACGTCCCCGCGACTTCGTACCCCTGTGTCCCGCAGAACTCCAGGAACGCCCGGTTCTGTTCGCCCACGGAACGCTTCACGCCCGCCCGCTTCGCACCCTCTACAAAGTAGCCGATCGCCTTCATCGCCTATCCGATCGAGAGGATCCGCTCGCAGTTTGGACACTGCGCCAGGTCCATCGGCGCCATCGCCTTCCGGCGAAGCGCGTCCGGGATCGCAATCCGGCAGCCCGAACAGGTGTTGCCGTTCAACCGTGAAACGGCCATGCCGCCTTTGCGCCTGCGGAGATCCTCGTACAGGTGTAGCGCCCGCGGCGTCACGTTCGGCTTCTGGATCTCCCGCTTCGCCTCGCCCCGGGTGATCAAGTCCTGGAGCCGGCGTGCTTCGTGACGGAGCGCCTCCTGGGCCGTATGCCAGCGCGCCTCCAGGGCCGTCACCGTCTTCACGGCCTCCCGGTGCTCCCGGTTCGCCGCTTCGGCGTTGTCCAGCGCCTCGATCAGCGTGTCCTCGAAGCGGCTGCGCATCCCCTTCTGCGTCTCCACTTCGTGCTGCAGGCTCGTCAACTCCTTGGGGTTCTTGATCGAACCGTCGTAGAGCCTCGTCTCCTCCCGCGCTATCCGGTCGCTGATGTCTTCGACCTCCGCCTCCGCCCGGCGTTGTTCGCGGCGCGCCGCCTCCTGCACGGTCTCCCGCTCGATCAGGCTACGCCGCGCCTCGTCCAGTTCGTCATCGCCCAGCAGCCGCCGTTCCACGTCCGCTAGCCCTGCCCTGAACGACGCCAGCTCGTCGTCGATCGACTGGAGAGTGAGAAGCTCAAGGACCTGGCTCATAGAACGTCCGTACCTTCCCCTCGCATCGGCGCCCCAAAGGCTAACCGCAACGCAAAGAGTAGCGACGCTCCCCCAGCCGGTAAACGCCTCCGGGCCTCCGTCGCCCGAATCGTTACCAACTGGCGGCCTTTATGGCACCCGGCGCCGGCCACGCCCGCGCCGCCCGTCGAAATACGGGGGAAAGACGCCAGCGGCCCGCCATCGCGAGGCTGCCGTATAGTGGAGGAACCTCCAACCCGCGAGGTTCCAGGTGCTCTTCAACGTCTCCCTCCTCCTTCGCGAGCCCGTCGGGTCCACCCGTCGTCACACCCTCGACGGCGATTCGGCCGGGCCGCCCGTCCAAAGCGGCGCAGTGGTGCTGGTCCGCGTTCCCCGGGGTGTCCTCGTCGAATGCTCAGCCGATGTCTTCATCGAGGGCCACTGCAGCCGCTGCCTCGCCACCGTCGTCTATCCGGAACACATCGTGTTCGAGGAGATCTTCGCCCAGCAGGTCGACGAACAGACCGGCGCCCGGCTCGATGAGACGCGGGACATCGAGACGTTCACCATCGCCACCAACCACACGATCGACATTACGGAGGCCGTGCGGCAATATACGGAGATGGCCGCAGCGATGCAGCCCCTCTGCAGGCCCGATTGTCCAGGCATCTGCCCGGACTGTGGGACCGACCTCACGATGGGAAGTTGCACCTGTTCCCGTTCGCCGATCGATAGCCGCTGGGGGGCATTGGCCGCCCTGAAGTTTTCCGCGGATGGGTAACCACTTGAAGGAGACCACGTATGCCACCGCTGCCCAAGCGGAAGTATCCCAAGTCGCGCCAGGGGAAGCGGCGGAGCCACCTCGCGATCAAGATGCCCCACATCGTGAACTGCTCACAGTGCAAGAGCCCGCGCCTCTCCCACACGGCCTGCCCGGTCTGCGGCACCTACCGGGGGCGGGAAGCGGTACTCATGCCCAGCCCCGAACTGGACAGCTGACCACGGACTCCCCGGCGGAAACGCCCTTCCTCGCTTTCTCCGACCGTGTCCACCCGGATCGCGCCTTCGTCTTCCCCGGCCAGGGCGCCCAGTTCGTCGGCATGGGCAAGGATCTTTACGACGGTTTCGCTTCCGCCCGTGAACTCTACGATCGCGCGGACGAGATCCTCGGCTTCAAACTCAGCGCCATCTGCTTCGAAGGCCCCGAAGAGGACCTCCAGCAGACGCGCAACACCCAGCCCGCCATCGCCGTCACCAGCCTCGCGCTGCTCAAGGTCGCGACGGAGTTGAACCCCGCGCTCCTCAATCGGCCCGCCTTCGTTGCGGGCCACTCGTTGGGCGAATACTCCGCCCTCGTCGCCGCCGGCGCTCTCTCCTTCGACAACGCCATCCGCCTCCTGCGCGCCCGCGGCGAACTTATGCAGCAGGCTGGCGCACAGAATCCCGGCACCATGGCCGCCGTCCTGGGCCTCGATATCGCCGATTGCGCCGACGCCTGCCGCGAGGCCGGCGCCGAGATATGCAACGTCAACGCTCCCGGACAGATCGTCATCGGCGGCCGCCGCGAAGCCGTCGTCCGCGCCCTCGACTACGCAAAGGCCCGGGGCGCCGCCAAGGTCATCCCCCTCTCCGTCAGCGGCGCCTTCCACAGCTCCCTCATGAAGCCCGCCGCCGAGGGCATGGTCCAGCACATCGCCACCGCCACGATCACCGCCCCCCGCGTCCCCATCGTCGTCAACTGCACCGCCACCCCTACCACTGACCCGCTCGCCATTCGCAACGAACTCATCGACCAGGTCGCCAGTCCCGTCCAGTGGAGCAACACGGTCGACTTCATGGGTGCGAAAGGCGTCGAAACCTTCATCGAGTTCGGCCCCGGCCGTGTTCTCACAGCGATCATCAAGCGCATGCTCCGCAAGGCTACCTGCATCAACGTGAACGACGCCACGTCCGTCCACGTTCAGCTCTAAGAGCCCACTCCCGCACCAGGTTCCTTCGCGTCTCCGCGTCGAGCCGTTGGGGGCGCCGCGCTACAACGCCGGCAGCTCCTGGCGCAGCTCCACCATCCGCCCGAACAGATCCCCCAGCCGCCCGACTCGCTCCAGCACATCCCCCGCTTCGAAATGCAGCATCGCCGCGTCCCGTGCACTCGCACATGCCGCCACCTCGTCCCACGTCACCGGTGTCGATACCGTCGGCACCTCCCGCGCGCGCAGCGAATAGACCCCGATCGTCGTCTTGTGCTCGTCGTTCTGCGACCAATCGACGAAGATCTTGCCCGTTCGCAGCGCCTTGCTCATGTTCGAGACCACCCGCTTCGGCATCTGGCGCTCCAGCAGCCGGGCGATGGCGTGGGCGAACGGCTTCGTCTGCTCGTAGGTGGCCGGCGTGTTCAGCGGCAGGTAGACCTGCATCCCCTTCGAACCTGACGTCTTCGCGAAGCACTGCAGCCCCAGCGGCGTAAACAGGTCGCGCAAGGCCAGCGCGATGTCGCAGCAGTCCACAATGTCCGCTGGCGCACCCGGGTCCAGGTCGAAGACGACGCACGTCGGTTGCGAGATGTTCACGGCCAGGGCCAGCGAAGGATGGAGTTCCAGCGCCGCCAGGTTCGCCAGCCAGACCATCGTCGCCAGGTCGTCCGCCAGGATGAAGTCGATATCCCGGCCGCTGCTCCCGCTGTAGATCGTCGATCGGTGCACCCACGCCGGCGTGTGCGACGGCGCGTCCTTCTCGAAGAAGAACGCCCCCTGTGAGCCATCCGGGTAACGCTTCCGCGTCATCTGTCGGCCCCGGTAGTGGGGCAACGCGTACGGCGCGACGCGAGTGTAGTAGTCGATCACCTGCGCCTTCGTGAACCCCGTCGGGTAGAGCCGCTTCTCCAAATTCGTCAGGGCGAGCGTGTGTCCTTCCACCTCCACCGTCACGCCGCTCTTGGCCGCCGCCGCCGGTGCACGCCCCAGCGCCTCTTTCGGGACGAGAGCTGGCCTCGGCAATCGGGCTGCCTTTCGGGCTCCCGGCCCAGCCCGCCC
>CAZQCR010000279.1:0-4083 GCA_964591745.1 uncultured Anaerolineaceae bacterium
AGAGGAAGCGGTTCAGGTAGCTGATCGCCTCCGTCGTGCCGTAGGGGTCGTCGCTCAGGATGTTGCGGGTGGCGAAGGCGCCGTACGTCGGCGTCCGCTGGTCGGCGAGCGCGCTGGCGAACGTGTCCTCGTTGCCGGTCTTCGTTTCGTCGGCGATGCGGGCGAAGGGGATCATCGTGTCGTCGCCGACGATCACGACGTGGCGAAGCTCGGGGTGGGCGGCCTTGATTGTCCGGATGTGCTGGGAGATCTGGTCGACGATGTTGTTGGCGAGGGCCGGGTCACACGTGTTGCCGGCGTCCCAGGTCGCGAAGCCCGGGAGGGTATCGACGGCGAGGATGTGGGCCGGGCCGCCCTGGGCCTGCGGGGTGGCACCAGCGAGCTCGGCCACGAGAGCGTTAAGGCTGGACAGAACGTCCGCCCGCGCCTGCACGCCGTACAGCTTTTCGATCCGCTGGAAGTTTACGACGATAACGGTGCCCACATTCCCGGGGCCGGGCAGCACGAGGGGCGTGACGGCCGCCGGCGATGGGACGGCGAAGTTCGGCGGCCCGCAGACCGGCGGCGGCGGCGCGGGGCGCTCGCTGACGCGGATGCTCAGCGGCTTCGGCGAGGAGCCGCCGTTGTAGAGGCCGACCTTGCCGTAGAAGAGGCCGCCGATCGGGTCGTTGCTCACCACTTCAACCTGTTCGGTGCCGCCCAGTTCGCGGTTGGCGCCGAGGGGAGCCAGTGGAAGCGTGGCCAGCGGAGCGACCGAGACGTTGAGGTCGTTCACCGGATCCGGCGGGAGCGATTGATCGGCGCCAGCGGCTCCGGGGTTCGAATCGGTGATCGGCATCGTCGCCAGCGGAGCCTGGCGGGTATCCGCGCCGTTCACCGCCGGGTCGATCGGGCTGAAGATGCCGAAGTCGGCATCGCTCTTCGTATCGAGGTTATGGACGTAGACGGCAACGCGGTTGCCGATATCGCCCACGGGGAAACTGAAGAGGTCGGTATCGCCCGATGCCGGGATGTAGGTGAAGTAGACGAATCCGGGCAGAACGGCGCGCGGCGTGGCCGGGTTGTCATTTGCCGGTTCGCCGAACTCGATGATGTTGGCGGCGGCCGAGGAGGCGGCGATGCCGACCTGCCCGCCGATGTTGACGGAGACCGAGGGCGAGGCCACGCCGAGCGTGATCCCGGCCCAGAGTTCGAACGAGAGCGCGTCAATCGCCTCGCCGGCCGAGAGCCCATTGATGATCCAGGAGATCGTGGTGCCGGAAACGGCCGGTTCGAACGAACCCGGCAGGCCGCCGTTAAAGCTGCTCGAGCCCGGCTTGTAACCGAAGCCCGGCGGCATCTTCACGGTGACGAGGGCGACCGAACCCGGGCCGCCAAGGTCGCCAGCGCCGATATCGACGCGGTACTCCACCGAGCGGAACGCGCCCAGCTCAGCCGGGCTGATCTTGTCGAAGGGGATCTCCTCCCATGGGTAGTTCCCGCGGTCGAGGATCGCCATCAGGATGTGCCCGAAGGTCAGGCCGCCGAGCGAACCGGAGATGTCGCCAAGGGTCGTATTCCCCGGGAAAAGGTCATCCATCGTGGCCAGCGGCCCAAGCCCCACCGTGCCACCGATGGTGGCGAGGGGCATCGTCGCCAGCGGCAACGTTGCCAGCGGCATGGTGGCGAGGGGCATCGTCGCCAACGGCGCCGTGCCGATGCCGCGGTCCGCCCGGATGGCGGCGACGAGCTCGCTGAAGGTGCTGTTATCGTCGATCCCGCCCGGGCAGGGATAGCCTTGGCCGGCCGAGAAGTTGCAGAAGCTCGGGTCGCCATAGAGCGACTCGAGGCCAGCCCCGACGAGGGTGGCGAGGGGCAGCGTGGCCAATGGCGTCGTCTCGATGAGCGTCATGGGCATGGTCGCCAGCGGCATGGTCGCCAGCGGCATCGTCGCCAGCGGCAAGGTCGCCAGCGGAAGCGTCGCCAGGGGCATCGTCGCCAGCGGCAACGTCGCCAGCGGTGTGGTCAGCACAAGCGTCGCCAGCGGCATCGTGGCCAGCGGCATGCTCTTCACGTTCGCCCCGTTCGTCTCGGCGCTTGCAAGCGTCTGGTCCGGGCCAGGGCAGTTCGCTTCCACCGGGCAAAGGACGCCTGGCGTCAGGTCGTCCAGCTGGCCAAGGGAGAGCCCGCCGAGGAGGATGGACGCGATGCTCAGGCTGCTCAGCGGCGAGCGGCTGAGGTCGAGGTGCTGGAGCATGACCCGCCCCAGGACCGCGCCGGTGCCTTCGACGGCGTCCGGCGCCTCTTTCGCCAGCGTGCGGAGCGTAATGGTGTAGAGCGGCAGCCCGAAGAGGGCGCCGTCGGACTGCCCGGCCGGTGTGCGGGCGATACGGTTCTCCCACGTGTCGTGGCCGTCGGGAAGACGCTTCTCCAGCGGAAGGGAGAGCGGGGGGACCAGCGGCAGCGTGCTCAGCGGCATGTCGAGCAGCGAAGCGCCACCCAGGGTCGCGAGCGGGAGCGTTGCCAGCGGCATGGTCGCAAGCGGCATCGTGGCCAGCGGCATGGTGGCCAGGGGCATCGTCGCCAGCGGCGTGCTCGGGATGTTCCGCGTCAGTTCCGGGACCATCCCGGGCGTGATCGCGGCGATCGAGACGGCGTCGAGGCCCGGGTAGGCCAGCGGCGGGTTCGGCGCGCCGATCTCGGGAGGCGGGAGCATCGCGTTCCCGCCCGTAACCGAGATGCCGACCGAGATGCCGGGGGCGACGCCGCCCGTCTGACAGGTCGAAAGTTCCGACGTGTTACCGGCCGGGTCCGTGGCCGTGGCCATCACCGCCTCGGAAGCGGTGGGGGCGCTGGTCAGGGTCGCGCTGAAGTTCTGGGTCGCGACGCCGGGGCTAAGGGTCACGTTCGTCGACCCGAGGAAGCGCTCAGCGTTGCCGCAGGTGGCGCCCGCGAAGAATTCGACGCGGTAGACCTTGCTGAATTCGCTCAGGTTCTCGTTCGTCGGGAGGCTGCCAACGACGAGCGGCGAGCCGGCGGTGAAGGCGCTGATCGTCGGGTAGTTCTGGAAGTTGTTGGCGTTGGGATCGAGGGCGACGGGGTCGACGTCGCCAGCGTCGTTCGCGGTCGCGCCGTCGTTGCCGAGGTCGATGGCGAGGCCAACGTTCCCGGTGATGACGTTGCGGAGCACACGGTTCCCCGTGCCCGTGCGGATATCGACGCCGTCGCCGACGTTGTCGCGAATCGTGTTGTTCTCGCCCGCGTTAACGCCGCCGATCGTGTTGCTGCTGGCGTTGGCGAAGAGCTGGACGCCGGGGAGCCCGCCCTCGTTGGCGCCGTTGCCCGCGATCACGTTGCCCCTCACGACGGTGCCGTTCGTAGCGTCGAGCGAGATGCCCCGCCCGGCGTTGCCGAGGAGGACGGCGCCGGTGATGTCGGTGCCGATGTAGTTGCCCTGGATGACGGTCCCGAAGCCGGGCGCAATCCCGTTGAACGGCCCGCCACAGCCGCCAGCATTATCGCAGATGGCGACCCCGGCCCAGCCAAGGATGCCGGAGACGACGTTGCGGTGGGCGGCCGTTGCCCCGCCGATGGTCGTGTTCGTCGCGCCGACAACGTAGACGCCGGAGCCGTTGGAGGGGATGAGGCCGGTACCGGCCGCGTTGAGGCCGATCCGGTTCCCGGCGATCGACGTTCCCGTCGCACCGCGGACAAGGATCTGCTCCTGGTTGTTACCGCTGACGAGGTTGCCTTCGCCAGCGAGCGCGCCGCCGATGGTGGTGTTCGTGGCGCCCGTCCAGACGGTGATGCCGCCGAGCGTGGTAACGCCGGGTACGCTGTTGTTGGGCAGGGCCGTTGTCCCGGCGACGTTGGTCCCGACGTAGTTACAGGTGACCTTGTTGCCCGTGCCGCTGGAGATCCGAACGCCCGAGCCGCCAAACCGGTTGACCACGAGCCCCATGATCGTGACGTTGTCGGCTGTGACTTCGAGGCCTGTGGCGGTAGCGCCGGCATTCGTGCCATCGAGGTGGATCTTGAGGCCGCCGGCGAAGCCGCAGGTGGCGCCGGGCTGGGTGGTGCCGTCGATGACGGTGCCGTCGCCGG